>CALPNT020000040.1 GCA_943325005.2 Bifidobacterium breve | reverse complement strand
GCAGGGTCAACTGGCTGAGATCGGCAGCGGTGATCAGCGCCTGCGCTTGCTGATGCCCCAGACCTTCATGAACGAGAGCGGTCGCGCGATCCGGGCCACCCTCGACTGGTATCGCCTCAACCCTGAGCAGCTGCTGGTGCTGGTCGATGATATGGACCTCCCCCTCGGCCGGCTGCGGCTGCGGTCTGCGGGCAGTGCCGGCGGCCATAACGGCCTGCGCAGCGCCATCCAACAGCTTGGAACCCAGGATTTTCCCCGGTTGCGCATCGGCATCGGTGCCCCCGCCGAGAACCCCCAGGAGCGTCGCGAACGCACCGTGTCCCACGTGCTGGGACGGTTTTCAGCCGAGGAGCGGCCGCTGCTTGAGGCCGTGCTGGTGGAGGTGGGGGCTGGGATCGAGCTGATCCGGCGCTCGGGCCTGGAGCGGGCCGGTAACCGGCTGAACAGTTTTCGGGCCGGCGCAGCGGCATCCTCAGAAGCATGAGCCGTTTGCCGACCACCACGGCCAGGTTGCGGGTGCTGCGCCAGAGCTTCAGCCCCTGCCTGCTGGAGGGCGAGGTGAGCGCCGGTGGCTTCCAGTGGAGCTTTCGCTGGGCCTTTGATCGCGGTGAGCTGAGCGTGGAGCCTTCGCTCGGCCGGGCCCTGATTCAGGATGCTTTGCTGCGTTTCCTGCTCCAGGCTGATTACCAGCTCGAGGCCGGCGGCGACTATGCCTTCACGGTGCGCGCCAGCTTCTGAGCTTCAAGCAGCGACGGCGGGCGGATCAGGGGACGGCCGAGCCAGCGTTCCAGCAACAGCTGGGCCACCACATCATCCCAGTCCCGTGGCGGCTGGCGCAGACCCCGCGGCAGCAGGCGCTGCCAGCCTCGGGGCGGCTGCAGCTGCCAGTAGCGCTCCCGGGCGGCCAGGGTGCTGCCGCGTTCATCCACGCTCAGTACCAGCAGGTCTGGTGCCAGCCGGTGTTGCCAGAGGGCCGAGCCGGTGCCGTTGCCCAGCACCACCGCCGCCAGACCGGTGCCTTGCTGCCAGTGGCGCAGCAGCGCCAAGGCCTGCTGCGGAGGCAGCACACGGGCGGCGACGATCTGCTGGCGTTTGGCGTCGGTGAGCACCAGACCGCACTTGCTGCGGCCTGGATCGAGGCCGGCGAGCGGCCCCGGGCCCGGCAGGCTGGTGGCTGCGCTCATGGTTGCCGGTCGCGCCGCCGATCGCTGTCCTTGCCTGGGTTCAGCCAGTGCAGCTCAACGACGATCGGATCGGGGGTATCGGCGTTGTTGCGGGCCGTGGCCTCCAGGGTGGCCTCCTGGCCGGCAGGTCGTTCGGCCAGGGCACGGCCCAGCTCGTTGAAGTCGTTGGCGTCAAACTGCAACCCATCCACCAGGGTGCCCTGGCGCTGGGCGCGGGCGAAAGCGGCGGCCAGCAGCAGATTGAGACGGCTGCGCACCAGCTCGGCTCCCCGTTCGTCGCCATCCAGGGTGGTGCGGGAGAGCATCTCGCCTTTGCGCACCACCTGGCGGTTGGGTCGCAGATCGGGGAAAGCCAGCACCCGTTGTTCGCCCCGCAGCACATTGGCGGCCGAGCGAATGCTCACCACCCAGGTGCCCGGCTTGGTCAGCAGGGTCTTGAGTCGAGCGATGTCATTGCGGGGCACCAGCAGGATCTGGCGGTCGGGCTTCTGGTCGGGCAGCAGGCTCTGGAAGGCCGTCAGATTGGCCTGCTGCAGCAGGGCCTCGATCACGCTCTGCGCCTGGCTGGACGTGCCCAGCTTCACCTTGGCCGTGGCCAGAGGCTGACCACTGGCGATCACCACATCGCCGCGGCGCAGCGCGAGCACATTGCCTTCCAGTCCTTTGAGTTCCTTTTCGCCTGCGGCGATCCGCTGGCGCACGCTGGAGAGTTCGGCTTCGGTGCGGCGGATTTCGGCATCGCGGCCCTTGACTTCACGACTGAGCCGCAGGCGCTCCGCCTCCAGCCGGGTTCGCTCCCGTTGCAGCGGTTGCAGTTCCCGCCGCAGGGCGGCGATCCGCGTCTGGGCGGTGTTGAGCTGGGCCTCCGCCTTGTGCTGGCTGTCGATCGCCCGCTGGCGGCCGGCCATCGCCTGGCTGCGGCCCAGCTCCGCCCGGCTGAGTTCGGCGCGGCTGCGGTCCAGATCGGCCTGGCTCTGGCGCAGGGCGCTGCGGCTGTCCCGCAGGCGGGCCTGGATCTGATCGAGCTCAAACAGGCCCAGCCGCAGCTGCTCGCTCACCAGCAGCATCAGCCCGAGCGAGAGCGCACTGATCAGGGCGCCGGTGAGGGCGGTGATCACCACGGCGGTGTTCTTCGGCCTGAGTCCGAACAGGCTCAGCCGTGCCTTGCCCACCCGGGTGCCGAGCCGATCGCCGAGGGTGGAGAGCACGCCCCCGAGCAGCAGCAAGGTCAGGATCAGCAGCCAGCCCGACACGCCATGCTCCCGTAACGTCTCAGTATCGTCCTGGCCCTGCCGTCAGGCCGGCCTGGATGGGGATCTGGAGGCCGAATTCAGCTGAAGCGCTTGGCCAGAGCGATGGGATCGAACACCGTGATTTTCTTGCGGTCGATCTGCACCAGGCCATCGTTGCGCAGATCGCCCAGCAGGCGGGTGATCGTGACGCGGGTGGAGCCGATCGCCTCGGCGATTGCCTGGTGGGAGAGGCGCAGATCGATCGTGATCCCCTCGCTGCTGGGCACGCCGAAATCACGGCAGAGCACCAGCAGGAAGCTCACCAGCCGCGAGGACATGTCGCGGTGGGTGAGGGTTTCGATCATGGTTTCCGTCTGCAGAATGCGGGAGGAGAGCCCCTGCAGCAACAGCAGACCGACGCTGGCGTCCTGCTCGATCGCCCGGCGCACCGAAGTGGCCGGCGCCGTGACCATCTCCACCCGGGTGAAGGCGATGGCGTGATAGAAGCGGTCGGATCGCTGGCCGGTGAGCAGGGAGAGCACGCCGAACAGGCTGTTCTCGCGCAGCAGGGCCACCGTGATCTCTTCGCCCGATTCGTAGACGCGCGAAAGCCGCACGGCGCCGCGGCGCAGCAGGTAGACCCGTTCGGCGGGATCGCCGGGGAAGAAGATGGTCTTGCCCCGTTCGATGGTTTCGACGTTGCTGCCGGAGAGGCCGCGGATCACCTCCATCAGGGTGGGACCGGCCATCGCCGAGGTGCCGATGGCAGCCACGGCTCCGGGGGCCCCAGTGGATGGGGTGCTGGCGTAACGGCTGAAACCGCGTGTGGCGCCGACCATGACGGGCTGCCGAGTTGGGTTGGAAGCTAAGGAGCGGTTGGGCCCTGGCTTGTAGCAATCCACACTGTTTACCATGGCACAATTCGGAGCGCTCAGGTGCTGCCACCGGCGCCGGGCTCTGCCAGCAGCGCCAGCGGTGACCCCGCTGGCGCTGCATCGAGGGCCTGGCGTTGGGCCTGCTGGAGGCTGTGGATGCCGCCATCGGCCAGGTCCAGCAGGCTGTTCAGCTGGCTGCGGCTGAACGGAGCTCCTTCGGCGGTGCCCTGGATTTCCAGCAGCCTCAGCTGGTCGTCCATCACCACATTCAGGTCCACGTCGGCGCGGCTGTCTTCGCTGTAGTCCAGATCCAGTAGGGCCTCGCCCGCCACCAATCCCACCGAGATCGCCGCCACCTGGTGCTTCAGGGGCGAGCTGGTCAGCAGCTGCTGGCGCTGCAGCCGTGCGATCGCCGCCGCCAGGGCCACCCAGGCGCCGGTGATCGAGGCCGTCCGGGTGCCGGCATCGGCCTGGAGCACATCACAATCCACCAGCAGGGTGCGTTCTCCCAGGGCCTCGAGGTCGAGGGCGGCCCGCAGACTGCGGCCGATCAGGCGCTGGATTTCCTGGGTGCGGCCGGAGAGCTTCATCAACTCCCGCGACTGGCGGCTGGGGGTGGAGGCCGGCAGCAGGCGGTATTCGGCGCTGAGCCAGCCGCTGCCGCTGCCCCGTCGCCAGCGGGGCACCTCCTCCTGCAGGCAGACGCTGCAGAGCACCCGGGTCTGTCCCGTCGCAATCAAGACCGAACTGAGGGCGAAGCCCAGGGGGTCCCACTGGAATTGGACGGGGCGTTGGTGGGTGGCCGTACGGCCATCGCGCCGCAGGTTGGGATCGGTGCTGGGGGTCACGGCTGCAGGGCAGAGGCAAGGAAACGGGGCGGCCGGCGGCACGCCAGCAGGAGGCTAGGCCCCGGCAGTGGTACGTCTGTTTGCACCAGGGGTGGTGTGCGCGGCTTCTCGCTACCGCTACATTCGCCATCGGGACCTTCGGCAGGCCCGCCTCGCCATTTCGTCCCAGGCCTGTGAACAGGATCGCCATGACCACCAGCCTCGCCAGCCATCGCCAGAGCCCGAGGCCTGCCGGTGGTGGTCGGCTGGAGTCCGCCGGCCATGGAGCGCCGGTCCATCCGGCCCCGATGCCGGCCACCCAGCCCGCCCTGCGCCTGGTGCCCCAGCCTGAAGGGCTGTTGCAGATCCACACGGCACCGTTCCGGGGCAGTTTTGCGGCGGTGTTCAGCCAGGCGCTGCGTACGGCCGGGCTGGGTAGCCGGGTGCTGGTGACTCAGTTTCTCAAGGGGGGTGTGGAGCAGGGGGTGGCCGGCAGCCTGTGGCTGTGTGGCCGGCTGGAGTGGCTGCGGCCCGCCACCCTGCAGTGCATCGATTCCCCTCTGGCCTCCTCCGCGGCCCCGCCCGAAGCCGAGGCCGCGGTGGCCTTGGCCCAGACCCTGGAGGCTGTGACCGAGGTCTGGGCCTACAGCCGCACCTGCCTGCTGGAGGGTTCGGTGGATCTGATGGTGCTCGACGAACTGGGCCTGGCGATCGAGCTGGGCTATCTGGCAGCCGATGAGGTCACCGCCACGCTGGAGCAAAGGCCGGCGCAATTGGATGTCATCCTGACGGGACCGTCCATGCCAGCGGCTCTGATGGCGATGGCCGATCAGGTCACCCAGTTGCGCCGCGCCCCTTAGGCGATCCTGCCGGTCTTTTTTTCTCCAAGCCGATGCTCAAGAACGACCGCTGGATCAACGAGCAGGCTGCCACCGGCATGCTGGAGCCGTTCCAGTCCACCCTGGTGCGCCATCTCGATCCTGACTCCCGCCGTGGGCCGGTGCTGAGTTTTGGCTGTTCCTCCTACGGCTACGACCTGCGGCTCTCGAGCAAGGAATTCCTGATCTTCCGCCATGTGCCTGGCACGGTGATGAATCCGAAGCGGTTCAACCCAGCGAATCTGGAGCCGGCGCCGCTGCACCTCGACGAAGACGGTGAGTATTTCATCCTGCCGGCCCATTCTTACGGCCTGGGTGTTGCCTTGGAGCGCATGAAGGTGCCGGCCAACATCACCGTGATCTGTCTGGGCAAGAGCACCTATGCCCGCCTGGGCATCATCGTCAACACCACCCCGGCCGAGGCCAGTTGGGAGGGGCATCTCACCCTGGAGTTCAGCAATTCCTCTGGCGCCGATTGCCGTATCTATGCCAATGAAGGCATCTGCCAGCTGCTGTTCTTTGAAGGGGATCCCTGCGACACCACCTATCAGGATCGCTCCGGTAAGTACCAGCACCAGCCTGAGCGCGTGACACTGGCGAAGATGTGATGCAGGCGCTGGCTCCGCTGCCGGTACTCAGCGAACAGTGGTGAGGCCGTAGCGCAGGCCAAGGATCAGGGCGTGGAGCCGATTCTTGGCGCTCAGGTTGCCAATCAGGCGTTTGGTATAAGTTTTGGCTGTCTGTTCGCTGATCTGCAGGGCGTCGGCGATTTCGCGATTGCTCATGCCATCGGCCAGGCAATGGAGGATGTCGTAGTCCCTCTCCTTGAGGTCGAGGGTGGATGTTTTTTCTGAGATGTCGCGAATGCGCTGGCTGCGATAGCGTCGGCCGCCGCTGGCGGCCAGAATTGCTGCGCCGAGAACACCCTTGGCTTCAATCATTTCCTGATAGCAGAAGATGCCATCAATCTCATCGGCAGCAAAAGCGCGTTGATCAATCTGATTGCCTGTGCAAATCAGCAGGGTTTTAGTCCCTGGGCTGATTGATTTGATGGTTTGACAAAGATGGAAGCCGTCGCCCTCTTCCAGCTCATCTGTGCAGAACAGGAAGCCGATCGGCTTTTTTTGGAAAGCCTCCAGACAGCTATTGGCGTCGGTTCCCACATAGTGGATGATCTTGGGATCTTTCAGGCCAAGAACCAGGGGATGCAGCTGATTTTCGTGATTCATCGCGATCGCCACACTCGGCTCAATTCCGCTTCTGATAACGGCTTCAAGAATGATTTTGCGACTCTGAATCAGTAGCGGAATTTTGTAAGTTAAATCCATTTGCAAAGCTTATTTGATCGTCGGATTCTAGCAACATTAAACGCAATGTGAACGCCAGAGGGCCGCTGTCGATACCAGATTTGCTTCGGATCGGCCAGATCCGCTGTGGGGCTCTGGTTTCTGCAAAACGCTCCTGGGCGAGGTGGCGAGTATCCCCTTTGGGGGATCGTCGACGTCGGGTCAGGCGGGGTTGAATCGCAGAGTGTTTAAGGCTCACCATGCCCTCCTTGATCGCTAGCACAGGCAATCCAGCTCTCAAGCTGCTCCTCGACGGATCCCTCTGGGATGGGGGACTGACGGCTCAATTGACGATCACGAACACCGGCATCGTGCCGTTGGCGGATTGGAGCCTTTCCTTTGAAAGTGATGTGTTGATCAGTGGTACTCCCTGGGGACTGACATTCACCATCACGACCCTGGCCAATGGCCATTATGGTTATACACTCAGCGGAATTGACTGGGGTGCGGCCCTCGCGGTCGGCGGCTCGGTCACCGTCGGTTTCACGGCTACCCGGCCTGCCGGTGTGGGTGCGGCCAGCGGCCCGGTTCAGGCTTCGGACCTGTTCGTCACCAAGCCGGCGCTGATTGCCTTGCAGTCGGCGCCGCCAACATCGACGTCCACTCCTACACCAACGCCTACGCCTACACCCACAACGGTGCCGCTCCCAACAACGGGCGAGGTGAATCCCAGTTCTTTCCCGGTCAAGGGGGGTGGCGTCAATTATGCAGAGGCCCTGCAGAAGTCGTTTCTGTTTTATGAGGGTCAGCGTTCCGGCAATCTCGATGAGGCCACCAATCGCATCGATTGGCGGGGGGATTCAGGCCTCCACGATGGCCTGGATGGCGTTTACTTCGGCAACAACACCAGCGCCAATCTCCAGGCGGGAGTGAAGCTGGATCTCACCGGTGGCTATCACGATGCCGGAGATTATGGGAAGTTTGGCCTGCCCCTGGCTTCCAGTCTCACCAACCTTGCCTGGGGAGGTCTGCAATTTGCCAACGGCTATGCCGCCTCAGGACAAAGTGATGATCTGCTGGCTGCTGTCAAATGGGGCACCGACTACCTGCTCAAGTGCAATGTGCTGGATGCCTCCGGCAAGACCTCCTTTTTCGTGGCCCAGGTAGGCGATGCCGACGCCGACCACGCCCTCTGGCAACCCGCTGAAACCGAAACCATCCTGCGGCCAGCCATGGCGGTGACGGCCAGCAAGCCGGGCTCCGATGTGGCCGGCGGCAGCGCCGCAGCCATGGCTGCGGCTTCGATCCTGTTTCGCCGCAGTGGTGAGGTGGCCTATGCCGACAAGCTTCTGACCAGTGCGATCGCGCTGTACCAGTTTGCCGATACCTATCGGGGTAAGTATTCGGATTCGATACCTGTTGTGCAGGGGTTTTACAATTCTTATAGCGGCTATTATGATGAGCTGGCCAATGGTGCCGTCTGGCTGGCTCAGGCCGTCAAGGCCCAAGGCGGCGATGGCTCAGCTTATTTGAATAAGGCCCTCAATCTCTACAACACCAATATTGGTGGTCTCAACAAGGGCTGGACAGGGAACTGGGACGACAGTTCCTATGCCACGGCCATCTTGCTGGCCCAGCAGAGCGGCTCCACCGCGATCAAGCAGCAGGTGGAGGGTTGGCTGAACAACTGGGTGACCGGCGGCAATGGCGTGCAGATCACGGCGGGCGGCCTGCGCTGGATCAGCCAGTGGGGTTCGCTTCGCTATGCCGCCAACACGGCTTTTCTGGCCGATGTCTATGCCAGCAGCGTCAATGATCCGAATGGGGCCTACACCGCGCTGGCGCAGCAGACTGTGGATTACATCCTCGGTGCCAACCCCAGGCAGTCCAGCTATCTGGTGGGCTACGGCAATAATTTCCCCCAGCAACCCCACAGTCGCGAGGCTTCGGGAGTGGGCTGGGATGGTTTCCGCAATGGCCTGCCGAATGCCCACATTAATTTCGGCGCCCTCGTGGGTGGTCCCACCCAACCGAATGACACCTCCTACGTCGATCTACGCAGTGATTACGTCTCCAATGAGGTGGCACTGGATTACAACGCTGGCCTGGCCGGTGCCTTCGCCCGTAGCGTCGAGCTCAAGGGTGGTGTTGCGCTCACCGACGCGGAGCTCGATGCTCTGCCCGGCATCACCGTCCATTCCCTGACACCCACGCCAACTCCAACGCCCACTCCGACCCCGACGCCCACCCCGACCCCGACCCCGACTCCGCCCCCAATCGATGGCACCACAGGCCGTGTGTTCCTCGTCAATCCGGCGGCCGACGACATCGTGGGGTTTGATCCCTCCCGCGACCGCCTCGACTTCGCTGACGTGTCGGTCCATAACCTGATCATCGCCAAGACGGAGACCGGCGAGGTGGCGATCGTCAATCCGTGGGCATCGACACCCGAGTTCCAGGTGCTGCGGGGCATCAGCTACCGCGACATCACGATGGCCAACTTTGGCGTCGTCCAGAACGAGCACCTGCGTCAGGACATCGGCGGCGTGGTCTCCTGGGAGCAGGGCATCGGCCCCCGGGACGGCAGCACTGTGTACGTGCGCTCGCACGAATATGGAGTCCAGCAGCGGGTTGAGGGCTTCAATCCGGCCACAATGAAGCTGAGCTTCCTCTACTTCGGCACCCGCGAGCGGCTCTCGGTGACAGACACGGCCGAGGGCCTGTCGATCTCCGTCCTGCCCACCAACCAGAGAATCCTGCTCGTGGGCGTGACCAAGGCCCAGCTGGTGCTGGGGAACGTCGAATTCCATCACGACCAGATCGTGGAGGATCAGCTGGAGGTGCCGTTCGACCACCCGGCCGAGCACTTCACGCTCGTCAGCCGGACATCGCTGCTGACGCCGACCGCTCCGGTAGGCCAGGTCACCGACGGCTACCAGACATCGATCGGCCAGACCCAGCCCGGTGGCCATGATCACGGCACGACGCCCACCCCAACCCCAACGCCCGCACCGGTCAATCTGGGGACGGCCAGTTTTGCCATCAGTGGTATCCCCGCCGTCGGTCAGACCCTGACGGCGGTTCAGAGCGCTAACGATCCCAATGGCCAGGGCAGCGGGGGGTACAGCTACCAATGGCAGGCCTCCGGAGACGGTGGTCAGAGCTGGAGTGCCATCGGCACCAATGCCAGCTCCCTAGTGCTCAGCAACGCCGAGGAGGGCCGGTCGGTGCGCCTGAAGGTGGCCTATACCGATGCCGCCAACTTTGCGGAGACGGTCTTCACGGCAGCGCAGTCGGTGGCCTTCGTCAATGACGGACAGGCGCGCTTCAGCCTCAACGGCACCGGGGCCATGGGGCAGGCGCTCACGGCCAGCGAAACCCAGGTTGATCCCGATGGCGATGGTCCCTTCGTCTATCAATGGCAGGCTCAGGCCACCAGCACCGGCCCCTGGCAGGCGATCACCGGCGCCACCGGCGCCAATTTCGTGCCGGGTACGGCAGAGCAGGGCCAGAGCCTGCGGCTACAGGTCAGCTATCAGGATCGTCAGGGATTTGCCGAAACTGTTTACAGCAGCACCGTGGCAGTTCCAGCGGCAACACCGCCCTCGCCCGCTCAGCCGATCGTCGATCCCGGCGGTGCGATCAAGCCGGCCATCCCCAGCCCCAGCTCGCCCTTCCTGAAGGTGAGTGTGGCTGGCTCCGTCTGGTACCACGGGCTTACCGCCCAGATCACGGTGACCAACACCGGCACAACGGCCCTGGGCAATTGGAGCCTGACGTTTGACACCACCCACAAGCTCAGTGGTGCCCCCTGGGGAGCGAGCCTGAGCCAGGTCAATCTCGGTGGCGGTCTCTATCGCTCCACCCTCAGCGGCAAGGACTGGGCTGCCGGCCTGGCTCCGGGAGCTTCGGTGAACGTGGGCTTCAACGCCAGCCAGGGTCTGAGTCTGGGCGATGCCGGCACGCTCACGGGGCCTGCCTTGTTCTCCACCAGCGCCGCCCAGCTGGCGGCCACCACCGGTAACCCCAGTTATCAGACCGGCGATGCCGCGGCGAATCTGTTCAAAGTGGGCTCTGGCGCCGATCTGCTCACGGGCTCAACCGGTAACGATGTGTTCCGGGTGACCAGCTTCGGCCAATCGCTGCTGGGGGCCTTGGATCGCATCACCGACTTCAGCATCGGCAGCGACAGCCTCGATGGCCCGAATGCGGTGGCTGCCTCCCAGGTGGCCAGGCTTGGTTCCGTGGCGGCGCTCAACGCAGCCGGCGTGGCCACCCTGCTCACGGCGAACACGTTCCAAGCCAATCAGGCAGCCACCTTCAGCTTCGGTTCAGGGTCGACAAGCCGCACGTTCGTGGCCTTGAACGATGCCGTGGCTGGTTTTCAGGCCACGGGCGATGCGCTGCTGGAGATCACCGGTTACAGCGGCGATCTGCGCAGTCTGGCGGTGGTCTGAATCGGCGCGGACCGGGGAGCTGGTGGTCATGGCCGCCCGTCCGCCCGGTCCAGCCTCCCCTGTCCCCTGGCAGGACAGGGGACAGGGCCGATCAGCGGCGTTGGCCCACCGCCATGGAGCCGGGATGGGGGTGGGCCGGGGCGACAAACACCACCCATCAGCGTCAGGGAACTGGCCGCTGGTGGGTGGGTTTGCTCATGGCGCCAGCCGGGCTTTGTGCAGGCGGCTCTTCTCGTACCAATCAGCGAACTCGGGCACCCAGGCCTGGAGATGGGGCCACATCAGATCACACAGTTCGCGGATCTCCTGCTGGGCATCGAGCTTGGCCCGCAGATCGAGGAAGTGCAGGAAGGCCCGCAGCGTGAAACTCACCACGAAGTGCTGGCGGTAGTCGAAGGGCAGGATGCCGCGGGCATGCTCTTCGGCGAAGCCGGCAGCCAGCAGGTCGCGGTAGCGGCTGGCGGCGGCGCGGCAGAGCTCCAGGTCGATCGCCCGTTGGTCGGCGCTGTAGTGATACTTCTTGCCCTGGCGATCGCTGTAATCGCCCACCGGCCGTAGATAGAACACCTCCTCCAGCGCCAGCTCGCCCTCGGCCGCCTTGCGGATGCGATCGCCCGTATAGCGCATCGACTGCACATCGAAACTGACCCCCACCCGGTGGGTGCGGGCCTGCTGCATCACCGAGTGGGGGAACCAGCCCACATTCAGCACGATCTGGGCATGTTCCATCGGGCCGTAATGGCCGCGCTCTCCGGCCAGCAGCCGTTTGACGCAGATTGCACCGGCGCGGTTTTCGTCGGGCCAGTCGGCTCGATCCGCCACCACGAAGCCCTCGCTGTAGTCCTGGTGCATGGCCGCATAGACACACTGCTGGGGATTGGGTGTGGCGGTGATCAGCTCGACCCGGAAGCGGGGATCCATGGCGGCAAGGGGAGGATGCGGATGGTTCGTGATCGGGGATCAGCCGTGGCTGCGGGGGTTGGCCATGGCCGGGGCGCTGTCAAGCCCCGGCGATTCGCTGTCGAGGCGGCTGGTGGCTCCCACGCCAGCCAGCTGGGGGAGGGGGGCTTCGCTGAGCAGGGCCTGTACCAGGCTTTCCAGTTCGGCGGCGCTGCGGGCCCCGAGCGAGCGGCCCACCGCCTGGCCGGCGGCGTCGAACAGCTCCAGCTGGGGAATGCCATTGACCGCATAGCGCTCCAGTTCCCCCTGCCAGCGGGGATTGTCAACGTTGAGCATCACCACGTTGAGGCTGCCGCGATGCTGCTGTTCCAGCCGCAGCATCGCCGGTGCCATGGCGCGACAGGCCTCGCACCAGTCGGCATAGAACTCCACCAGGGTGGGCCGCTCATTGGCCAGGGCCACCGGCAGCTGCGGGGATTGGCGTGCCAGTTGCTCCAGTTGGCCGGCCGGGTTCAGGCCGCCCCGCATCCACAGCAGCAGCAGGGCCAGGATGGCGGCCACGGCGGCCAGCAACATCCGTTCGCGCCGGCCCAGGGCGCTGGCACCGGCCGCTGGGAGGCTGGCCGGATCCGGCGGGTTGGCAGGCATGGCAAGCGCCAGGGACAGACCGCCGTCACTCTGACAGTTGTGGTGCACCCCGACGGGGCCCATCGCCGGGGCTGCAGCCGCTGTTGCTGCCCAGGGCCAGCGCCCCTGAGCAGTCCCTGTCCATGCACAGGCTCTCGCTTGATCGCCCTTCCCTCCACAGCCTTTGCCGCGACAACCGTTTCCGCAGCAGTCGTGGCGGCGGTGGGCCTCGATTGAGCTTGCTAGTTTCAACCCCCAGGGCACGGATGCGTGAAGCGGCGCCTCACACTCCACTTCCCGCGCGAGGCGGTGCATCAGCCGATCACCTATCGGTTGGCTGTTGATTTCGATATCGCTGCCAAGATCCTGCGCGCCCAGATCGCGCCGAATCAGAGCGGCACCATGGTGGTGGAGCTCTCCGGCGACATCGACGAGCTCGATGCCGCCGAACTCTGGCTGGAGCGCCAGGGGCTGGGCCTCAATCGCGTCCCGGGCGAGATTCGCGTCGATCCGCTGCTCTGCGTCGATTGCGGTATCTGCTCGAGTGTGTGCCCCAGCGGTGCCCTGCGCTTTGATGGCCCGACGGCCCGACTCGCCTTCGAGGCTCCCCACTGTCTGGTCTGCGAACAGTGCATTCCCAGTTGCCCCCTGGAAGCCATCGCTCTGGTTCTGGAGACACGATGAAATCCCTCCTGCGCCTGATGCTGCTGCCGGTGCAGGCTCCGATGCTGCTGCTGCTGTTTGCGGTCAGCACCTATCTGGGCATGCACTGGAGCCGACCGATCACCGTGGAGGCCAGCGAGCTGGCCTCCCTCGGCACCCTGGTCTGGTCGGCGGAATGTCTGCAGGCCCTGGTGGTGGTGGTGGTCTGCACCATGCCCGACCTGCTGCTGCGTCAGATTTCGAGCCTGATGGCCGCCAGTCGGGTGGTGAGCCTGGTGGTGACGTTGTTGCTGGTGATCACCGGCGGGCTCTACCTGCTGCACCTGGATGTGCTCTCCAACGTGCTGATCCT
Organism: Bifidobacterium breve; assembly: GCA_943325005.2. Lineage (GTDB taxonomy): Bacteria > Cyanobacteriota > Cyanobacteriia > PCC-6307 > Cyanobiaceae > Cyanobium. The sequence goes on along the minus strand of CALPNT020000040.1, from coordinate 5,491 downwards.
GGCCTCCACGGTGCTGCTGGCCCGGCTGGATCTGGTGCGCATCCGGGTGCTGCCTCCTCCCCTGCTGATGGTGGCGATGTTGAGTCTGCTGGTGCTGGGTGGGGCGGGCCTGGGGCGGGTCCTGGAAGCTCGCTACGAACCGCTGCAGGCGCCGCTGGCCCGGAGCAGGCCTGCTCCCCGGCCGGTTGTCACCGCTGGGCCGCACCCGATCCCGAATCGGGTGCTCCCCCACGTTGATCACATCCGCACCCAGACGTCGCCATCGGCGTTGCCTTAACAGCGCGGTTCCGGCCCCTGCTGCTGCTGCTGGTAGCTCCAGGCATTGCCGAGCACCTTCTTCACGTACAGGCGCGTTTCCGGATAGGGGATCGCCTCCACCCAGAGCTCGGGGGCGCGCTGGAGCTGATCGGCCCGCCAGCCCTGCACCGCTCCCGGACCGGCGTTGTAGCTGGCCACGGCCAGCATCGGTTCGCCCTGCCATTGGCGGAGCAGGCCGCTGAGGTAGCGGCTGCCGAGCTCCACATTGCGGGCGGGATCCTCCAGTTCCGCCGGGCTCAGCAGCTTTCCCGCCAGCTCGGCGGCGGTGGCCGGCATCAGCTGCATCAGCCCGATGGCGCCCACCGAGGAGCGCACGGCCGGCGTGAAGCGTGATTCCTGTTGTGCCAGCCCCTGCAGCAGGGCCATCGGCAGGTTCTGAGCGCGGCCGGCGCTGCGGAACAGGTCGAGGAAGCGGGGGGGATGGAGGCTCCGCTCCAACTGGGGCAGCAGCTGGCATTGGGCGGGCTTCAGGCGCAGGGCGGCCTTCTCCAGCTGGGCCAGGCCGGTCCAGTCATCGCCCACTCCCTGGCGTAGCCGGCCCTCCAGCAGCAGCTCGGGGCTCTCGCTGGGCGGCACGTTGGCGCGCCGCTGGCGCCAGCTTTCCCAGGCTTCGGTGCGTTGATCCAGGCGCCAGAGCCGATCGAGGCCGGTCTCGCCGCTGGCCAGGGGCTGCCAGTTGTTCTCCTGGCGCGGTGTGGCCCGATCACCGCTGGCGTCCCGTTGCAGATCGCCTTCTCCCAGGCGCAGCGCCGCGCGCCAGCCGTAGTAACCGCCGGGATTGCGTCGCCGCAGCTCCTGCCAGATGGCTGTGGCGGCGGAGTGCTGGCCGAGCTGGCGCTGGGTATAGCCCAGCCAGAAGCGCTGCCGGGCGGCCAGCGGGGGCGGCAGCCGTTCGGCGGGAATGGCCTGCAGCAGGGTCTGCGCTGCGTTCCATTGGCCGGTCAGCAGCTGGCGGCGGCTGAGGTCCCATTGCAGGTCCCAGCTGGCGGGATCATCCGGCCAGCGGCGCAGCACCTGCAGGCCAGGCCGGCTGTCGCCGCTGGCTTTGGCCTCACTGCCGCCGGCCGCCGCCAGGGCCTGGTGGGCCGCCACTGGAGCACTGGCGCGCCAGCGAGCGGGCAACTGGCGTAGGGCCCGATCACTGGCGGCTCCTTCCTGCTGGCTGAGCAGTCGCACGGCCTCCTCGGCCGCTGGGCTGTCTGGCGACTGGCGCACCAGCGCCACCAGCAGCGTCAGCGCCCGCTGCTGGTCGGCCCCATCTCCTTGCAGCCAGGGCCTGGCCAGGGCGATCTGACCGCTCGGCGACAGGTCGCTGGGCGACAGGCCTCTGGACGGCAGATTGGCGTCCTTGTCCAAGCAGGCGAGGGCGGCCTGGGGATCGCCGAGCTCGGCCAGGGCGGTTGCCAGCTGGCGACGCTGGCTGGGGCTGGCCCCTCGGGGGCTGGGCTCCCGGGCGTCGGGTTTGCAGCTGGTCTCGATCTTGGCCTGGGCCCCAGGCCAACGGGCGCCCCAGCGGGCTAGGTGCAGGGCTCCGGCCCGGGCGGCGCCTGGCCCGGGGCCGGCCTCCACGGCGGCGGCCAGGGCGGCGGGATGGGCGGGGAAGCGCTGCAGCAGCTGCTGGCGCAGCCGCAGGTTCTGGCGGCCGAGGGCATAGAGGGCATCGGCACTGGCGGCATCGGCCGGGAAGCGCTGCAGCAGCTGCCGCCAGAGGCTGTTGGCCCGGGCAGGCTGGTTCAGGGCCTCGGCCGTCAGCGCCTGGTGCTTGAGCACGACCGCGGCCAGGGGGTCAGGACCCCAGCCCTGGCCGGCCAGCAGTTGCGCTTGCCGCTTGGGATCCGCCGCTGCTTCAGCCTGACGCTCCAGCAGCAGGCTGGCTTCACGCCGTTGCCAGGGATCGGGCGACCAGCGCCTGAGGCGCTCCAGGGTCGGGGTCGGGGTGGCTGGAGTGAGCGGCGGCCGGCTGGCCAGCAGCGCCCGCCCGCCCAGCAGGGCGATGCCGGTGCCGAGGCAGGAGACGGCCAACAGCAGGGAGAGGCGCGTCAAGGGCTTCTGGTCCGGACAATCGGGGAGCATTCTGGGTACTGCCCTGCTCCGTCTCGGTGCCCTTGCCGTTCCTGCCGCAGCGCCTGAGCCGCTGGCCGCTGGCCTGGTTGCCGGCCGTACCGCCGTTGTTAAGCAGCATGCCGGGGGCCGAGCAGCGTCGCCGCGCCCTGCTGGCGGCAGTCCTGGCCGCTTTGGCGCTGCTGCTGCGGCCCTGGCCGCCATTTCTGTGGTTGCCGGGCTGGTGTGTGGGCGGGCTGCTGCTCTGGGCCCTGGTGGGGCTGCTGCGCTGTCTGTACTGGCCCAGGCGCTGGCGCTGAGGCGCAACGGCGGCCGAATCTGACGCTACCCAAGACCGACGGAAAGCCTGATCCCGCTGTCTGCGGTTCGCTGTTTGCGGGTTCATTGGCAGCGGCGCAGCAGGTCCAACGCCAGGGTGTGTCGTAGCGCCAGCACCTGGACGCCGTTGCCTTCGCTGGAGCGGTGGGCGTCTTCGCCGAGCCTCCTGTCACGCACCCAGGGCCATTCGCCCTCCCTGGCCCAACGCTGTCTCACCAAGCGCAGCAACGCTTTCGGGCCTGTCTTCAAGGTGGTGAGTAACTGCTGGACGTGTCGGAATGGCTGGCCGCCCCGCCGGCCGCTGCTCAGCAGTTCAAGGATCCAGTTCGCACGGTGATGCCACCGCACCTGGCGGCTGTGGCCTGCCTCGTCATCGCTGCTTTCGACTGGGAAGTGCGCTGCCCCCGGAACGCCTGCAGGTCCTTGCGTGCCGATCGCGCCTTGGGAGGTTCCGATGTCACAGGAAATCTGGGGGAGGGCCAACCCCAGCTGCTGCCGGGCGTGAAGGATCACCTGGGCGACAAAGTGCGTGACGCCTTCAGGTCGTTGATTCAGGTGAAGCTCGTTTGCGGCAGAAGCGCTTTTGAGCACAAGGAGGAGGCGATTCCGCCGACCTCAACCCTTGCTGACACCCCTGACAGGGGCGCCCGTGGCGGACTTCGAATCAGGCCTGGGCTCAGGGGGCAGCCCTGCGCCGCTCATAGGCAGCAGTGATCGAACCAGAATCGGTTTGAACAAACACAAACTCGTCGCCACCCTGGGTGGCATAGATATCGTAGTGATAAACCTGCTTGAGATTGTCCGTGAATGTCACAGTCCCCGAGCAATCCGCTTTCATGGCGTAGGTGCCTGAGTAACTTCCGCGAACAATGGCGCCATTAAAGTTGCCAGAATAAATGCCCGACATGCCACCATTTCCATCAAAGCGCTCTCGCCCAGCTTGCGCAAAAGGCCGGTTTTTGTCGGCAGATTTTCCTAAGGTAATACCATCTTGAGCGTACAAGTAGTCGCCTTTTATCGTTGCCGTTGAGCATTGTTCGCCAGCATTAGCCGGAGCACTAACAAGTGAGGCTCCGGAAAGCGCCAGGGCAAAGCCAAGAAGTACAAATTTACGCTTACCCATAGGAGGGGTCGCCAAAACATTGGACGATTAATTTAACAGCCAAGAGCGCGCCATTGATTGCGAGCACCTCTTTGTTGTTCTTATTGATATGGCCTGGCCTTCAGCCGTCCCGCCAGCTGTGGGCTCGGGGAGCGCGCCAGCAGCAGCAGGTAAGGGCGCTGGAATCGCTCCACGTAGCCTTCGCCCAGGATCATCGGATCAGCACGGATGATGAGCGAGGGACGCGACTTGGCAAGCAGCAACAGCAATCTCCCTACCACACTCAGCGAAGCCAGCGCTGAGCGCCTGCTCGGCAGCGAGCCGCAAGCCCCCTCGCCACTCGGAGCCAGCCTCGGCGCGGCCGTGGCCGGCTTCGGCACCGATGGCATCCGCGGCCGCGTCGGCAGCCAGGTGACGCCGGCCCTGGCGCTGCAGGTGGGCTACTGGTGCGGCCTGGTGCTGCCGGCCGACGCTCCGGTGCTGATCGGCACAGATTCGCGCAGCAGCGGGCCGATGCTGGTGGCGGCGCTCACGGCTGGCCTCACCGCCGCCGGTCGCGAGGTCTGGCAGATCGGACTGTGTCCCACGCCGGCGATCCCGGGCACGATCCGGCGCCTGGGGGCTGCCGGGGGCCTGATGGTGTCGGCCAGCCACAATCCGCCCCACGACAACGGCATCAAGGTGTTCGGCGCCTGCGGTGCCAAGTTGCAGCGCCAGCAGCAGCAGGCGATTGAGGCCGGGCTGCGCGGTGAGGCCCAGGCACCGGCCTTCCATGGCCACGGCAGCGCCCACCAGCGCCATGACTTACTGGATTCCTACCGCGATTCGCTGCTGCAGAGCACGAAGGGCCGCCGGCTCGATGGGGTGAAGGTGGTGCTCGATCTCTGCTGGGGTTCGGCCACGGCCTGCGGCGAGAGGGTGTTCCGGGAGCTGGGCGCCGATCTCACCGTGCTGCACGGCCAGCCCGATGGCGCGCGGATCAATCAAGGCTGCGGCAGCACGCACCTCGAGCCGCTCAAGCAGGCGGTGCTGGAGCAACAGGCAGTGATGGGATTCGCCTTTGATGGCGATGCCGATCGTGTGCTGGCGGTGGATGGCCGCGGCCGGATTGTCGATGGTGATCAGATTCTTTATCTCTGGGGTTCAGCCCTGAAGCAGGCCGGAGCGCTGCCCGACAACCGCATCGTCGCCACCGTGATGTCGAATCTGGGCTTCGAGCGGGCCTGGACCGAATCCGGAGGCCTGCTGGAACGCACGGCCGTGGGAGACCAGTACGTGTATGCCGCGATGCAGGAGCTGGGGGCTGGGCTGGGCGGAGAACAGTCGGGCCACATCCTTTCCGCCGAACACGGCATGAGCGGCGATGGCCTGCTCACGGCCCTGCAGGTGGCCACCCTGGTGCAAAGCCGCGGCCAGGATCTGGCCGAATGGATGGACAACAGCTGGAGCTCCTATCCCCAGAAACTGGTGAATGTGACCGTGCAGGACCGGCAGAAACGCACCCAGTGGCAACAGTGCGAATCCCTGCGCCTGGCGGTGGAACAAGCCGAAACCGCGATGGCCGGCCACGGCCGCGTGCTGGTGCGCGCCAGCGGCACCGAACCGTTACTGCGGGTGATGGTGGAGGCGGCGGAGCAGCAGCAGGTGGAGTATTGGGCGGGGCGGCTGGCTGCGGAGGCGGAGCGGGGGTTG
>CALPNT020000039.1 GCA_943325005.2 Bifidobacterium breve | reverse complement strand
GCGTCTGGCCAACCCCAACTTCGCCGGTAAGGCGCCGCCCGAGGTAGTGGCCGAATGTCAGGCGAATCTGCTTGAGGCCCAGGCCCAGGCGCAGCTGGTGCGGGAGCGGTTGGCGGAGCTGGGCTGAGCCGCGGCTGGCCGCACAGCGGCTCCGTCTGCTCGGACAGCCGCGAACGCCTGCCAGTGCAGTCTTCCCAAGGGAGCCCGCAGGTCCGGAGCCGGTTGTGTGGGCCAGCCGCTGCTGTCGGTGGTGGTGTCTTCCCCGATCGCACCGGATTAAAACTTCGCGCCGGTTACAACAACGACGCCTGATGATCCACCGGCATCAAGGCTTGGGGCTCCGGCCGCTCCTCGGCCTCACCGGCCTTCACCTCCAGCGCCTGTTCAATCACCCGATCGGTGAGGGCGTCGAAGTAGGCCGAGAGCGTTAGCTGCAGCTCCAGGAATTCCGGCCAGAGGGTGTCATTGACGAAGCTGCGGCTCAGCCTTGCCATCACGGTGGTGCGCCGCTGGCCGCGGTAGCGGTAGGGGGAAATCTCGTAGCGCCGTAGCAGGGCCACGAACAGATGGCGCGACCACTGATCGGAGAGCGAGAAGCGGAACTCGGTCGGTGGCTCCTCGCTCGCCAGTTGCTTCAGGCGGGCCTGGATGCGCTGGCGGGCCCGCTGGGCGGCCACTTTTTCGCCGTCGCTGCCGGCCCGGGCGTGCAGAGCCTCGATGCGACGCAGCTTCTCGATGAGCTGGTCTTCAGGGCTGCCCTGGGGGCTCGTTTGTCTGTTGCCGGTGCTGACGCGGGGGGCGATGGGACTCGTCTCCAGGGCGCTCGACGGCCACGGTAAGGGGCGCCGCTGGCTTTGGCCAGGCCCATGGTTCCGGCCCGCCGCGGGCCTTGGTCATGCCATGCCCGGTTTAGATCCAGTGTCGCCGCCGGAAGTAGATGACCAGGCTGATCCCGATGCTCAGCATCATGCCCAGGACCAGAAAGTAACCTTCTTTCCACTCCAGTTCAGGCATGTTCTTGAAGTTCATGCCATAGACACCGGCGATGAAGGTGAGCGGGATGAAGATCGTTGAGATGATTGTGAGGATCTTCATGACCTCATTCATGCGGTTGCTGAGGCTCGAGAGAAAGGTGTCGTGCATGCTGGCGAGGGTGTCGCGGGCGGTTTCGACCATGTCGATCACCTGCACGCTGTGGTCGTAGAGATCGCGCCAGTACAGCTGGTTCTCTTTCTGCAGCAGCGGTGATTCACTGCGGCTGATCGAGGCCAGTACTTCCCTTAAGGGCCAGATCGCACGCCTTAGGCTGAGTAGATCCCGTTTGAAGTGGTGCAGTTTGGTGACGTCTTCGTGGCGGGGATTGCTGAGCAGATCTTCGTCCAACTGCTCCACCAGGTCGCCGATGCGTTCGACCGTGAGGAAATAGTGGTCGATGGCGGCATCCATCAGGCAGAAGGCCAGGTAGTCGGCCTGCTTGCTGCGGATGCGACCGGCGCCCCGGCGCAGGCGTTGGCGAACGCTTTCGAACACATCACCGGCATCCTCGAGGAAGGAGATCACGTAATGGCTGCCCAGGATCAGGCTGACGTGCTCCACCTTCACGTGCGAGTCGCCGGGGCTGCATTCGATCATCTTCAGGGCGATGAAGGCGTAGTCCGGAAACTCCTCCCATTTGGGTCGTTGCGAGGTGTTGGCGATGTCTTCGGTGGTCAGCGGATGCAGGCCGAAATCCTGGCCCAGCCGTTCGATCAGCTCCACGTCATGCACACCGCTGACATTGACCCAGGCCACGCCGGGGCCATCCCGTGCCTGCCGCCATTCGGCCTGGCCTACATCCTGCGCCTCCTGCAGCGTGGTGGCGTCATAGACGAACAGGTGGATCTCGGCTTCGCTGCGCTTGCGCTCGCCGATGAACACGGCGGTGCCCGGGGAGAGGAGGTGGGCCTTGCTGCGCCCCTTGGCTGTTTGTCTTGTCTTGCCGTGCTCCCGGTTCAGGCGTGCCTTGGTCATGGCGAATGCTCAGTTGTCCACCAGTTGGCCGCCTTCAAGGTTGACGATCCGATCGGCGATGTCGAGGATCTTGTTGTCGTGGGTGACCATCACGATGGCGGCGCCGCTGTGGTCGGCCAGTTGCCGGAACAGATCCACCACGTCGCGGCCGGAGCTCTTGTCCAGAGCGGCGGTGGGCTCATCGGCCAGCAGCAATCTGGGGCTGGGGGCCAGGGCCCGGGCGATCGCCACCCGCTGCTTCTGACCGCCGGAGAGCTTTTCGGGGTAGTAGTCCAGCCGTTCCGCCAGCCCCACCTGGCCGAGCATGGCGGCGGCGCAGTCATTCATTGCCGCCCGGCCCTGCTCCAGCCAGGCAGGCGTGACCTCCAGGCCGAAGCGCACGTTCTCCAGGGCGGTGAGATAGGGCAGCAGATTGTGGGCCTGGAAAATGAAGCCCGCCTGGCGCCGCAGCCGGGTGAGGCAGCTGTTGTCGGCATGGAGCAGTTCTTCCCCCAGCACCTGGAGGCTGCCGCTCTGGGCTGCCCTCAGGCCGCCGAGCATGGTCAGCAGGGTGGTCTTGCCGGAGCCGGAGGGGCCGGTGAGAATCACGATCTCGCCGGCCTGCACGGTCAGGTTGATGTCACAGAGCACCTGCTTGGCCGTCTCCCCTGTGCCGAACCAGTGGTCGAGCTGATGCACCTCGATGCGTATTTCGCGCCCGCTATGGCCAGCTCGGTTGGCGCCGTCGGGGCCGCTGTCGGCCGGCCCGCCTGCACTCTCCAGGGGTGGCATTAGAAGATATCGGCGGGATCGAGCCGCCGCAGCTTGCCGGTGGCCAGCCAGCCCGAACCGGCGGACATCACCAGGGTGAGGGCGAACACCGCCAGGGCCCGCTGCACGGTCATGACGATCATCAGCGACGTGGAGCTGGCCAGGATGGCGTAGAGCCCCATCGCCAGCAGCAGGCTGGGAGCAAAGGCCAGGGCAGCCAGCAGCACCGATTCCTGCACGATGATGCCAACCACGAAGCCATCGCTGTAGCCCATCGCCTTCATCGTGGCGTACTCCGGCAGGTGATCACTCACGTCGGAATAGAGAATCTGGTAGACGATGATCGCGCCCACCACCAGGCCCACCAGCACCCCCAGGTTGAAGATCAGTCCGAAGGAGGTGTTGTTGCGCCAGTGATCCACCTCCACCGCTTCCAGTTGCTTGAGCGTGAGCACCTTCACCGAGGGATCGAGAAAGTTGTGCAGGGTGGCCTGCACCTGCTGGGCGCTGACGCCGGGTTCCAGCTGGATCACGCCGAGCTGGATGTCGTCGCTGCTCTGATCGGGGAACCAGGTTTTGAAGTTGCTGGCCGAGGTGAGCAGGTTGATGTCGGCGGCGAAGGTGAGCCCCATCCTGAACAACCCATTCACCACCGCCCGTTTGCCGCGCAGTTCCGTCTCGTAGAGGCCGTCTCTGGCCACCACCTGGCCCACCGGACCGGCCGCCTGCTTGGAAAGGGTGTCGAAGAAGAGGCCATCGGGACGCAGCAACTTGCTGGCATCCGTGGCCAGTTCGGGGATGCGCAGGGCTGGGTTCTCCGGTGACAGCCCGAAGATCAGCGCCTGCTTTTTTTCACGGCTGTCGCGGTTGAGCCAGTCGGTCTTGCCGATGTACAGCGGTGTCACCGCCTTCACCCCCTGCACTCCCAGGGCCTGGATCAGGCGGCTGCGGGGCAGGTTGAGCGGTTCGCCCAGGTTGGTGTAGCGGCGGCTCACCATCACCAGCTCGCCATTGAGCCGCTCCAGCGGCCGCTTCTGACTGGCATACAGACCGCTGGCCAGCCCCAGCTGAAAGAACACCAGCACATTGGCGAAGCTCACACCGGCGATGGCGGCGAGCAGGCGCATCGGCCGATGGCTCGTCTGCCGCCAGGCCAGGGGAGTGCGGCGCAGGGCGGTGAGCAGCTTCATCGGCCGCTCCCAGCCGCGTCCAGGGTGGCCTGCTTGCTGGCCTTCTGGGCCGCGCTCAACGGCGCGAACACCACATTCACCTGCAGGTAGTTGAGGTGGCTGGCGATCGGCAGGGCCTCCTGTGGCAGGCCGATCTTCACCTCCAGCACGCGTCGGTCGAGGTTCTCGCCGGACTGGCCGCTGAACACGGTCTGGCGGCTCACTTCGCGGGCGATCTCCACCACCTGGCCCTGCACCTGGCGGCCCTTGAAACCATCAGCGCTGATGGTGACCTTCTGGCCCAGGGCGATCATCGGTCGATCGCTCTGATACACCTCGGCAATCACGCCCATGCGGCTGCTGTCGCCCATCTCCAGCAGGCCATCGTCGCCAACCTTGTCGCCCGGGTGGGCATGCACCTTGAACACGGTGCCGGCAAAGGGGGCCAGCACCGTGGCCTTGGCCCGCTCGGCCTGGTCCTTGTTCAACGCGGCCCGGCTTTCGCGCAGTTCCTCCACCAGGGTGCCTTTGGTGGCGATTGCTTCGGCCAGCTGGGCTTTGGCACTGCTTTCGTCGGCCTGCAGCTTCTCGACCCGATTGGCGCTGGTGGCCCCGGCTGCGAACAGCTGTTCGGCCCGTCGCGCCTCGGCGCTGGCCTGGCCCAGATCAGCTTTGTAGCGGGCGATGACGCTGTCTTGGGCGGCCAGCTTGCTCTGGGCCACCCGGATTGAGGCCTCGGATTTGCGCACGCTGCTCTCGAGCGTGTCGAGGCTTTCGAGCACGGCCAGGGGCTGGCCCTTGCGCACCTCCTGGCCGTCCTTCACCAGGATCTCCCGCACCCGGTCGTTGCTGAGGGAGCTCGGCACCGACACCTTGCTGATGCCGTCGAGCGGTTCGATCCGGCCCAGGGCGGACACCTGGCGGGGCAGCAGTGGCACGGCCTTCTGCGCCGCCAGCTGCTGCTGGCGTTGCTGCCACAGGCGTGTGCCTAGGCCGGCCAGCAGCACCAGGGCCAGCAGGCCTGCAATCAGCGGCCAGGGTCCTGTGCCGCTCTTGCGACCGGTGGGTTTGGGCATGGTCATCGCTCGATGGCTCCTCGCCTCGGCTGGTTATAGGGCGCCGGGCTTGATCTGCCTATCGCTACGGTTCGTTGATGGATGGATCCGCCCTGCTGGATCAGCTGTTGCCCGCCTTGCGCTCCCCCCTCGGGGCCCTGGCGTTCGTGCCGCTCTATGCCCTCTGGGTCACCCTGCTGCTGCCGGGGGTCTGGGCCTCGATGCTGGCCGGGGCTCTCTACGGCACCTGGTGGGGCAGCGTGATCGTGTTTGTGGGGGCCTGCCTCGGGGCTGAGATCGTCTTTCTGCTGGGTCGGGGCTGGCTGCGAACCTGGGCCCGCCGGCGCCTGGCGGCCACGCCGAAGCTGCAGCAGGTGGAGCAGGCCGTTAGCCGCGAGGGCCTGCGGCTGGTGCTGCTCACCCGGCTGTCGCCGGCGTTTCCCTTCAGCCTGCTCAACCTCGCCTACGGCCTCAGCGAGGTGAGCCTGCGCGACTACTCGATCGGGCTGCTGGGCATCCTGCCGGGCACGGTGCTGTTCTGCGGCCTGGGAGCCCTGGCTGGCGATGTGGCCCGCTTTCAGGAGGTGCTCACCGGAGCGGCTGATCCAGGTACCTGGGCCCTGCGCCTGCTCGGTCTGGTGGCCACGGTGGCCTCGGTGTGGCTGGTGGGCCGGGCGGCGCAGCGGGCGCTGGCCCAGGTGGAAGCCGAGGACTGAGGCCCAGGGCTGACGGGCCGTCTGGGTTTCGCTGAGCTCCATCGATGGGCTGCCGCGCCGTGGGGCAGCTCCCGGGTGCGGCGGGGAGACAAGCGCAGGCAGAAAGAAGCCTCGGCCAGGTTTCGGCTGTCGACGGAGGCGTTGTGTTCGTGATCACAGCACCTCCGTCGTGCGGGAGACAGGGAGCTGTGCTCTTGGCCTCGAGATAACGAACTCATAATCAACTCATAATCAACTCGGCTGGGCTGGAGCCCAGGGTGAGCCGGAGCAATATTCGCTTGTTGACATGGCACCCACCACTCGCACCAGGACTGTTTTCGGCCTGCTGGTTGACAAGGTTCTGACTTCGTCCTCGATTCAGGAGATTCCACGGATTCAGTCCGGAATCTCCACCTCCAGCAAGGTCGGTTCACCTCTATCTCTGCTTGCCAGTGGTGACGGCGGCCGTGACCGTGACGACGACCGAGATGAGCGCGCCAAGCCTGCGGCACCGGCTAACCCCCTGCTGGCCAGCGCTGACCTCTCGCTGACGCCTGCCGCCCCCGGCGCCGCCCCCACCGAGCAGTTCCAGACGGAGATCTCCGCCTACGTGAAGCTGGGCGGCAAATTGTTCATCCTCTCCTCCGGCGGTGGCAGCACCCTGCAGGTGACTGACGCCACCAATCCTTCGGCGCCGGCTGCGCCCAAGCGGATCTCCTTCGGGGCTTACAACAGTCAGTCGGTGGCCACGTACGACGACCTGGTGGCCGTTGCCCTCTCCCCCATTGACTACGCCACCAATGCCGGCAAGGGGCTGGTGCGCTTCTACCGGATCGACAAAACCGGTAGCCTCACGGTGGTGAAGGACGTGGAGGTGGGTTACCTGCCCGACAGCATCGCCTTCGATGAGGACGGCCGGAAGCTGGTGATCGCCAACGAGGGCGAGCCGATCAAGGATTACGCGATCGATCGCCCCGGCAGCATCGGCATCATCGATATCAAGGGCAAGGAGGGCAAGGAGAGATTCACGTATACCGATCTGGGCTTCGCCGGACTCACTCTGCCGTCAGGGCTCCGCATCTCCGGGCCGGCCGGTACCACCCAGGCCAACGACATTGAGCCGGAGTACGTCTCGATCGACGGAGACTACGCCTACGTGACCTTGCAGGAGAACAACGGCGTCGCCAAGGTCAACCTCAAGACCAACACGATCGAGAAGATCTTCGGCTTGGGCACGGTTGATTACAAGACCCTGCCGGTTGATCTGACTGATCGGGACAACGCCACTGGCACCACCAGCCTGATCAAGCCCCTCCTGGGTCAGGCCTACGAGGGCCTGCGCATGGCTGACGGCATCGCCGCTTTCAGCACCAAGGGCAAGGAGTACTTCATCACCGCCAACGAGGGCGATGGTCGTGACTACGGCACCTATGTTGATGAAGCCCGAGGCAGTGGCAACGCCAACCGCGTCAAGCGCCTCACCGACGACGCCACGGTCGGCAGCCCGGACCGCATCACCACCTTCGGCAGCCGCAGCGTCAGCATCTTCGATGCCAAGACGGGCGCCCTTGTGTGGGATAGCGGCAACAGCTTGCAGACCATCGCCATCGCCGCCGGCGTCTACGACGACGGCCGCAGCGACGACAAGGGTGTGGAGCCCGAAGGGGTGGTGGTCAAGAAGCTGAACGACCGCACCTACGCGATCGTCAGCATGGAGCGCACCACCAGCTCGATGCTGGCGGTGTTCGACATCACCAAGCCAGCGGAAGCCCGCTTCGTGACCAGCATGGTGCTCTCCGGCAATGTGTCGCCCGAGGGCTTGCTGGTGATCGATGCCGAGGACAGCCCCACCAAGCGCGATTTGTTGGTGGTGTCGAACGAGGTATCGAACACCCTGAATTTCATCGATCTGGAGGCCATGATCGCCGCGTCCCCAGTGGCCGGCGCCGGTACCTTCGCGCCCACGATGCTCAAGGACGTGGCCGGTGGCCCTGAGCTCACGCTCACCAACCTGATCACCAACGGTGAGTTCACCAACGGCCTGAAGCCCGGCGACAGCGTTTTTGCGCCGGTGGGAATCTTCGATGGCTTGGGCGCCTACGACAACGGTGATGGCACCTACGCCGTGTTGGCCAACGGTGAGCTGGGTTCCACGGTTGGTATGCCCTACCTCGTGGATGGTGTGGCGCTGACCGGTGCCCGTATCAGCAAGTTCATCGTCGACAAGGATCTCGATAATGATGCCAGCAATGGCTACCAGTCGACTGTGATTGCCGGTGGTATTGCCTATCGAGCTATCGTCGATGCCAATGGTAATCGGGTCACCAATGCCGCCCAGATCAACGGTGGCTTCAATCGCTTCTGTTCCGGTAGCTTCGAAGCGGCCAACCAGTTCGGCGACAGCCGTGGTTTTGCCGATTCGCTCTATCTCACTGGTGAGGAAGCAGATGAGGGCCTCTTCTACGCCCTCGACACCAAAACCGATGTCATGTATACCCTGGCAGGTCTCGGCCGCGGCGGTTGGGAGACAGCCATCCAGGTCGATACAGGCAGTCGCAACACCGTTGGCGTGCTGCTGATGGACGACAACACGGCTCCGATCTACCTCTGGGTGGGTGAGAAGTTGGATTCAAGGGGCGCCGATTTTCTGGAGCGCAACGGCCTAGCGGCTGATCAGGGCAACCTCTACACCTGGGCGCCCACGGGTGCCAGCATCGGCACCGGCGCCGGCACGGCGGGGGTGCCCGACTCCGCGGATCTCAATGCCTTGGCCCTCGGCACGACGGCCGCCGGCCGCTGGCTGCTGGTGGGTAGCGGCACCGAGGTGGCCGGTTGGAATGAGGCCACGCTGCGGGCTAACGCCAACGCCCTCGGTGCCCTGCAGCTGAGCCGCCTGGAGGATGCCAACATCAATCCGCTCAATGGCCAGCAGGTGGTGTTTGCAACCACGGGTAATTCGGCCTTTGGTGGTGCCGACACGTTCGGCAACCTGATCACTCTCGACCTCGGCGATGCCTTCAATGGCAATGGTTTGATCAGCTCCAGCAACGCCACTGGCCTGAAGGTGATGTACGACGGCGATCGCCAGATCACCGCCTGGGATGCGGTCAATGGCAATAACAATGGTGTGATCGACACCGCCGAGCAAGGCGCTTTTGGTGCCACGATCATCCGCAACCCGGACAATCTCACCTGGTCAAAGGATGGCTCCATCTACGCGCAGGAAGATCGTTCCGTGTCTTCGGCTTACTTCGCCCAGCAGGAGGCCTCGATCTTCAAGGTGAGTGCCAGTGCCAAGGACCCCGTCACCGGTCAGGCTGTGATCGAGCGCTGGGTGCAGGTCGATCGCACCGCGGTTCCCACGGGCTACGGCCAGTCGGATCCCAACCCGGCTGATTACGGCAACTGGGAATCCTCCGGCATCATCGATGTGTCGCACATCTACGGCGAAGTGGCTGGCAGTATGTTCCTGGCTGATGTGCAGGCCCACAACCTCACCAACGGCAACCTCGCCGGCAATGGCTATCTGGTGCAGGGCGGTCAGCTCAACCTGATTCAGAACCAGGATCTGCTCTGAGTCGAGCTGGGCTATTCCGCCTGCTTCCCATCCCAGGGCCCCTGAACGGGGCCCTTTTTCATGGCAAACGCCAGTCGCGCAGCGCGGCAATCAGCACAAACCAGGCAAGCCGCAGGCGGGCCGGCAGGCCGGGCCGGGTCGCCAGTTCGGCGTACATGGCCCGGCCGCACTCGGTCTTGATCCAGCGGTGGATGGGGGGCTGCTCCATGGCCACCAGCTTAGGAAGGGCCTGGGGCTGATGCCACCGCTGTTGAACTGGGTCTCTGCTTGATCGGGTCGTGGCCAGCCTGGTTGGACTGGTCGGCCCCTCGCAGTGGTCCGGCTGCGAATCAGAGGTAAGAGTGCGGCATAGGCCCTCATCATGGCTCAGTTGCGGCTAGGTAGTGGACAAAGGTCAGCGAATATTGCATTCGTTTGGCACTGATTCTGTCGCGAGTCTCAAATCATGAGTTCAGCAAGTGCGGGCCGGGAGCCAGTGTGTCATGTTTCGCGTATTACGCCTGCAAAGGCCATGGAGCTGGCCAATCTTGTTCTGATTGCTTATAATAGAAATCAAAAGTTTGTTGAAGCGATGTCGGAGTACGGCAAGGAGCCGCCAGGGCTTTTCCCGGACTCTGTTTTGTGTTGTGATAGCCCAGGCTTTGATGATGAGAATCCTGCGCATTGTGCGTCACAGCAGTACAAAATTGCAACCTGGATATGGTCGACCGAGCAGATGGGAATTGCCCATGCCTTCAGGCATCGAACCTTGCCCTTTGGCTTCGTGGCCGTCAATGAGTTGGCGCGTGAGGTATTCATTATTCTTCGAGGAACGATCACGTCGAGTGAATGGAGGAATAATCTGATCATTGTGCCCAAATCGTCGATTGATGGGGCAGCAAATCTTGGCAAGGTTCATGCTGGGTTCAGCCGAATATTCAGTGCCACCCACAAAGACCAGTCGGCCGTCCACCTCGGTAACGTGGGCGCCCCAACCGGCGACTTCTACGGTGCGCCGAATGATCCAGAACGCGCTGGCAGCATTAAGGATTATATTGGCAAGGCTATTATCAATGCCGACTGGCATCGAAAAGGTTATCGTCTATTCATTGCCGGCCATAGCCTGGGTGGGGCGCTCGCCATGCTCTCAGGATTCAACCTGCTTACCCATGACTATGAAACATACAAAGATATCCTGTCGATATGTACTTTTGGTGCTCCCCGCGTAGGCAACCGAGATTTCTGCTCCTGGTTTGATGAGGTGGATTTAGTCCGATATTTTAATACCGAAGATGCTGTCACCGCGGTGCCTCCTCCCACTGCCAATCTCTTTGGCTCGGACATGAACGAAAGTAATAATGAAAAAGTAGTCGCGTTGCGGCAGGATGGCTATCGCCAGTTCAATGATATGTATGGTGCAACTAAAGGCCTAGATTATAGGCCAGGCGAAAATTTAAGCGATGAAGAGAGTTGCAGGGCTGCCTATGTGCATACTGGTGAGCACCGCTCTTTTACGCTCAACAAGGGTAGTGTCAGCTACAATCACAACATGAAAGAAACGTATCGAGAGGGAATCAGCCTGCTCGCCTGAGTTCGCCTTCTGTTGGGCGCTTGTCTTGCATTCCAGGCTCTGGCTCGCCGGGTTTGTTGGTGTCAATCGCTTGGTTGCTGCAGCGCTCCAATGGGCGCGGCTCAATCCGTCTTCAGCAGCAGGCGCAGGGCCGCCTCGTCCAGCACCGCCACTCCCAGGCTCTCGGCCTTGGTGAGCTTGCTACCGGCTTCGGCGCCGGCCACCACATAGCTGGTCTTCTTGCTGACTGAGCCGCTCACTTTGCCGCCGGCCGCTTCAATCAGGGCCTGGGCCTGGCTGCGGCTCAAGGACGGTAGGGTGCCGGTGAGCACGAAGCTCTGGCCGCTGAGATGGTCGCTGCTCGGCTCACCGCTGGCGGTAGGGTCTGCCGGCGCGTTAGCCAGGGCGAAGCCGAGCCGCTCCAGGTCGCTGACCAGCTCCTGGTTGGCGACGGTGCTGAACCACTGCTGCAGGCTCTGGGCGATTTCGCCACCGATGCCATGGATTGCCGTGATCGTCTCCGGTGTCTTGACGGCGGCTGTGGCCAGCTGGGCGGCGCTGGCGAAGGCCTTGGCCAGCGCCTTGGCACTCACCTCGCCCACGTGGTGGATGCCGAGACCGTAGAGCTGGCGATGCCAGGGCTGGGCCCGGGAGGCCTGCAGCGCCGCGAGCAGATTGGCGGCTGATTTCTCTCCGAGCCGATCGAGGCTGGCCAGCAGGGCGCCATCCAGCCGGTAAAGGTCCGGGATGCGGCGCACCAGGCCCCGATCCACCAGCAGTTCGATCAGCTTGCTGCCGAGTCCATCCACATCCATGGCCCCCTTGCTGACCCAGTGGCGCAGGGAGCCCCGCAAAATCGCCGGGCAGCTGCTGTTGACGCAGCGGGTGGCCGCTTCCCCCTCCTCTCGCACGAGTCGGGAGCCGCATTCCGGGCAGTCCTCGGGCAGCTGCAGGCGCTCGGCCGTTGCTGGTCTCAGTTCGGTCAGCACCCGCACCACCTCGGGAATGATTTCGCCGGCCTTGCGCACCACGATCGTGTCGCCGCCATGCAGGTCGAGTTCGGCCAGTCGATCGGCGTTGTGCAGGGTGGCGCGACTGACGCTGGTGCCCGCCAGGGGTACCGGCTCGAACTCCGCCACCGGTGTCACCACCCCCGTGCGTCCCACCTGCATCACCAGACGCAGCAGGCGGCTGGGGGCCTCCTCAGCGGCGTACTTGAGGGCGATCGCCCAGCGGGGGGCTTTCTGGGTGAAGCCAGCCTCGTCCTGCAGGCGCAGATCGTCGAGTTTCACCACCACGCCGTCAGTGGCGTAGTCGAGGCCCTTGCGTCGCTCCTGCCAGTCCGCAAAAAAGGTTTCAACGGCCGGCAGGTCGGGGCAGAGGGTTGCCATCGGGTTGACGCGAAAACCGATCGCCGCCAGCCACTGCAGCGTCTGCCATTGACTGCTGGGGGCGGCGGGGTCGTCGCCGACGGCTGTCCAGTCCGGGGGTAGATGCAGCGTGTAGGCGAAGAAGTCGAGCTGGCGGGCCGCCACCACCTTGGGGTCGAGTTGGCGCAAGGTGCCGGCGCAGGCGTTGCGGGGGTTGGCGAACAGGGCTTCGCCGCGGGCCTGCCGTTCAGCATTGATGGCGGCGAAGGTGGCATCGGGGATCAGGGCCTCACCGCGCACCTCCACCCAGGCGGGCGGATCCTGGAGCGCCAGGCGCAGGGGCACGCTGGCGATCGTGCGCACGTTGGCGGTGATCTCTTCACCTTGTTCGCCGTCGCCGCGGGTGGCCGCCCGCACCAGCACACCCCGCTCATAGCTGAGGGCGAGCGCATTGCCGTCGATCTTGAGTTCGCACACCATTGCCAGGGCGGGAGCTGGCTGCTCCGGAGCCGGGGTGCGGTCCAGCACTTTCAGCAGGCGCCCATACCAGGCCTCCAGCTCCGCCATCGAGAAGGCGTTGTCGAGGCTGAGCAGGCTGATGCGATGGCGGACGCTGCTGAAGCCTGCGGCCGGGCGGCCCCCCACCCGCTGGCTGGGGCTGTCGAGGCTCAGCAGCTCCGGATGGGCGCTCTCCAGCTCCAGCAGCTCCCGGTAGAGGCGGTCGTAGACCGCGTCCTCCATGACGGGCGCGTCGAGCACGTAATAGGCGTGGGCGGCGCGGTTGAGCAGGTGCCGCAGTTCGGCGGCGCGTTCCGGCTCGGCGGAACTGGCCTGCTCGGCGGCACTGCCGTTGGCGGAATCACGAACCATCGCCTCAGGCGGCGTTGGGTTTCTGGATGCGGTCGATCCGCCAGGCCTCGTCCACTTTGCTGAAGGTGAAGTCGAGGGGTAGTTCCTCCTTGCCGTCGGTTTTGAGCTTGACGGTGAGGATCACCTGTTGTTCCTGCAGGCGCGGCCGACCGGATTTGAGATTGCGGTACTTGTTGAGCTGCAGGCCCGCCAGGAAACGGATGAACTGTTGGCGGTTGACGTGGGAGCGGTAGTTCTTGGTGGTGAGCAGATAGGCACCGTCGATCTGGCCGGAGGCCACCTGGGTGAAGAACTGCTTGATCAGCGGGTTGATGCCGCGGGCGCTCAGCACCAGCTTCACCGCCGAGACCGTCCAGTAGAGGAGCAGGGCACCAGCTCCGGCCAGCAGGGCCTTCGAGCCGATGTCCCGAACCAGTCCCACGTCCATGGTGCGTGCAGCGTTGTCTGTGCCCAGAGTCTGACCGACTGGGGGTCCGGCGCCTCGCCCCGATCGGTGAGGGGGCCGCCATGATGGGATCCTCTGTGCTCACGGGCCGCGCCGCCCCAGCTCCACCCCGGTGCCCCTGGAACCCCTGCTGCCCCTGTTCCACCGGCTCAACCGCGAGCATTTCGAGCTGTCCCTGGTGCGGGATGGGTCGCCTTTGGTGGATCTGCGCTGGAGTGATGGGCGCCTCACCCGCACGGCTGGCTTCTATCGCCGGGGGCGGCACCGTGATGGCCGCGATCTCTGCGAGATCGTGCTCTCCCGGCCCCTGCTGGCGCCCCTGCCGCAGCAGGCGTTGCTCAGCACCCTCTGCCACGAGATGA
Organism: Bifidobacterium breve; assembly: GCA_943325005.2. Taxonomy (GTDB): domain Bacteria; phylum Cyanobacteriota; class Cyanobacteriia; order PCC-6307; family Cyanobiaceae; genus Cyanobium. The sequence goes on along the minus strand of CALPNT020000039.1, from coordinate 5,086 downwards.
TCCACGCCTGGGTGGATCGGGTGCTGGGCCTGCGGGAGGTGCATGGCCCCCACTTCCGGGCCCGCATGGCCGCGATCAATGGCCAGCAGACGGGGTTTGAGGTGAGCCTGCGCCATCGTTATCCCGTACCGGTGGCGGCGGCCCGCTGGATCGCCCGCTGCCCTCGCTGCGGCCAGAGTTCCCCCTACCGGCGTCGCCGTCAGGGCCTGGCCTGTCGCTCCTGTTGCCAGCGCTTCCATGGCGGCCAGTGGCATGTCAGCTGTCTGCTGTTGTTCGAACCTGCGGCCGCCTAGGGTCCGCCCAGCGCAGCGCAACCATGGCCACCTTCCTCTGGACCCTGGAATGGGGTGGCTTCACCATTGCCCTGCTGGGCCTGGGCCGGGAGCGCTGGCTGGCGCATCGGCGTCGCTGAGGCTGGCGCCGGGTCAGTTGCTGTCAGCGACGCCAGGACTGCAGGGGTTGGTTGTACATCGGCCCTCGATGCAAGGCTCGTTGTCGATGCGTCCTGTGGCCATTCATGGCCATGGTTGATGAGTCTGGTCATCGTTTTTTGCTGGCTGCGCTGACACCAGCCAGGCCAGGGAGCCCATGCCGGCCAGGCTCCATCTGAGACCCCCATGTCAGAATGAGGAATCGCCGCAGAGCCATGGCCAAATTCGTCTTTGTGACTGGCGGGGTGGTCTCCAGCATCGGCAAGGGGATCGTTGCGGCCAGCCTCGGGCGACTGCTCAAGAGCCGCGGCTACAGCGTTTCGATCCTCAAGCTGGATCCCTACCTCAATGTGGACCCGGGCACGATGAGCCCGTACCAGCACGGTGAGGTGTTCGTCACCGACGACGGCGCTGAAACCGATCTGGATCTCGGCCACTACGAGCGCTTCACCGACACCCCCATGTCACGCCTGAACAGCGTGACCACGGGTTCGATCTACCAATCGGTGATCAACAAGGAACGGCGCGGTGATTACAACGGCGGCACCGTGCAGGTGATTCCCCATATCACCGGTGAGATCCGTGAGCGCATTCATCGGGTGGCCGCCAACAGTGGCGTCGATGTGGTGATCGGTGAGATCGGTGGCACTGTCGGTGATATTGAATCGCTGCCTTTCCTGGAGGCGATCCGCGAATTCCGCGTCGAGGTGGGCCGCCACGATCTGGCTTATGTGCATGTCACCCTGCTGCCCTACATCGGCACCTCAGGTGAACTCAAGACCAAACCCACTCAGCATTCTGTCAAGGAGCTGCGCTCGATCGGCATCCAGCCCGATGTGCTCGTCTGCCGCAGTGACCGGCCCATCTCCACCGATCTCAAGGCCAAAATCGGCGGCTTCTGCGGTGTCCGTGCCGACGCCGTGATTCAGTCGCTCGATGCCGACAGCATCTACGCCGTGCCCCTGGCGATGGAGCAGGAGGGGTTGTGCCGTCAGGTGCTGGATGTGCTCGATCTCACCGATCACCCCAGCGACATGGCCCGCTGGGGTGAGCTGGTGCGCAAGTTGCGCAACCCAGGCCCGGCGGTGAAGGTGGCCCTGGTGGGCAAATACGTGCAGCTCAATGACGCCTACCTCTCGGTGGTCGAGGCCCTCCGCCATGCCTGTCTGGATCGCGATGCCTCCCTGGATCTGCACTGGGTCTGCGCCGAGCAGATCGAAACCCAGGGGGCTGATGCCCTGCTGCGGGGCATGGATGCGGTGGTGGTGCCCGGCGGTTTCGGCAATCGCGGGGTTGACGGCAAGGTGGCGGCGATCCGCTGGGCGCGGGAGCAGCGGGTGCCGTTCCTCGGCCTCTGCCTGGGCATGCAGTGCGCCGTGATCGAGTGGGCTCGCAACCAGGCGGGCCTGGAGGGGGCCACCAGTGCCGAGCTGGATGCGGCCAGCCCCCACCCGGTGATCCACCTGTTGCCCGAACAGCAGGACGTGGTGGATCTGGGTGGCACGATGCGACTGGGCGTCTACCCCTGTCGCCTGGCTCCGGGCACCATGGCCCAGCGGCTCTATGGCGAAGCGGTGGTCTATGAGCGCCATCGCCATCGCTATGAGTTCAACAACGCCTACCGCAACCTGTTTCTGGAATCGGGCTACGAGATCAGCGGCACCTCCCCGGACGGGCGCCTGGTGGAACTGATTGAGCTCAAGAGTCATCCGTTCTTCACCGCCTGCCAGTTCCATCCGGAATTTCTGTCGCGGCCGGGCAAGCCCCATCCTTTGTTCCGGGGGCTGATCGAGGCGGCGCAGCAGCAGCGCGAGGGCGTCGCTCAGGACCGGCAGGTCCCGGCCGATGGGGTGCCGCTGCAGGTCTGAGCCTCGCAACGGTCGGGCAGGCCTGGGCGGCTTGCCGACCTGGATGGCTGCATGGCGTGCTTTTTATCCCACCAGGTTCACGGTGGTGCCGTAGCGCCGCAGCTGTCGGTCAGCCGTCAGCAGCAGCATCGGTTCGGTCCTGCTCTGGCACACCAGCAGCCGATCAAATGGATCGCGATGCTCTCCATCGGTCTCCAGCTCTGCCACCGCCAGCAGCTGGCTGTTGCGAATCGGCAGCCAGCGGAAGCCCTGCAGCGGCACCTGGCGCTCCAGCTCCGGCAGGTCCACGTGCAATCGGCCGAGCGACACCTTGATCGCCATCTCCCACAGCGAAGCCTGGCTCACGAACACCTCAGCCTCCGGTGCCTGCACGCGCTCCACAACAGGTTCAGGCAGCCGCGGATCGCCACTCAGCCACCAGAGCACCAAATGGGTGTCGAGCAGGAATCTCGTCACCGCAGGGCCTCGAACAGATCAGCCAGCGGTGCATCGAAGTCATCACTGAGCTGGATTCGGCCGCGCATCGCACCGGGCACTGCCACCGGCTGGACAGGAGCCTTCCAGCCCACCAGCCGCGCAATCGGTACGCCGGCCCGGGCAATCACCACCTCCTCTCCCTGCTCCACCCCATGCAGCAGCTGGGAGAGCTGGGTCTTGGCCTGGTGGATGTTCACGGTCTCCATCGCCGGCCTCTTTGAACTAAGTCTTAGCTTAGTCCTGTTGGAACGCATGCCGGCCGCAGCGTCCGCTGACGGAGCTGGAACAGGAGCTGGCCGGGGCCCGAGGGCAGCGATCGCCTGATCGGGAGAAACCCCTGACCGAGCCCAGCACGCCTTAGCCAGGAAACCAGCTTGCTGGCTTGCCGCTAGGGTGGGATGGGCCGTTTCGCTGCCATGAAGACCACGCTCGATCTTCCCGACCATCTGGTGCACCAGGCCAAGCTGCGTGCCCTGCAGCAAGGCTGCACCCTCAAAGATCTGGTCGCGGAGTTCATTCGTCTGGGACTCCACGGCGGCCCATCCACCGACAACCCCTGCGGCAGCGAGGTGGTCACGCTTGATGCGAAGGGATTTCCTGTCTTCCGGCCCCTGGCCACCGGCAGCCTCCCCACGCTGGATCTGGCCACGGCCTTACTGCTGGAGCAGGAGTGTCTGATGCAGGAGGACCGTCGGCGTGCCGGCCTGCCTGCTTGATGTCAATGTCTGGCTGGCTGCGGCGTTCACGAGCCATCCAGCCCACCTCAGGGCCCAGGCGGTGCTGCTGGATGCCACACCCGGCAGCCCCGCTCTGTTCTGTCGGGCCACCCAGCAGGGTTTTCTGCGCCTGGTCTCCACTCCGGCGATCTTCACGGCCTATCGATCCATGACGATCACCAACCGGGATGCCGTGACGGCCCTCGCTGCCTTCCAGGCCCTGCCCCAGGTCGACCTGATCGACGAGCCTGCCGGATTGGAGGCGCTCTGGTGGCGTCTGGCGGGGTTGGAGGAGGCGGCCCCCAAGCGTTGGATGGACGCCTATCTGGCCGCCTTCGCGATCCGAGGTTCGCTGCGGATGATCAGTCTCGACCGCGATTTTCAGCAGTTCCTCGCTGCCGGCCTCGATCTCGACCTGCTGCCCGTGGAGGCCGACCATGGTGGCTGAGCGCAGGGCGTCAGGCCTGCCGGTGGTGGAGACCTTCCACTCGCTGCAGGGCGAGGGCCTGCACGCTGGCCGCAGTGCCTTTTTCATCCGTCTGGCGGGCTGCACGGTGGGCTGCCCCTGGTGCGACACCAAGCACTCCTGGCCGGCGTCCGCCCACCCCCTGCGGCCCCTCAACAAGCTGGTGGGCGAGGCGCGCGACGCGGCCGCCGCCGGTGCCGCCTTCGTGGTGATCACCGGCGGCGAGCCGCTCCATCACGATCTCAGCGGCCTCTGCACTGCACTGCGGCAGGCCAGCCGCACCGAGGCTGAAGGCGGGAACGTGGCAGACGGTGGGCTGCCGGCAGGGCAGGCACAGCAGACGGGAGTTCCCCTGCCCATGCCCCTGCATCTGGAGACCAGCGGCGTGGATCCGCTCAGTGGCCATTTCGACTGGATCACCCTCTCCCCCAAGCGCCACCGCCCCCCCACCGAAGAGATGCTGGCGGCCTGCCACGAGCTGAAGGTGGTGGTGCATGAGCCCGAAGATCTGGCCTTCGCCGCGGCGATGGCGGAGCAGGCCCTCCAGGCCAGCGCTACGGCAGGTGGAGCCGTCCCAGCCCTGCTGCTGCAGCCCGGCTGGGACAGCCGTCAGGGCCAGGAGCTGGCGATCGCCTTTGTGCGCAGCCACCCCGCCTGGCGCCTCTGCCTGCAGGGCCACAAGTGGCTGGGGGTGCGCTGAGGGCCGGGGGCCTCAGCGCTGGCCTCAGGCGTCGCCGTTGGTGTGCAGCACCCGCTGGGACAAGCCGCGGGGATTGGCGCGGGCCACCTCCTGCAGCAGGGCCATCCACAGGCTGCGGCGACGGCCTGCAGGCGCCAGGCAGCCGGCGGTGTGCTCAGGACGAAGAAGCGGCATCAACATCCCTCAGGGAGAGACAAGGCAGATCGGCGGCGCCACGGCCTCAAGACCGGCCAGCTCGAAGAAGTTCTGGCCCAGGGCAATCCGCCGGAAGGCTTCATCGTTGACCCGCGCCAGAATGCCACTGGTGATTGCCAGCTCCTGGCGATAGGCCATGGCGCCACTACCGGCTGTGGCGACAACATCGGTGCCCGGAATGAAGCGATCGGGCCAGCGGTTGATCAGGTCTACATAGCGATCCCGTTGGCTGC
>CALPNT020000038.1 GCA_943325005.2 Bifidobacterium breve | reverse complement strand
TGCGTTCACCGCCGAAAAACTGCGCCAGGCCTCTGAAGAACTGCTCGATGCACCGAAAAAGAACAAGGGCGACAACGGCATGGGCTCCCAGATTCTCAGCGGCACGATGAGCGCCATTCAGGTCCTGGCGCCACTGGCGGTCAAATTCCTGGCGCCACTGGCCTTCTGAGCGCCATCCAAACCAGCTGAGCTCCCCTCACACGACGCCTGTATCCAGCCCACGGCGCCACAGCGAAGAGGGCTCAAGAGCAAGGCTCGGGCTCAGGGGTTGCTGCCACCCAGCAAGCGACGAGCATCACGGCTGGAAGGCTGATAGCCATAGCCATACGTACCACCCTCGTTGTCATTGATGATGTGGGGCGTCACCAGGATTACCAGTTCATTCTTGTTGCGGGCGCCGCTGGTGGAGCGGAAGAATTGACCAATCAACGGCATGTCGCCAAGGATCGGCCACTTGCTCACCCCCTGGGAGTTGAAATCAGAGATCACACCCGTGAGGATCAGAGTCTGGCCATCCCTCACCCGCACCGCACCGGTATCGAGCCGGCGAATGCTAAGGATATTGATCGGGCCACAACCCTCGACATCCTGCTGATCGGTGACAGCCGACACCGAAGGCGAAAGGTTGAAGGTAACGAAACCGTTGTCATCAATTTTGTTCACCCTGGCGCCGAAGGTCAGGCCCGATGTACTGAATTCGGGCTCACAGGCGTTTCCATTGCCCTGGGTACCGGTGGTGACGGTGTAATCGGTGATCACCTGGGTGCCCACCGTAACGAACGACTCATTCGAACGCTTCCTACCGATGGTGGCACTGCTGAAGACCGACTCCGCCGGCCCGCCGGCCGTGGCTGATGAAGCTGTCGTAATTTCGCCGCCACCACTGATCTCGGCAGGGTTGTCGGTCAGGATCAAAGTGGGAGAGGCCAGCAGCTTGGTGGACTGGGATTGAATCGTGGCTTTGAGCACATCAAAGAACTGATCCTTGGGATACTGAAGCCCTGGATTGGCAATCGGGCCGATGAGAGAGTCCAATCCGAGTCGCGTCGAAGGCGGCAGATACTGCCCCCAGGCGCCGGCAAGGTTGCCTTGGTCGTTCACAATGAAATTATTGCCATAGCGGAAGGCAAAACTATTGGAGACCGAAGAATCATTCTCCAGGCTCACATCCAAAATCTTGACGGAGAGGGCCACTTGCCGTTGGCGCAGATCCATTTGCTTGAGATACTGCTCCGCGATCGCCACCACCTGGGGTGAGCCCACCAGCGTGATCGTGGCCAGGCGCGTGTCGGTGGTACCGATCAGCCCCCGCAGCGGACCCACACCGGAGCCATAAGCCTCCACCGTGGTTGAGGTGCTGGCTTGAGTCGTGGCCGCATTGGGGGCACCAGCCACGGCATTATTCACGGAGGCGCCCTCAGTGACCGCCGTGGTGATCGTGTTGGTCTTGGTAACGGTGGCGCCGAGGTTGGCCAGGTAATCAGCCGCCGCCGTCGCCGAAACCTGATTGAGTCGATAGACCTTCGACAGGCTGGGACCAAAGCCCTTATCCAGCACATTCGGACCAGCCACAATCATGTTGCCATCGCGGCGTCCCTGCAAACCAGCGGACAACAAAGTGGAGTTAAAAGCCCGGGAATAGTTCTCGCCGCGGAAGGAGATCGTGACCTTACGGCCGGCCGTCGCTCCGACAACTTCCTTGGCATCACAATCAATACCACCTGGCCTCGTTGAGCCTGGGTTCTTGCAATCCTCCACATAAACAAAGCCATAGCCACCCATCTGGCTCAGCGACAGCAACACATCCTTGACCGGTGCATTGCGCAGCGTCATCGTCACCGGCGGACCACTGACATTGACAAAGCTGGGATTGGTGAGCATCATCGTGCCTACCGCCATGTCCCCCACCGGCGGTGCCACCGCCCGCGCCTGCAGCGGTGGCACGAACGAATTCTGGGGCACGCGGCCGGGCTGGCTCAGGTCGGGGCGGGCCGTCTGCAGGCTCGCCTGACTCGGGGCCGCAAAGCTCAGGATCAGATCACGGCCGTCGGCACTCACCACCGGCCGCCCCACCGGGTAGCCCGGCACCGGCGTCACCTGCAGGCGGTAAGTGTTGCCGGTGCCATCAATCGTCACGGCCTGGAAGCCCACCTCCGGCAGGCTGAAGCGCTGGGGTCCGCGGCGCAGGGAGCTGGGTGTGGCGGTGATCAGCATCCCCTCCCAGCTGGCGCCACGGACGGCCTGCTGCAGCTGGGGCGAGGTTCCGACCCCTTCGAGCACCAGCTCCACTGCATCGCTCAGGCGGCGCAGCTTCAGCTCGATGGAACCTCCCACGGGGAGGCGCTGCGTCACCGCCGCCGAGCTGTCGGCTGTAGCGGGCAGCCTCGCAGCGATGGTGGCCGAAGCCGGCTGGGCCACCGCCGGCAGCGACCAACTCTCGAGGGCAACGAACGTGGCGGCGGCCAGAAGTCGATAGTGCCAGCAACCTCTGCCCACGCCTGCCTTCACGATCAAGTCGGCCGCATGCTATTCAGCTCGGGCGGAGCGAACCAGCGTTGGCTCACAGTTCAAGGGTTGGCTGGCCGCCCAGACCCGGCTGGGGACCCACCCAAGGGAACGGCTGCAGGCTTGCTGCCGGCCGACCGGCCATAAAGACTGAAGGCGATGGTCATGGTCACTGGGGGAACAGGCGTGGGCAGCTTGGGATCGGTGCTGACGGGCTCCTTGAGCTCAAGCTTGAGGCCGCTCTGCTCCACCAGCACACTCAGTTCTTCAACCCGTTCCAGCAACTTCAACAGCTGGGGGTAGGAGGCCTTGGCCAGAATCTGCATGCCGTTGCGCTGCAATCCCTCCGCTTCCAGCGGATCGGGCTGAGCCTCCTTGGCAGCCGGCGTGCCTGGGGCAGGTGGAGCAGACGCCGCAGCCGGAGCGGCGGCCGCCTGCGGTTGATAAAAATCCAGCTGCACCCCGGCGGCCTTCGCCTCCCGATCCAACATGGCCAGGAAGGTGGACACATCACCGCTGCCGATGATCAGGTTGACGAGCCTGTCCTTCTGGGCGAGGGAACGCTGCTCCAGCCTGTCCTGGCTGGCCATCTGCTGCCGCATCAAGCCAACCTGACCCTGCAGATCCTGCAGTTCCCCCAGGCGTTGGCTGTCGGCCTGCAGCCTCGACCACAGCGGTGCCAACACCACGGCCCCCAGCAGCAGGGTCAGCAGGGAGAGGGCCGCGGCCGGCAGTCCGAACCACAGCAACCGCAGGTTCTGGGGAGACAGCCGGGTGGAGTTGGCCTGGAGATTGGTCATGGCAACAATCCCTCCCGCTGCAGCAGCTCCAGACGCCGGGCCAGGCCGCCGGAGCCGAGCTGGCGCAGCACCTGGAGCCGTTGGTTCGGGGCCAGCTGGGCGAAGGGGGCGGAAAGCTCGAACGCCACCGCTGGCCTGACACCCGCCGGCAGATTGGCATCAGGGAGCTTGCGTTCCACCTTGATCAAGCTGATGGCCCCGGGATCCAGCAACGGCGAGTGCTTCAACTCAAGCTGGAGGGCATTGATGCGCTCAAAAGCCTGGGGATCGAAGGTCTGGCCCCGCAACACCAGCGCTGAACCGGCCATGTCTGCCGCCAGCAACTGGATGCCCACCGGTGTGCGGATCTGCAGGTCCTTCATCAAGGCCGAGCTGCTGCGCACGCCGGTCAGGGAACTCACCAGCTGTTTGTTGATCTTGCTGATCTGATCAAGCCGGGCCTTGCGGGTCCCCAACTGCTGGCGCAGCTGGATCGACTGAGCTTCCACCGCCTGGAGCTGGCCCATCTCGGCCTTCACCAGCTGATGGCGCAGAAACACCAGGCCGGTCATCGTCAACATCACGCCGAAGACGATGGACCCCAGCACGGTGCCCTGCCCCAGCAGGCGCCGACGATCCGCCAGGGCCACGGTGATCGGCTCCTGGCCAATCTGGCGGCGGCGCTCGCGCAACAGATCCAGCCCAGGGGCGGAAGCCGCCGGCGGCAGATCAGAACCACCGGCCCCGATCGCCGATGATCCCTTGCCGGCCTGGGACAGTCCGGTCAACGATGGCCAACGCAACGGCGGGCTCACGGAACCAATCCCCGCTGAGCCGCCAGCCCCTGCAGCAGTAACGAACCAAAAGGCTCCCATTGCAGCTGCCGAGCGGGCACCCCCAGGGCCGCCTCCACCAGCGCCTGGCCGGAGAGCTCGGCGGTGATCAACAGCTGCAGGCTGCGCAGCCCAGGCTGCTGACGATGGTAAAAAACAAGACACCGCTTGAGTTCATCAACGAGATCCTCGCCACCCATCGGCAAGGAACGCTCAAACACCGGCAGGCCCTGCTGAAAAAGGTAGAGCTTGCATTCGAAATCCTCCGGCACCAGCAGCACCAGCAATCGATCGGGCGGAGCCGCCTCCAGTTCAGCCGCGAGAGCCGCCAGCAGACAGCTCTGGGCTGGCGCCAGGCGATCGAGCTTGGCCCCGGCCAGGGAGAACACCTCGATCCAGCCATCGACCAACTTGCGCGGGGCCGCCACCAGCAACATCTGGGGTGGCGAACCCGGCACGGCCTGGAAATCGAGGTAAGCCTCCTCCAGGCTGAACGGCAGATTGAGCTCGGGATTGAGGCGCCGCAATTCGCTCTCCGGATCCGCTGGCATCTCTCCATCGGCCCAGACAATCACCCGCCAGTGGGCCGCCTCATAGGGCAGCACAGCGTGGACGTAGGCATCCTGCTGGTTTTCATTGACCAGCAGATCGCCGATCAGATCACCCAGGGGCTCCCGCTCCAGGGGCATGCCTTCCCGGCAGGTGAGGGCAGGCAAGGGGGCTTCCAGGCTCACCGGCAGGGGGGCGCCATCCTTGAGCACCTGACCACGCAGGAAGTTGTCCTGCACTTCGATCAAAACCTGCTGCGGGAACATCTGAGCCTTGAGCGGCCGCAGACGATCCTGCAGATCCTCCAACAACCCGGAAAGCGTCAAACACCCGGCCCCACGCAGCGCAACGCTACCGAGTTTTCAGCGCCAGGGCAGCCCCGATCCAACCGCTTCAGCAATCGTGCGCAGGCCATGGCGATCGAGTTGCTGGCTCAGTCCCTCCAGGATCCGGGGCACCAGCTCGGGGCCCTCATAGATCCAGCCGGTATAGACCTGCACCAGGGAGGCACCGGCGGTGATCCGCTCCCAGGCGATCGGGGCCGAATCAATGCCGCCCACCCCGATCAGAGGCAGGGCCGGCCCGGCCGTGGCCCGCAGGCGACGCAGCACTTCCAGGGCCCGGCCCCGCAACGGCCGACCACTGAGCCCCCCCGCCTCCTCCGCCAGGGTGCGACCCGAGCCGGCGAGGCGGCGATCGGCGAGGCCAAGCCGGTCCTGGCTGGTGTTGACGGCGATGATGCCGGCCAGCCCCTCCTCATAGGCCAGGCGGGCGATCGTATCGATGGCGTCGTCTTCGAGGTCGGGGGCGATCTTGACCAGCAGCGGCGGGCAGGCCGGCAGGCGCCGCAGGCGCTCCACCAGACGCCGTAACAGGCTCTCCTCCTGCAGATCGCGCAGGCCGGGGGTGTTGGGGGAACTGACGTTGACCACGGCGTAGTCGGCCAGGGGCGCCAGCAGTTCCAACGAGGAGGCGTAGTCGTCGGGGGCGAGTTCGAGGGAGGTGAGCCGCGACTTGCCGAAGTTGAGCCCCAGCACCGCTGGCCGCTGGCCCGGTGGCGGCAGCAGCTGCTGCTCCAGGATCCGTTTCACCGCCCGGGCCCCTTCATTGTTGAAGCCCATGCGGTTCAGGGCCGCCCGCTCCGCCGCCAGCCGAAACAGGCGCGGCCGCGGATTGCCGGGCTGGGCATGCCAGGTGATCGTGCCCAGCTCGGCGAAGCCGAAGCCGAAGCGATCCCAGAGGCCGGCAGCCACGCCGTTCTTATCGAAGCCGGCGGCCAGACCCAGAGGATTGGCAAAACGACAGCCGAACAGGGTCTGCTGCAAGCGCGGATCGCGGCGCTGCAGTTCGCCGGCCAGGCCCTCGAGCGTGCCACGCACCAGCGGCCACTGCCGCCGCAGGGAGGCCTGGGCCAGCAGCGACAGCGTCGCCCGACTGAGCTGCTCGGCGTCACTGCCGTCGTCCTGCAGCAGCAGGGGCGCCACAAAGCGCCGGTAGAGGGCGCCCGTGCGCCCGCTGGGCTCCACCTGAACGGGTGGAAGCACGGGACCGCTGGGGTCCGCTGCTGCCGTGAGGTCGTCCTGATCCATCTCCACCCGACTCACTGGCGCGTCCCCAATCCTCCCGCGTCCCGCTCCAGACGCCAGCGGTCCTGGCCGAGGGGCACCACCGTCCAGTCCCGCCAGGGCCAGGCCTGCTGGCGGGACTCCAGGCTGCGCAAGGGCAATTCCACCAGTTGGGCCAGTTCCACCAGGCTGAGCGCGAAGCCCCCCGCCGCCAAGCGCTCGGCCAGCTCCAGCCGGCTGAGCAACTTGGTCAGGGCCTCGGGCGCCAGCTCGCTGGGGGCCGCGGCCGCAGCTTCGCTCTCCAGAACCGGGGTCCTGGCAGCAGGGGCCTTGGCAGCAGTGGTCTTGGCGGCTGGGGTGCTGGCGGCAGCGGTCTTGGCGGCTGGTTTCGTTGCGGCGGAGGCCTTCAACACCGGAGTCTTCAAGCCTGAGGCCAGCAGCACCGTGGTCTCCTGGGCCGGCAGTGGCAGGGCCGGCGCGGCAGGGCCCGCCACTGCCAGGCGCGGCCGCTGACCCCGGGCAAAGGCCACCGCAATGACGTCACAGCGGTCGTTGTCGGGATCACCGCTGTGGCCGCGCACATGCACCAGGGAGAGAGCCGGCAGACGAGCCCGATCGAGCCGTTCCCAGAGGTCGCGGTTGAGCACCTGGCCACCGGAGGCGGTGCGCCAGCCCTTGCGCTTCCAGCCCGCCAGCCACTTCTGCAGCCCGTCAATCAGATAACGGCTGTCGGTGCGGATCACCAGATCGGGGTGCCGCGGCAGATCGCGCAGGTTTTCCAGCAGGGCGAGGGCGGCCGTCAGCTCCATCCGGTTGTTGGTGGTGGCGGGATCGGCACCGCCGAGCTCCCGCTGCGATCCATCCTCAAAGCGCAACAACGCTCCCCAGCCCCCCGGACCTGGGTTGCCGCTGCAGGCCCCGTCACAGGCGGCGGCCACAACGCGCAACGGCTGATCAACCATTGGCTCCCTCTTGTCAGCTTCGGTTAAATGGGCCTCCCCTATCCGGCATGTACCGGGGTCGAGGATGCCTGAACATGAAGCGAACCTACCTGGCCCTGACGGGGCTGCTCCTGGCCTGCACCGCCCTGCCGGCGACCCTGCCGCCAAGCTCCCTGCCTCTGGCCCAGGCTGAAGGGCTGTTCGACAGCCGCCCGGTGGCAGCGACCAGCTTCGCCATCCTGGCCCGACCGGTCGGCAATGACGACTGGAACCTGCTGGTGCTGGAGCAACTGCGCCGCCGGCCAATCTGCTGGCAACAGCGTCCCGACGGCCTGGTGGATCCCAGCCTCAACCGATTCGACTTCACGGGAATCTGCAGCCGCTACCTGGACAGCAACGGCTACTCGCTGCGCATCAATCGCGACGATCTGGCCGGCAGCTGGCGCCTGCGCCTGGTGCAACGGGGGGCCACCCTCTACCTGCAGGCCAGTTCGGTGGCCTCACCCACGGAGCTGGTGGTGGGCCGGGCGGAGGTGAGCCGCCGCGATCGCGATGGCTTTGTGGCCCTGCAGCTGGACCCCGGCTGGGAATTACAACGCCGCAGCTTCCGCAACCAGGCCCTCAGCCACATCTATTTTGCCAACGACACCAGCCTTCCCCAGCTGATCGCCCAGGCTGCCGGCGAGTTGCTGACGCCACCGCCGGCGCCCCTGGCCCCACCGCTGGCACCGCTGCTGGCCCGACGCTCCAGCCTCAGCCGTAACTGGCGCCAGGGGACCAGCAGCAACAACAGCACTAGCGGTGGCGGTAGCGACGAGCTCGGACCGTTGCTGGCAGAACCGGGTCGCACCATCGCCCTGCAGGTGATTCCCTTCAAGGAGTGAACGGGGCGGCAGTGAGCAGGTGCCAGTTGGATTGCCGGCTGCCTCCCCCTGTCCACCACCCGAAGCATCCCGTAAGGTTTGTGAGTGAGGAGTGGGGAACGCCACTTCAGGGTCGAAACGAGGACAGACTCCTGAAACCGTTCCACTTCAAAGCCCTGCCTTCGGCGGGGCTTTTTTTTTGGCTCCCTGAACCTGGCGCCGCTCCAGGCGCGACACCCGGCGACAAGACCAGTCGTGGCCCGCGCAGGCTCGGCCCAGCAAGCTGGACACCTGCGATCGCCGCACGACCCCCATCGCCAGATGGCACCAGCCGGGCAGGCCGGGGCGGCACCACAAACACCCAGGGGTTGCCGCCAACGGATGGCCTCGAAATCCTGAAGCAGCCGGCGAACGGCGGCGGCGAAGCCAGAGCGCCAGTGCCGCGCCGGGATGGGTCCCTGGACCGTGCCAGCAAAAAGCCGGTCCCCACAGGAACCGGCCAGGGGAGCCTGCCCCTGAGGGGCAGGCTCCGAGCGGGAAGCTGGTTGGGCCGGAGCCCAACCTGGCGATCACTTGATCGTGATCTTGCCGCCGACTTCTTCGAGGGTTTTCTGCAGAGCCTCGGCTTCAGCCTTGGTGATGCCTTCCTTGACCGCCTTGGGAGCGGCTTCAACCAAGGCCTTGGCTTCGCCCAGACCGAGGCCAGTGGCCTCGCGGACGGCCTTGAGCACCTTGATCTTGGAAGCGGGGTCGAAGCTCTCGAGAATGACGTCGAATTCGGTCTGCTCTTCCACAGCCTCAACGGCGGCGGGAGCGGCAGCCATCACCACGCCAGCGGAAGCGGCGGCGGAGACGCCGAAGGCCTCTTCGATCTGCTTGACGAGCTCGGAAGCTTCAAGCAGGGAAAGGGTTTTCAGCTGCTCGAGGATGGTGTCAGTGGTAGCGGACATGGTTGTGAATCAGCAACAGATCGGGTGGGTGGACGGTCGGGATGACAGTCGGAGGAGCGGCTCAGCCTTCGCCGGATTCGGCGTGCTGCTTGAGCGCCCTGGCAAGGCCGGACGGAACTTCGTTGATGCCCACAGCCAGCTGGGTGGCCACGGCGTTGATCGCACCGGCGATCTGGGCCATGAGCACCTCCTTGGAGGGCAGATCCCCGATGGCCTTGATGTCGTCCTGGGAGAGGAGTTTGCCTTCGAAAAGGCCCCCCTTCATTTCCGACTTCTTGGCGTCCTTCTGGAAGGACTGCACGGCCTTCACCGCACCGCCCACATCGCCCTTGACGAGGATGAAAGCGTTGGTGCCGGTGAGCAGGGATTCGAGTTCCGACCAGGTGCTGTCGCCATCAATGGCCCGGCGCATCAAGGTGTTTTTGGTCACCTTGCAGACACCGTTGGCGGCCTGGAGACGGATCCGAAGATCGGTCATCTCCTTGATGGTCAAGCCCTTGTAATCAAGGACCAGCGCCATTTCGGCTTCACCGAGGAGCCCTTTGAGCTCTTCGACGATCTGTTGCTTGTTCTCCAGCGTGCGGCCCATGGGAGGAGGTACGGATCGAGAGGAACAAGCCGGGACGCGACCCAGAAACCCTGGTGGGTCCGCCCCCGGAGGTTCCGGAAGCGCTTCGAGGCCGCTGCATGCTCCGCTCCGTTGGGGGGTCACCCCCCTCCCGGGCCAAAACCTGTCGCGTGCACCTCGGCAGGACTTACACCACTGGAACATCGGAGATGATCCGGCGTTCAGTCAGGGGAACCTGCTGTCTTGGGTAGGGCGCGTGCCCTTTCTGGCCGAAGCCAGATTGGAAACCTTACAGGAAGGCCTGAGATCGTCCAAACAGGGCTCCAGGAGCCGCGCGCCGGCATCGCGCCTGCACCGCTGCAAAAGCTGGCTGTGCTTTGACTCTGGGCAAGCTGGCGATGAAAGATCCCCTCGCCGCCAACGCCGCTCACTTGGGGGCCTGCTTCGGCCCGGCGGCGGCACCGGCCCTGGGTTCGGCTCGGCGATCGAGGCGAGGCCGTCTCATGGGCGATCCCGATGGGCCTTGGCACGGCAACAATCAGCGCTGAAGCCAGCGCCGGAACCCACGGGAGCCCATGGGATCCTGCGGCTCCGGCACCACACCGGAGCTGCAGGCTCGAGCGCTACACGGCTGCAGCTCTTCGCCAGGAGCGGGACCAGCCGCAGGCTTCATACTGGCGCCAGTTGCGGCCTTTCGATGTCCGGAACGGGCAGCTGGGCCCTGATCGAAGCCGCGGCCGGCAGCCTGATCGCCCACGCCGACGAACTCACCGAACTGGATCGGCCGATCGGCGATGGGGACCACGGCATCAACATGAAACGCGGCGCCGAGGCGGTGCTGGCCAAGGCGGACTCCCTGGCCGCCCTGCCCCTGGCGGAGCTGCTGCACCAGAGCGGCATGACCCTGGTGATGACCGTCGGCGGAGCCTCCGGCCCCCTCTACGGCACCCTGCTGCTCGAGTTGGGCAAGGCGCTGCAGGGGCAGGCCGATCCGCCTGACCGGGCCACCCTGGCCGCCGCCTTCGGCCAGGCCGTGGCGGCGGTGAAGGCCCGCGGCCGCTCCGACATCGGGCAGAAAACACTGCTGGATGTGCTGGTGCCGCTCCACCAGGCCCTGGCGGGCCACCAGCCGTTGGCGACCCTGGGCCCCCTGGTGCTGGCGGCCGCCGAGGCCACCACACCGATGCTCGCCACCCGGGGCCGCGCCTCGTTCCTGGGGGAACGCTCGATCGGCCACCTGGATCCGGGAGCCCGCTCCAGTGCGCTGATGGTGGTGACCCTGCTGGAGGCCCTGCATCAAGGCCCCGCGACCGTGACGCCATGACCGTCGGCATCGTGATCGTGTCGCATTCGCCCAAGGTGGCCGAAGGCACCGCCGACATGGTGCGGCAGATGGTGGGGACGATGGTGCCCCTGGCCTGGTGCGGCGGCGATGGCCAGGGGGGGCTGGGCAGCGAGGTGGGCGCCATCCTCCAGGCGATGGAAACCGCCTGGAGCGTCGACGGCGTCGCCGTGCTGGTGGATCTCGGTGGTGCCGCCATGCAGGCGGAGATGGCGATCGAACTGCTGGACGAGGGGCGGCGGGCCCGGGTGCAGATCTGTGAGGCTCCGATCGTCGAAGGGGCCGTGATCGCCGCCACCGAAGCTTCGGGCGGCTCCGACCTGGCGGCGGTACGGGCCATGGCCGAGCAACTCTCCCCATGAACCCATCCACGCCGCCAGCCAGGTCAGGATCCGCCGCCACCGGCAGACCCGAAGACCATTCCGAATCCAGACCTGAATCCGATTCCGAAGCCACTCCCGCAGCTGCCGCTACCCCTGAGCCGTTCCGCCGCGGCCAGGCCGAACTGGTCAACGCCGTCGGGCTGCACGCCCGGCCGGCCGTGCGCTTCACCCAGAGCGCCAAGGGTTTCCAGTCCCGCATTGAGGTCGCCCTGGCGGCGGAGGGCCCCTGGGCCGACGCCAAGAGCCCCGTGCAGGTGATGCGGCTGCGGGCACCGCTGGGCTCGGTGCTGCATCTGCAGGTGCAGGGGCCCGATGCGGACGCCGCCCTTGAGGCCCTGCTCGACCTGGTGCGCCAGGGCTTTGAGAACAGCCAGGGCGTTGAGAACAGCCGTGGCGTTGAGAACAGCCGTGGCTGAGCCAGCGCCCCAACGGCGCAGGGGCCAGGTGGCCTGCGGCGGTCTCGCCTGGGGCCCCGTCTGGCGACTGCCTCGGGCCGAGACCTGGGGTGGCGAGGGCAACATTGCACCGACCCAAGGGGCTGACAGCAGCGGCGGCACCAACCACGACAGCGAGAGCAGGGAGTGGGTGGGGCAAGACAGCGGCGGCCCCATCAGCCCTGGCAAAGGCCGCAACGACCACGACAGCCATGGCGTGGAGAACAGCCATGACGTGGAGAACAGCCATGGCGTGGAGAACAGCCGTGCTGACGCGAGCCCTGATCGCCAGAGCAGGAGCTGGGGACCGAGCCCTGACCAGCCCGGCAGCCACCCGGATCAACCCAGCCCGGAAGCGACCGGCCCTGACCAGGGGGCGACGGCCGCCCTGCAGGTCGCCATCTCCCGCGCCCAGGCCGAACTGGAGGCCCTGGCCGCCCGACTCCAGGACAACGACGGAGCGGAGGCCCGCGAGATCCTGAGCTTTCAGCTGGCCCTGCTGGACGATCCCAGCCTGGCGGCGCCCGCCTTTGCGGCCCTGGAGCAGGCCCAGGCCCCCACGGCCGAGGCCGCCTGGCTGGCCGCGATGGATGCGGAAATCGCCCCTTATCTCAGCGATCCGGATGAGCACTTCCGCGCCCGCGCCAGCGACCTGATCGATCTGCGCGATCGGGTGAGCGCCCAGCTGCGGCCAGGCGGCCCCACACCGCTCCAGGCGATGGCGAAACCCGCCGGCACCGTGCTGCTGGCCGACGACCTGACGCCCTCCCAGTTCCTGACCCTGGACTGGAGCGGCGGTGGAGCGATCGTGCTGGCGGCCGGCTCGACCGCCTCCCATGTGGCCCTGCTGGCCCGCTCGCGCGCCATCCCGATGCTGGTGGGCAGCGGCGAGACGCCGCCGGACGTCCGCTTTGCCTGCGTCGATGGCGAGGCCGGTGTAGTGATCTTCGATCCCGAGCCCAACACGCTGGCGGCCTTTCAGGAACGCCTGGATGCCCGGGAGCAACGCCCAGAGCAGACAGCCCTGCCGCTGGATCAACCGGCCCGCACCGCCACGGGCGAGGCCGTGACACTGCTGCTCAACATCGACGATCCAGCCCAGCTGCGGGACCTCGATGCCCGGATCTGCGACGGCATCGGCCTGGCGCGCAGTGAGTTCCTGTTCCTGGCCTCCGGGGCCGCGGATCCCGCCACGGGGTTGCCGGATGAAGACACCCAGACCCAGGTCTACCGGCAACTGCTGGGCTGGGCCAACGGCCGACCGGTGACGGTGCGCACTCTGGACCTGGGCGGCGACAAACCCCATCCCGGTCAGGCCACAACAGAGATCGATCCGGCTCTGGGGCTGCGGGGTCTGCGCCTGTCGCTGCTCCATCCCGAGGGCTTCCTGATCCAGCTGCGGGCCCTGGCCCGGGCCGCCTGCGGGGGCGATCTGCGAGTGCTGCTGCCGATGGTGACGCTCCCCCAGGAGTTCGCGGCCGCCGCCGCCCTGCTCGATCAAGCGCTGACGGAGCTGGAGGCCGCCGGGGTGCCCTGCCGCCGGCCGGCCCTGGGGGTGATGCTGGAAGTGCCCGCCGCCGCCCTGACGGCCGAACGCTTCAACGCCGACTTCTATGCGATCGGCAGCAACGACCTCAGCCAGTACACCCTGGCCGCCGGCCGCAGCCACGCCGACCTGGCTGACCTGCAGCGGGCGGGCTGGCCCGTGGTGCTGGAGCTGATCGGCCTTTGCATCAAGGCCGCCGAGCACCGGGGCCGGCCGATCTGCCTCTGCGGCGAAGCGGCGACCGATCTGGGCCAGCTGGAGGATCTGCTCAGCACCGGGCTGCGGGCCATCTCGGTGCCACCGGCCCATCTGGCAACAGTGCGACAGGTGATCGGCTCCCATGGCACCTGAGCCGACTGCCCCTTCCGGCTGACAGGCCCCGACCCGCTGCCGATACTCGAAGGACCGCCCGCAAGGGCCGCTCTGCTCTGCCCCGACGGCCACCGCCGAACCGATGAAAAAACTGATCAACGGCCCCGACGCATTCCTGCGCGATGGCCTCGACGGCATGGCCCTGGCCCACGCCGATCTGCTGGTGCTCGATGAGCAACGCCGCTTCCTGCGGCGGCGCCAGCCCACACCGGGCAAGGTGGCCCTGATCTCCGGCGGCGGCACCGGCCATGAACCGCTGCATGGCGGCTTCGTGGGCTACGGCATGCTCGACGCCGCCTGTCCCGGCCAGGTGTTCACCTCCCCCACCCCCGACCAGATGCTGGCGGCGGCCGAGGCGGTGGACGGCGGCGCGGGGGTGCTCTACATCGTCAAGAACTACTCGGGCGATGTGATGAACTTCGCCATGGCGGCCGAACTGGCCACCGGACCGGTCGCCAGCGTGATCACCAACGACGATGTCGCCGTGGAGGACTCCACCTGGACCCAGGGCCGCCGCGGTGTCGCCGGCACCCTGGTGGTGGAGAAGATGGTGGGAGCCGCCGCCGAACAGGGGAGCGACCTCGACAGCCTGCGCCGCCTGGGCGAACGGGTGAACGGCTGCACCCGCACGATGGGCGTCGCCCTGAGCTCCTGCACCGTGCCAGCGATCGGCAGCCCCACCTTTGCGCTGGCCGACGACGAGATCGAGATGGGCGTAGGCATCCACGGCGAACCAGGCCGCCGGCGCCAGGCCATGGCCGCCGCCGACAGCCTGGCCGCGGAACTGCTGGGCCATGTGCTGGAGGATCTCAAACCCCAGCGAGGCAGCGAGGTACTGCTGCTGGTCAATGGCTTCGGTGGCACGCCGCTGCTGGAGCTCTACGGCATGGTGAGCGCCGCCCATCGGGTGCTGGACGCCGCCGGCCTCCGGGTGGTGCGCCATCTCACCGGCTCTTATGTCACCTCGCTGGAGATGGCGGGCTGCTCTCTGAGCCTCACCCGGCTCGACGCCATGATCACGCCGCTCTGGGACGCGCCGGTGCAGACCGCAGCGCTGCGCTGGGGGCGCTGAATCGGGAGCGGCTCCAGGCAGCCAGGCCTGCCGGCTCTCGCCTGGGCCACCCACAACAAAGCCCCCACCGGAGCAGGGGCTGGGGCCGGAGCGAAGTCCGGCGATGCTCAGCGGCGATCCGAGTCCGGGCGGATCGACTCAACCGTCCTGCTTGATGTCCTGCAGAGCGGTGAAGTCCACCTGCACCGAGGGGCCCATGGTGGAGGTGAGATAGAGACTTCTCCAGTAACGCCCCTTGGCGCCGCTGGGCTTCTGGCGATCGATGGTTTCCTGCAGAGCCTTGAGGTTGTCGAGCAGCTTGGCCGCATCGAAGCTCGCCTTACCGAAGCGCACATGCACGATGCCGGCCCGGTCGGCCCGGAACTCCAGCTTGCCGGCCTTGAACTCGTTGATCGCACCGGCCAGATCGGTGGTGACCGTGCCGGCCTTGGGGTTGGGCATCAGGCCGCGCGGACCGAGCACCCGGCCGAGCTTGGCCACCTTCGGCATCATGTCCGGGGTGGCGATCAGCAGGTCGAAATCCATCGCCCCACCAGCGATCTGATCCACCAGCTCCTCATCGCCGGCCAGGTCGGCGCCGGCGGCCTTGGCCTCGGCCACCTTCTCGCCCCGGGCGATCACGGCGATGCGGATGGTCTGGCCGGTGCCATGGGGCAGGGCGACGGTGGTGCGCAGCTGCTGGTCGGTGTACTTGGGATCGATGCCAAGGCGCACGTGGGCCTCCATCGTTTCATCGAAACGGGCATTGGCGTTGGCCTTGACCAGCTCGATCGCCTCGGTGGGCTCGTAGCTACGGTCTTCGACCTTGGCGGCAATGGCCGTGTAGCGCTTGGAAATTCTAGGCATGGCGGGAATGGGGTACAGGCGACCGGATGGTCTCCCCCGATGGGGTGAATCAGGTGGAAACGGAACCATCACGGAACCCGTGGGCGCCGTGGTGGGGGTGGGGCAGAGCGACCTGGTGGCGCCGCTCAGTCGTTGACGGCGACGCCCATGTTGCGAGCGGTGCCTTCAATGATGCGCATGGCCGACTCGACGCTGCTGCAGTTGAGATCGGGCAGTTTGGTCTTGGCGATTTCCTCGAGCTGGGCCCGACTGATCGCACCGACCGATCCCTTGGCGGAGGTGGCGGCACCCTTATCGATGCCGGCCGCCTTGGAGATCAACACCGAAGCGGGCGGGGTCTTGGTGATGAAGGTGAAGCTGCGGTCTTCAAAGACCGAGATCTCCACCGGAATCACGTACCCGGCCTTGTCCTGGGTGCGGGCGTTGTATTCCTTACAGAACGCCATGATGTTGACCCCGTGCTGACCGAGGGCGGGGCCCACCGGCGGCGCGGGGTTGGCTTTGCCGGCATTGAGCGCCAGCTTGATCACGGCTACGACTTTCTTGGCCATCGGCTGGGCTGAGAGACGCACACCCTTGCGGAGGTGCGGGACGGGAAAGCTCCTGGAGGGAGCGTGGACGGATTTTTCCCTGAGGGGGGAACAGGCGACCGTACACCCCGGAGGAATGAACAGTGAACGCTGCGCCCTGAGGGGGCCTGCGGATCACCCTGCCCGAGGGGAGGGTGGGCTGGTGGAGAGCCTGGGGCCTCCACCACAAGGGCCGTCCTCCGCAGGGAGACGGCCGCTTGCAATCTTGATCAGTTCTGTTTGCTGATCTGGGAGAACTCAAGCTCCACCGGGGTTTCCCGGCCGAAGATCGACAGCAGGGCCTTGAGCTTGCTGCGCTCGCCGGACACTTCGATCACCTCGCCCTGGAAGTCCTTGAACGGACCGGCGGTGACCAGGATCTGATCGCCTTCGGCCAGGTCGACCTTGACCACGGGCTTCTTCTCGGCCGCCCGCTTGAAGATGCGACCCACCTCATCGCGGCTCAGGGGCCTTGGCTTGATGTGGCCGCGGGCTTTACCGGTGGCCCGACGATCCTCCGCCCCGACGAAGTTGATGACGTTGGGGGTGCTGCGCACGGCCATCATCGTGTCCTCGTCGAGCACCATCCGCACCAGCACATAACCCGGGAACACCTTCTCCTCGATCGACTGGCGGCTGCCGTCCTTCTTGAGCTTCATCCCCGGGGTCTGGGGGATCTCAATCTCGAGGATGCGGCTGTCGACGCCGAGGGTGACGGCCCGCTGCTCCAGGGTGGCCTTCACCTTCTTCTCACAGCTTGAGGCCACCTGCACCGCATACCAGCGGGCCACCTGGGGCTTCTCCTGGGCCGCCGGAGCCTCGGCTACCCCTGGATCGAGCACAGGTGCAGGTTCCAAGGCCTCGGCAGGGGACAGCTCCAGGCCCTCCTGAACATCCAGATCGCTTTCGGACACGGCACTCACGGAAGGAAACATCAACTGAACACCTGCAGGGAAACCCAGCGGTAGAAGCGATCCAGGGCGGCGATCGCCGCCGCCGAAAGCCCCACCATCAGAATGACCGCAATCGACTCACTGAAGAGCTGCTGGCGGCTGGGCCAAACCACCTTGCGCAACTCGGCAAGGATGGCCGCAACGAAGCCAACATCCACCGGCGCCTCAGGAGCGGCCTCCGGCTCAGGAACGGGACTCTCGCCGACAGGACCGGTGACACCGGTGATGCCCGCACGTTCGGCGTCGCTCTGGGTGGATCCGGAAGGGGTGATCTGGGCCACGGTTGAGGTGCCACTGCGAAGTGGCAGAGCCACGGAGGGAAGTTCCGTCGAGGCCTTCAGGCTTCGACAAACGATCACCCTACCGGACGTGCCTCCAGCTCACCCAGGGGCAGCGCCATTGGGTGGCTCGACTTGCCTAGAAGGGCAGGAAGTTGAGCTCGGTGCCCCCCGCCTCCGCCGTCGTGACACGCACGCCGCGGGCGCCGCTGAAGTGGTCCGCCAGCAGTTCGGTGGCCAGGGGGTTCTCGATGCGCCGGCGCAGCACCCGCCGCAGTGGCCGCGCCCCGTACTCGGGCTCGTAGCCCTGCTCGGCCAGGGCCGAAACCACCGCTTCCTCCACCACGAACTCCAGCTGCTGTTCGCGCAGCAGGGTGGCCAGCTCGGCCAGCTGCAACCGCACGATGCGCTGCAGCTCCGCCGGCCCGAGGGGCCGGAAGCGAATCACCTCATCGATGCGATTGAGGAACTCCGGCCGGAACTGGCGTGAAAGGGCCTGCTCCACCGCCTGCTCCAACTCGGCCTCCTCAAGGCTGCCGCGGGCCCGATCGAGGATGGCGCGGCTGGCCAGGTTGCTGGTCATGATCACCACGGTGTGGCGGAAATCAACGGTGCGGCCCTGGGAATCGGTGAGGCGGCCGTCATCGAGCACCTGCAGCAGCAGATTGAACACCTCGGGGTGGGCCTTCTCGACCTCATCGAGCAGCAGCACCGCATAGGGCCGGCGTCGCACCGCCTCGGTGAGCTGGCCGCCTTCCTCGTAGCCCACGTAGCCCGGTGGCGCCCCCACCAGCCGCGCCACGGCATTGCGCTCCATGAACTCGCTCATGTCCAGGCGCACCAGGGCCTCCTCCTCATCGAACAGGGCCGCCGCCAGCGCCTTGGCCAGCTCGGTCTTGCCAACGCCGGTGGGCCCCAGGAACAGAAAGGAGCCCACCGGCCTGGTGGGGGCCTGCATGCCGGCCCGGGCGCGCCGGATCGCCGCCGCCACCGCCGCCACCGCCTCGGGTTGACCGATCACCCGCTCGCCGAGGCGCAGCTCCAGATCGAGCAGCTTTTGGCGCTCGCCGGCCAGCAGCCGCTGCACCGGGATGCCGGTCCAGCGGGCCACCACATCGGCAATGTCGCCTTCCTCCACCTGTTCACGCAGCATCGGCTCCGCCTCCATCAGGGCTTCCAGTTCCAGGCGTCGCTGCTGCACCCCATGCAGCTGGTCGTATTCGAGCCGGGCCGCCTCCTCGAGATCACCATCCCGCTCGGCCTCGGCGATCGCATGGCGCAGGTCTTCGTCCTGCTGCAACAGCTCCCGCAGCTCCGCCAACCGCTCCCGTTCGCCGGCCCAGCGGGCCTGCAAGGCCTCCAGCTGCTCCTGAGCCAGGCGGCGCTGCTGCTGCAGCTGCAGCCGCTCCTCCATCGGGGCCGTCTCGGCCGCCAGCAACGCCAGCTCGACACGCCGCAAGGTCGCCTCGGCCGCCTCCACCAGCTGGGGCTTGGAGGTGACCTCCATCTTCAGCTGGGCCGCCGCCTCATCGACCAGATCGATCGCCGAATCCGGCAGGCAGCGATCGACGATGTAGCGGGCCGCCAGCCGGGCCGCCGCCGTCAGGGCGCCGTCGGTGAT
>CALPNT020000037.1 GCA_943325005.2 Bifidobacterium breve | reverse complement strand
CTGATAGACGGGCACCGTGCCGATTGGCACCGGTGAGGCCTTAATGATCGCCGTGCGCACCTCATCGAGATTGACGCCGCCGGTGGAGAGGTCCATCACCGTATCGGCGCCGTATTTCACCGCTAGGCGCAGCTTGGCCACCTCCTCATCGAGATCGGAAGCATTGGGGGAGGCGCCGATATTGGCGTTCACCTTGCAGCGGCTGGCGATGCCGATCGCCATCGGCTCTAAATTGAGGTGATTAATATTGGCCGGGATGATCATGCGGCCCCGAGCCACCTCCTCCATCACCAACGATTCGGGCAGGTTTTCCCGTTTGGCCACATAGGCCATCTCCTCAGTCACTACGCCTTGGCGGGCGTAAGACATCTGGGAATAGTTCGCGGTGCCGCGACGCTTCTCAATCCAGGCACTGCGCATGACGGGGGAGGCGAAGAATGGTGGTCCGCGCCGAGTGGCACGAACGGATCGGGGGCGCAGCCTGAGTTCGTTTCCACTTCCCTGCGCCGGCATGACCCGGATCAGGTTCGGAGGGTGTGATCTCAGCCCAGGACGCCGTGGTCGATTGACCCAGCGCCGGGCACCCCTAGTGACTTGCGAAACCTAGCAAGAACACAACAGCAATACGGTTTTCAGTGCCCCTCAGCCCTGAAGCCCATCGAGCGCCGCCGCCACCACCCGGTGATCGCCATCGGCCTGCAACCCCTGCAGCAGCTGCCGCGCCTGGCTCGCCAGCGGCCCCTCACCCTCCCGCACCAGCCGACCCAGCACTTCGGCGCCACCCACCCGCACCGTGCCATCACCAGCGGCGATCGCCAGCTGGCCCAGCTCCAGCAGCCAGGCCATCGCAATGGCGGGCTGCTCGGCCAGGGCGGAGAGGATGCTGCAACGCACCAGCCATTGGTCGTCGTGCTCGAAGGCGGCGCGCAGCAGCGGCCAGGCACGCTCGACGCCGTAGCTGGCCAGGGCATTGGCGGCCTCGGCGCGCACATTGGCGTCTTCATCGCCCGTCAGCACAGCCTCCAGCGCCTGCCAACCAGCCTCGCTGCGCTTGACCCCCAACCCCGCCGAGGCGATCGAGCGGATCATGAAGGTGGTCTGCTCCAGGCCCAGCAACAGCAGCGGCGTCGCCTGCTCCTCCGCCAGCCCGCGCAAGCCCACCAGGGCCGGCATCGCCCGACTGGGATCACCGGACGTGATCGCCTCCCGCAGGGCGGCCAGATCGGGGGCGGGGGAAGAGGGATCCATCAGGCGCAGCGTTCAGCCGCTTTCGGCAGTGTGGCCATCGTCGCGCAAGGCGCGCAGCAACTCGCGGCGGCGGCGGCGGCGACGCACCCAGCTGGTGCCGAGCAGGCCGATACCGATCCCCAGCGCCGGCAGGGCCTGCACCCGCTCGCTGGCGGGTCGGTGCAGCAAGGCCACCAGAGCCAGCAGGATCAACAGGGGCGAGGACAGGGCCAGCAAGGCCCGCCTGCGGGAAGCGGGGCTCATCCCGAGACCCTGGGCCATCGCCGCATCGCACTGGCGCTCGGTTGCCTTGATCACACCGGGTGGTCCATCCAGCGCAACAGGCTGAGGGTGAGCACCTTCACCCCCACCTCCAGGCAGCCCTCATCCGGGCTGAAGGCATTGCTATGCAGGGGCGCACAGCCCTGCGGACCCGCCACCCCGAGGCGGAACATCGTGCCCCGGGTGCCCTCCAGCAGTTCGGCGAAATCCTCAGCGCCGAGCGAAGGCTGCTCCAGCCACTGCACCTGGCTGCCGCCCAGCAACTCGGTGGCCGCCTCGGCCACCAGAACGGTGAGCACCGGATCGTTGTGCACCGGCGGTGAGATCGTGCGGTAGTGCACCCGGGCCTCACCGCCATGCCCCCGGCAGAGGGCCTGCACCGTTTCCTCAATCCAAGCCGGTAGCTGGGCGTGCAGCTCCAGATCGAGGCAGCGCACGGTGCCGAGCAGACGTACATGGTCGGCGATCACATTGAACGCCTTGCCCCCCTCGATCCGCCCGAAACTCACCACCACCGGATGCAGGGCATCCAGCCGCCGGCTGATCGCCTCCTGCAAGCCGCTCACCACCCGGGCGGCGATCCAGATCGCATCGGTGCTCTGGTGCGGCCTGGCCCCATGGCCGCCTTCGCCGAGCACCTCCACCTCCAGTTCTCCGGCCGCCGCCGTGAAGCTGCCGCAGCGCACGCCGACCGTGCCCACCGCCAAGCTCGGGAAAACATGCACCCCGAACAAAGCCTGCACTCCCTCCATGGCGCCATCGGCCTTCATCCAGGCCGCCCCTTCGGCCGTTTCCTCCGCGGGCTGAAAGATCAATCGCACCCGGGCTGTGAGCCGCTCTGACACCGAGGCCAGCAACTGGGCCACCCCCAATCCCACCGCGGTGTGGATGTCATGGCCGCAGGCATGCATCAGCCCCTGACGGCTGGAGGCGTAATCGAGCCCGGTGCGCTCTTCGATCGGCAGCGCATCCATGTCGCAGCGCAGGGCCACCAGCGGAGCATCCACAGGGCCCAGCTCTGCCAGCACTCCGGTGCGGCCGACGCCTTCGCGCACCTGCCAGCCCCAGCGGCGCAGCTCGCCGGCCACCAGGGCGGCCGTCTGCTGTTCATGGCCGCTGAGCTCGGGATGGCGATGCAGATGGCGCCGCAACAACAGCAGCTCCGGCAGGGCCTGCGCCAGGGTCTGGTCCAGGCCCAACTCCTGCCACAGCGGTTGCAGCGGCGGTTGCAGCGGCAGTGGCGGCGGCAGTGGCGACGTGGCTGGCGGCGTGGCGGCGGGAACGGCGGCGAGGGGCAGGATCATGGACGGGCTCGGAGAGGCTTCAGGAGGCCAGGCGCAGGAACTGGTCGAGAGCCTGAATCGGCCCAGGGGGCCAACGCCGTATCTGCTGCAGCCATTCTCCCTGGCGATAGCGGGGATCGAGGCCGGCGGCGGCGGCCCAGTTGCTCTCAGCTTCGCCCTGGGCCCCCTTGCTCCAGAGCAGGGCCGTCAGGGCGGCTCTGGCATCGGCGAACAGCGGATAGCGGCGGATCAGGTTGCGCAGCTCCCGCTCCGCCTCCGGCAGATCCCCCTGCTGGAAGGCGGCCAGGGCCGCACTGGAGCGAGCCATGGCGAAACCGGGCCGGGCCAGGGCGGCCTGGCTGAAGCAGTCACGGGCGGCGGCCCAGTCGCCCAGGGAGCCCGCCACATTGCCAAGGTTGTAGAGGGCTGAGGCATCGGCTGGATCGCGCTCCAGCACCCAGTGGTAATCGGCCGCCGCCGCACCCCAACGCCCCAGGGCCTCCTCGGCGGTGCCGCGGTTGAGATGGGGATCAGCATTGACCGGATCAAGCAGCATCGCCCGGTCCTGGGCGGTGATGGCGGCCTCGGCATCGCCGAGGGCCAGCAGCACATTGCCGCGGTTGCTCCAGGCGGAGGCGTCCTCGGGCGCCAGCTCCAGCACCCGATCCCACAGCGGCAGGGCATCGCCGAAACGGCCCTCACGGCTGGCCGCCAGGGCCTGTTCAAACAAGCGCGGCAAGGACAGCTCACGGCCGGGCTGGCTGGCGATGCTTGGGCGCCAGGCTTCAGCCTGGACAGTGGCAGGCGTCGTCAGGAGCAAAGCCACGGCGCAGACCAGAGCCAGGGCTGCCGCCAACCAGGGGCGCCCCGGCCCCCCAGGGACAGGGGCGTTCATGCCGCCAGCTGGACGGGCCAGCCGAGATGGGCACGACCGGCGGCGGTGACCAGCCGGCCCCGGGGGGTGCGCTGCAGCAATCCCTGCTGCAGCAGAAAGGGCTCGATCACGGTTTCGAGAGTGGTGGGGTCTTCCCCCAGACCTGCCGCCAGGGTTTCGAGCCCCACAGGCCCGCCGCCATAACCCTCCAGCATCAAGGTGAGCAGACGCCGGTCGCTGGCATCAAGTCCGCGATCATCGACCCGATGCAGGCCAAGGGCCTCCTGCACCAGCTCGACACCGATGTGGTCATGGCCCTGCACCGACGCCACATCCCGCACCCGCCGCAACAGGCGGTTAGCGATGCGAGGGGTGCCGCGGCAGCGGCGGGCCACCTCCAAGGCGCCCTCCTGCTCCAGCTGCAGCCGCAGCAAACCGGCGGTGCGCTCGACAATCGCCTGCAGATCCTCCAATTCATAGAACTCCAGCCGCTGAATCAGGCCGAAGCGATCGCGCAGCGGTGAACTCAGCGCCCCGGCCCGGGTGGTGGCACCCACCAGGGTGAAAGGGGCGATCGGCAGACTGCGGGTGCGGGCCGTGGTGCCCTTGCCCACGGTGAGATCAAGGCGGTAGTCCTCCATCGCCGGATAGAGCAGCTCTTCGGCGATCCGGTTGAGCCGATGGATCTCATCGATGAACAGCACTTCATGGGCCTGGAGGTTCACCAGCAGACCGATGATGTCGCGCGGGCGCTCCAGGGCCGGGGCACTGGTGATGCGGCAGCGCACACCCAGCTCCTCGGCCAGCACCAGGGCCATGGTGGTCTTGCCCAGCCCCGGCGGACCATGCAGCAGCACGTGATCCAGGGCTTCACCGCGGCTGCGGGTGGCCGCTACAGCGATGCCGAGCACCTGCTTCAGTTCGCTCTGGCCGATGTAGTCGGCGAGGCGGCGGGGGCGGAGCGAGTCTTCGCGGCCGGGGGGCTCCGCCGCAGCCGTGCTGCCGGGGGGCTGTGAATCGCCCTGGAGGTCGTCCTCGGGGCAGCTGCGGGGATCGAGCAGGCTTTGCCGGCGGGTCTGCGGAGCAGCCCCAGCGTTGTCAACGGCCCGCCGCGCCGCCGCACCGGAGCCGGATTGGGAGGAGACGATGGCCATGGTGGTCACGGTACTGGCGCTGAAAGCGCTCTGCCGGCCGGCCCGATTGGCGCAGCCGCTGTGACGGATCGCAGACCTGGCACAGGCGCGACGGGGGACCTGATCAGCAGTCCATTAATCTCGCCAGCCATGGCTGATCGCACGGAAATACTGTGAATATGCTGCGGTCAGGCCGATCGGCGGCCGGACCAGAACCCGCTGCCTGGCTGAGTTCCGCCGCCGTGGCCGCCTTGGCTTCCCCGCTGAGCGACGCTCGACGCGCCGGCGTCCCAACCCGCCTCAGGCCCGGCTTCAGCCTGGCCATGGGAAGCCTGACCAGCCTTCGCCTTGAGGCGGGACCGCCGCCCTGGGGCGATGGATGAGTTGCTTTACGGGGCCAGGCTGCCTCGGGCCGCTGCGATGTCCCTGCCCTCCAGAGCCATCGGCGGCCTGATCGGCATCTCCCTGCTCCTGCCGCTGCTACCCGGGACCAGCCTGGCGGGATCACAGACGGAAGCGGAGGGCGCCATGCCCACCGAACTGCTCGAGGCCCGCTCCCTGCTCCGCGGAGCCCAACGGCTGACGCTGACCGAGGCGGTGGGGTCCAGCCTGCTCCACAACCCTTCCCTGCAAGCGTCCTTCGCCACGATTCAGGCGAGTGAATGGAATCTGATCGCCAATCAACGCCGCTGGCTGCCGACGGCCTCCGTGCAGGCGAGCCCGGGCACCACCCTGCTGGGCCAGGTCTTCGACACGACCGTTGCCCGCTACCCGAACAACACCAGCTCCACGTTCGCCACCAGCACGTACAACAGCAGTTACAACAATTTCAGCAACTACGGCAATGCATCCCTGGGCCTGATCCTGAGCTGGAGTTTCTTTGATCCCAGCCGACAGCCCGCGATCAACACGGCTGACGCCAATCTGAAGGCCCAGAAGCTGACGTTCAATGTAGTAGCACGAAGCCTGGTGCTGAACACGGAAACTCTTTACAACACGCTCAACGAAACCCAGCAACTGATCAACACCTACGAGCAGATTTATCGGGAGAATCAACGCCAGCTGAACCTTGTCAATGCTCAGTTCAAAGCTGGCATGACCAACATTGGCGATGCCGAACAGAAGAAAACTCAGCTGCTGATCCAGCTGAACCAGCTGATCTTGATGTACCGGCAGCAAGCCCGCAATGCCTCGGAGCTGGCCGCCAGCATCGGAGCCGAGCCCGGCAGCGCGGTGTTGCCGGGCGAGCAGCCCGCAGATCCACCCGCCTGGCCCCTCAGCCTGGAGGCCACCGTCCAGGAAGGGTTGCAACTGCGCGAGGAGATCCAGGCGAGCCTGGCGGAGGCCGCCGCGGCCCAGTGGGATGCGCGTCGCCTGGTCAACACCTATCTCCCGGTGCTGATGCTGACCGGCACGGCCTATGGCTACAGGGGTCAGGGAACCTTCAGCGCCAACGTGGGCCAGGACGCCTCCCCCTTTTACAGCCGTCAGTACGCGGCAGATGCCAGCGTCGGGCTCGGCTTGCGCTGGGATTTTCTGGATGGCGGCATCCGCGGTGCCCAGGCCAAACAGGCGAACTTCGAGGCCAGGGCACTGCAAAATCAAGCCCAGCAGAATCGACTCAGCGTGGGCAATCAGATCCGCAGCAGCTATGCCACTTACCTGACAGCCCGAGTAGGCCTGCCGGCGGCGCAGCTTGCCTACGCCAGCTCCCAGAAGGCCGTGCTGGTGGCTGGCAAACGCTATGAGGTGGGCCTTGGCACCATGACCGATCTGATTCAGGCCACCTCGCAACTGGGGGAGGCCGCCACCAATCTGAGCGCCATGCGCCTGAACTACAGCAATGCCATTGCTGAGCTCTATCGCTATTCAGCCCAATGGCCCATCGCCAACCGCAGCGAGATCGTCCGGGGTCTCCAGGCTCTGCAGCAGAAGAATCGATGAAACAGTCTGCCGATCCCTCAACGCAGCACACCGGTGGCGCCATGCCAGGCGCCGTGGAGCTGATCTCCGCACCGCTGCGCCTGGCCATTGCGATCGCCTTGCTGATCACCGGCGGCGGCGTGGCCTGGGCCTGCCTGGCGCGAATCCCGGTCTACGTCAACGGCACGGCCTACATGATCAGGCTGGGGGACATCGGCGCTCTCACAGCCCTCACGGATGGGCCGATCCACTATCAATTCTCCGCCTCGCAGCTGATCCGCAAACCTCTCTTCGCGCGGCTCTATGCCCTGACCCAGAGCCCGAAAGCGCTGAGCGGCGAACAGGTCACGACCCTGTCCCGGGAACTGCTGAAAACACGCCCGGAAGGGCCCCATCTTGAGGTCAATAACACCTATCCAGGCCTGGTCCCCCAAGGGCAACTGCTGGCCTGGATTGATTCGCCCCTGGATCGCAACAGCCTGGAGTCCAGACTGCAATCCTATGATCAAGCCAACAGAAACCGGAACAACCAGCAGGCCGAGCTGATAACGCTAAACAAAAAGATCGACCTTAAGCTGAAACTACTCAAGCAGCAGCTTGAATCCGAGACGGACTACCTGGACGACATCAACGACCTGTTCAAAATACGTTACGCCAGCCGCGCCAATGTGCTGGCCCAGAAGTCAAAAGTTGATGGCATCAAGACAGCCATCATCAGCGAACAGCAAGAACTCACGGTCAACGCCCAGAAAGTGATCGAGGCCCAGGCAACCCTGCAGCAGGCCGTTATCGACCTACAGGCAGAACTCAACAACTATGTGACTCGTAGTTTCATTTTTGCCCCTTCTCCGCTCTACATCGTTGACATCACGCAGCCTCAATCTGGGCTTGCCAGAAACCTGGATAATGTCTTGCACATCTCCAGAGAAAAGCTCAACAGCCTGCCTACACACGTGCCGGGCTTCCTGAACCAGAGCGACGTGGAACAGGTGGCCGCTGGGATGGAGGTGATGCTCACACCGGTGGGCATGGATCGGGCCCAGTTCGGCGGCATCATCGGCACGGTGGAGGATGTCAGCCGGTTGCCCTCCAACCTCGATCAGATTGCCGAGCGCAGTGGATCCCTGGCCATTGCCCAGGAGGTGACCTCGATGATCCCCGATCCGGTGCGAGTCGATCTACGCCTGCAGCGCAATCCCCAGGACAGGGAACCGAATCATCGCGGCTTCCGCTGGTCGTCCCCGGGTTCACCGCCCTTCGCCATCGGGGTCGGTGGCCAGATGAGCCTCCAGATCACCACCCAGCGGATTCGCCCGATCAGCCTGCTGATTCCCTTTGTGCTCAAGGTCACGGGCGCCAGTCCTCCCTTGATTCCGCCACAGCACAGCCGCAGCTACCAACCCACTCCCCCTGCGAGCCGATGATGCGATGGCGACGATCACGACAGGGCGGCAGGGTTGACAGCATCCTGGAGACCGAGGCCAACGAATCCGGGGCGGTTGCACTGGGGGCCGTGCTGGCGTTTCACAAGCGTTATCTGGGGCTGACCAAGCTGAAGTACGAGTGTGGCGTCACCCGTGATGGCACGACCGTCAAAAAGTTGCTGGCGGCGGCCGCGTTGCATGGCCTGAAGGGCGCCATTCAGGCAGACACGCAGCCCCAGGCCTTGATGGCATTGGAACGGTCAGGCCGCCTGCCGGCCATCGCCGTCACCGATGACAACCGCTTCCAGGTCGTCCTGGGCTACACCCGCAAGGGCCTGCAGGTGTTCGATACGTCCCGCGGCCACCTGCTGCTGCGTCCAGACCAGCTGCGGGCTCGCGAACTCCTGGTTCTGGGGCCAGGCCCCGACTTCCAGCCCTTCGGCAAGCCCCCCTCGATCTGGGCCGCGTTGCTGCGACTGCTGTGGCCCCTGAAAGGGGAGCTGGCCCTGCTGGTGCTGATCGCCAGCGCCGCAGTGGTGCCGCTGCTGAT
Source organism: Bifidobacterium breve (assembly GCA_943325005.2). Taxonomy (GTDB): domain Bacteria; phylum Cyanobacteriota; class Cyanobacteriia; order PCC-6307; family Cyanobiaceae; genus Cyanobium. The sequence continues at coordinate 10,681 of CALPNT020000037.1, read as the reverse complement.
GATTGCCGGCTGCACCTCCCAATTCATCGATGCCTTTCTGCAGCAGCAGCGGCTCTCCTTCGGCATTCCAATCGCCTGGCTGGTGCTGATCGCCGTGGCGGTGGGGCTGCTGCTGAACCTGTTTCAGGACCTGCTGGAGCGTCGCCTGGAATATGTGCTGACGCGCAGCTTTGCCGCCGACATCTTTGAGTTTACTTTCTCGGCTGATTACCCCTACTACCTGCAGCGTCGCAGCGCAGAACTTGCGGGAAGGCTGAACTTTGCCATGTATATCCCAAATCTGGTCATCAGCCAATTCAGCTCCGCCTGCCTGGGCCTGTGGACAGGGATTCTGCTGGTTGCTTTTTCCTATCTGATTTCGCCAATTCTTTTTGCTCTACTACTGACCGGCTTCATCCTGGCCATCGCTTACAACACATGGATTGCCGCTAAACTATCGACCAACAATCACATCCTGACAGCCGAAGAAAATAAAGCCGCCGGCATCGGCGTGCAGGCCATCGCCAACATCGAATCGATCAAATCCTCAGGACTTGAATACAGCTTCATGCGCGACTGGCAGAATCACTATCTTGAAAGCATCCGCCAACGCCAGATCGTCGGCAAGGATTTGGTCAAGTCGGCCATTTCCGTCAACGGTTCGATCTTCGCCATTACAGCGATTCTGCTGGGTGTCGGCGGCCTGCTGATCATGCAGGGCAGCCTTTCCCTGGGCGCCCTGCTGGCCTTTCTATTTCTGCAATCCCAGATCAACAACGCGATCTATCAGATTCCCAATATCAGCACCAGCTGGCAGCAGACGCAAGGCATGATGCGGTGCCACCACGGACTCACTGCGGCACCACGTGATCCCTACCTCAGAGCTTTTGCCCGTGTCTCCGAACTACCGATTGAAACCGAGAAGCTGACTGGAACAATCGACCTTATAGGCGTGAACTACGCCTTCAGCCCCGTGGATGATCCCTACATCGTGGATCTCAATATTCAGGTCAAGCCGGGAGAACACCTGGCCCTTGTAGGCAGCAGCGGATCTGGCAAATCAACGATCATCCGCATGCTGGCTGGATTTTATCGACCCAGCTCAGGTCAATACTTGATTGGAGGCAGGGGATGGCTATCGATTCCCGATGCCACCATTCGCTCATCTCTTGCCTACGTGCCTCAGGATGTCTTCATCTTCAATGCATCCTTCAAGGACAACATCAAGCTCTGGGGGCCAGGCTATCAGCACGCGGAAGTGGTGGCAGCGTCCCAGGCCGCCAATCTCCATGACGACATCATGAATTACAGCGATTCCTATGATCATTCACTGATAGACATGGGCGCCAATATCAGTGGTGGGCAACGGCAACGCCTGGAGATTGCCCGGGCCCTGATCAAGAAACCAACGATCCTGCTGCTCGATGAGGCCACCAGTGCTCTCGACAACAAATCTGAGGAGCATGTTCTGGCTGCCGTCAAGCAGCAAGGCATCACAGTGGTCAGCGTTGCTCATCGCCTCACAGCCGCTCTCCAAAGCGATCAGGTGGTGGTGCTGGAGCAGGGCAGGGTGCTGGAACAGGGACACCCCCAGGAGCTGCTGGCCCGCCATGGTGCCTTCCATCGCCTGGTGATGGCCGAAGCCCAGCTGCAGAGTCAGGATTCCTGAGCCGATGAAACAGTCCGAATCCCGCCCCAATCCCTCTCCTCACCAGGGTCCGTCGCAACAGGTGCTCGCCAACCTGGATCGCACGCTGTACCGCCTGCAGCGCCGCAAAGCCTGGGAGGGTCAGGGTGATGACCAGCTGCTGCTGCTCAGCCGGGCCCTGAAGCTGCTGGGGATGGCGAACCAGCGGCTCTATCCCCATCCAGGCAGCTTTCAGGATCTGCTCGAACACAATGACATCTACAACCGCAGTGTTGCCCTTCCCGCAGATCTCGGGAAGGGTGAATATCAGCTTCTGATTCTGTTTGACGCTGCCGATGGCCGGCCCTTGCTGCTGAGCCGCCGCCGCCGTCTCAACCAGATCCTCGCGGTGGAAAATGGCCAGGTGGTGCCGCTTGCCAATGGACTGCCCACCCTGCAAGACAGGGCGATTGAGATCTATCCCATGCTGCCGGCAGCGCTGCATCATCCCCTCGATGTGCTGCGGTTCACCTACAGCTCCGAAGTCGAAGCCCTGGTGGCCCTGGGAGTGATCTGCCTTGTGGTGGTGGGCTTCAGTCTGTCAATCCCGATCCTGACCAACACCCTCGTCTCGCGGGTGTTGCCCGAAACCGACTACAGCCTCCTGCTGGAGAGCCTGGTGGTGGTGACCCTGATCATCATTGCCTCCGTGACCAGTCAGTACGTGCAGGGATTGATGACCCTCAGACTGGAGACCATTTCCGATCTACGCCTTCAGACCGCCCTCTGGGATCGCCTCACGAAGCTACCACTGCTTTTCATTAAAAACTATAGCGTCGGCGATCTCAATACCAGAGTTTCTGCCGTGTATCGAATCCGCAGACAAATCAATGCCGACACCCTGACCAGCCTCCTGGCAGCCCTCTTTTCGTTAACATTTTTTATCCTGATGTTTATTTATAAACCTCAGCTTGCGATCTGGGCTGCTGCTCTTGTCGTCGCCGTCTATGCAGCCATCTTCCAACTGGCCCGCTCGGCAATTGTGATTCAGGATTCAATCAATCCGGTCATGGCAAGAATTTCCAACTTCGCCTATCACTCGATCTGCGGTGTCGCCCAGATCCGCACCCTTGGCAACGAAGCTTTCATCCTCAATCGCTGGATGGGCCTGTTCACCGAATTCGCCAACTTCAACCTGCGTGCCAATGCTCTTGATCAATTGATTGATCTCTTGACAGATCTGCTTGGCACGGCCGGCTCGCTGCTGATGTTCGTCGTGGTGATCATCCAGGTGCTGGCCTTTCCGGCTGATTTTTCCAACCCTTCCTCGATCGCCAGCTTCATTGCCTTCTATGCGGCCTTCATCGCTTTCTGCGCGGCCATGTCTTCGGCCACCACGTCCCTCGCCGATGTGTTCGCCAATGTGGCCTCACTCTGGAAACGCTGCGAGCCGATCATCTATGAACCCGTTGAACCCGGCTACAGCCCGGAGGCCATCCATCATGAGGTGGAAGGCAACTATTCGATCTCCGGTCTTTCCTTCCATTTTCCTGGCAGCTCTCAGAAAACCTTCGACAACCTCAACTTCGAGGTCAAAGCTGGCTCCTATGTGGCGATCACCGGCCCCAGTGGTGCCGGCAAATCCACCCTGCTCAAGCTGATCACCGGCCTGCTGCCCCCCAGCAGCGGCGAAATCCTGGTGGACAACATCCCCCTGCGTCTGCTGGCGATCCGTGCCTATCGCCGTCAGCTGGGCATCGTCATCCAGGATGCCCGGCTCGACAACGGCACCATTCTTGAGGTGGTACGCGGCGGCCGCAGCGATTCGGAGTCGGCGGTCTGGCAGGCCCTGGAGATGGCCTGCGTCGCTGAGGAAGTTCAACGCATGCCGCTGGGTCTTCAGACCCAGATTCTCAACGGAGGCAGCAACATCTCCGGCGGCCAGCGCCAGCGCCTGGCCCTGGCCCGGGCGCTGCTGCCCCAGCCGCGGGTGCTGCTGCTCGATGAAGCCACCAGTGCCATCGACAACCTCTCCCAGCAGGCCATCTCCCACACCATCGATGGCCTCGGCATCACCCGCATCGCCATCGCCCACCGCCTCTCCACCCTGCGCAACGCCGACCAGGTGCTGGTGATCGAGAACGCCACCATCTCCCAGCGCGGCAGCTTCGACGAACTCCTGCAGCAGGACGGCTATCTGCGCCGCATGGTGGCACTGGAATCCCGCGGCAGCGCCTGATCTCCGCTCGGGCAGCCCGGCCGACAGCCTCTAGGGTCGAAGCGACGAAGCAGGCAGAGCGGCCGCGATGGCGAAGGGTCCAGGCAGAAAAGGCAATGGTGGCAAGGCACAGGACCCCGCCCACAAACTGATGGCGGACAACCGCTTCGCCCGCCATCAGTACGAAATCCTCGAAACCCTGGAGTGCGGCATCGAGCTGCTGGGTACGGAGGTGAAATCAATCCGCGCCGGCCAGTGCAACCTGCGTGATGGCTTCTGTCTGATCCGCAATGGCGAGCTGCAGCTGCACAACGTGCACATCTCACCCCACAGCCACGCCGGCCGCTTCTTCAACCACGAGCCCCTGCGGGTGCGCAAACTGCTGGCCCATCGCCGCGAGATCGACAAACTGCGCACGGCCCTCGAGCAGAAAGGTCTCACCCTGATCCCCCTCAACCTCCATCTCAAGGGTTCCTGGCTGAAGGTGACCCTGGGCCTGGGCAAAGGCCGCAAGCTGCACGACAAACGTCACGAGGAGAAGCGCAAGACCGAGGCGAAGGAGGCCCGCGCCGCCATCGCCCGTCTTTAAGGCGAAGGGGCTGCCGGTACCAGCGGCGGTGGCTCCACCGGTGGCGGCGGCGGCGCCGGCCCGTTGGCTGGAGAGGCTTCCTGGCCGGCGCCGGCCGCGCCGCTCGGCGCCGACTCGCTCGCCGGGCTGGCCTCGTCAGGGGCGGAGGAGCTGGTGGGAGCCGGTCTGGCCGGCGCTGGCGGATCAGCCCGCAGCGACAGCCGGATCATCGCCGGCGCCACCCCTTCATTGGTGACCAACAGCTGCACGGGAGAGGATTTCTGGGAACCGAGCGTGACCACCCGCAACGGCCCCTTCGGCTCCAGCAGCGTGCCATCGGCCCCATAGACACTCATCTGCAGCAGGGGCGTGCCATTGACCCCCAGGGCCAGGCCATGGCCAGCGGGCAGGCGGATCGCGAACAGACGGGCGCCGCTGGCTGGTACATCAGCAGACAGCACCTGGGTGTTGCTCGAGGCCGCCTCGATCGGATCGATCCGGACGTTCTCCAGCACCTGCTCGGCGGCCGCATACCAGAGCTGGCGATAGGGCTCTGCGGGGATGTCCTCGCCGGCGCGCCCTGGCAGCAGGTTCTGAGCACTGGCGGACACCAGGTGCCGCAGCACCTCGGAGCTGAGCCCCTGGCGCAGCAGAATCTGCTGCCGCTGTTGCCAATCCCCCTGGCTGAAACTGCCCAGCCGGCGGCGCACGGCCAGGGGCAACTGCTCGACCCGGGCCAGCCACTCCTGGGCCTGCTCGTTCCAGACCTTGCGCAATGGCGCATCCTCGAGGCTGTCGCTGGGCAGCCGGCCGCGCCGTTCGGGGTACTGGGCCAGCAGGCTGGCATCCACCAGCTGCAGGAACCAGCTGCGATCCACCTGAATCGCCCGCAGCCGATCCAGCAACTGCTGGCGCTGATCCACCTCGGCCGGCGGCAGGCTGCTGGGCAGCTCGCTGGTCTGATCGGTGCGGGGTGGCGGCAATTTGTCGCGGCCCAGCCACCACCAACCCACGGAGGTGCCCACCACCGCCGAGATCACCAAGGCGATCAGCACCGGCCAGAGGCCTCCCTCCGCCGCCTCTTCCCGCTCCTCATCCCGGCGGCGCGCCTGGGATGGCTGGGGGCGGGGCGGCACGGGTTGGGGGGCCGGCGCCGCTGGCGCCTCCTGCTCTGCCAAGGCAGACGTCGAAGTCGGAGTCGGAGCCGAAGCCGAAGCCGAAGCCGAAGTCGCCTCGTCACCCGGCTCCGGCGGGGCTGGCTCGACTGGAGCTTCAGCCGCAACGGCGGCAACGGGTTGTGCTGCAACCGCAGGCGTTGGGTCAGCCGCAGGCGGTGCGGCAGCCGGCACCAGCGCCACGGTGCGGTCGGCGCGGGCCACCGGCCCGGTGCTCTCGGGCATCTCCAGAGCTTGAAAGGCCACCAGCGCCTGGCCGGCCGAGGCGAAGCGATGGGCGGGATCCCGCTCCAGCAGGCGCTGCAGCTGGGCCAGCAGGGCCGGTTCCGGCTCCAGGCCCACCGGCCAACGCCAGGCGAGGCTGACCGGATCCAGCAGCTTGCCCGGCGCTTCCCCGGCCAGCAGCACCAGCGCCACCACCCCCAGCGCATGGAGATCCATCCAGGGCTGGGCCGGCTCGCCACTCAGCAACTCGGGGGGGGCATAGCCCGGCGTCGCGCCGCGGACGCTGGTCTCGCCGACGTCCGTTGCCGCCAATCCCCGCACCAGGCCGAAATCCAGCAACACCGGCAGCCCGTCGCTATCGCGCCGCAGCAGGTTGTCGGGGCTGAGATCACCGTGCAGCAGATCCTGGCTGTGCAGCGCCGCCAACACCGGCAGCAACTGGCGCAGCAGCAGCAGCACCTCGCCGGCCCCGAACACCATCTGGCGCTCGCGCCGGGCCTCCAGCAGCTGGCCGTAGGTGCGGCCGCTCTGCCACTCGCGCACCAGCCAGAGCTGGTCCTGCTCCTGAATCACCGCCCCGAAGCGGGGCACCTGGGGATGGAGCACCCCCTGCAGCCGGCTCCAGAGCTGCCGGGCCCGCACCTGATCCGGCTCGGCCACCAACCGACGCAGGGCCACCGGAGCATCGGCGGCCAACTGATCGCGGGCCTGCCAGAGCTCGCCCTGGCCCAGCACCCCAGCCAGATCAGCCGCCGGTGCACTGAGCTGGCGTTCCAGTCGATAACGGGAGCCGATCAATTGGCCCGAGGCAGGCGAGGGCGAGGTCATCAACCGCTCACCAGCGGGAGGCGCTGGGGTTGCTGCAGGCCGCGGCCGGCGAGCCAGTCCCGGTCGTAGAGGCGGGATCGATAACGATCGCCGCCATCACACAGCACCGTGACAATCCGATGGCCCGGGCCCAGACGGCGGGCCGTCTCAACCGCCGCGGCCACATTGATCCCCACCGAGCCCCCCATGAACAGGCCCTCCTTCCACAGCATCTGGTAGATGGTGCCCAGCGCCTCCTGATCGTCAATGCGCACAGCGTCGTCGATGGGGGCATCGGCAAGATTGGCCGTCACCCGGCTGTTGCCGATGCCCTCGGTGATCGAGCTGCCCTCGGCGCGCAGCTCACCGCTGGTGGCCCAGCTGTAGAGCGCACTGCCATCGGGATCGGCAAGCACGCAGCGCACCGCCTCGCGACGCTCCTTCAGAAACAGGGCCACCCCGGCATAGGTGCCGCCGGTGCCGGTGGCCGCCACCCAGGCATCGATACGGCCGTCGCACTGCTCCCAGATCTCGGGGGCGGTGCTGTTGTAATGCGCCCGACGGTTGGCGAGGTTGTCGAACTGGTTCGCCCAGACGGCCCCCGGAATCTCGGCGGCGATGCGACCGGACAGGCGCACGTAGTTGTTGGGATCGGCGTAGGGAACGGCCGGCACCGTGCGCACCTCCGCCCCCAGGCTGCGCAACAGGCCGATCTTCTCCGCCGACTGGGTCTCGGGGATGACGATCAGGGCGCGATAGCCGCGGGCGTTGCAGAGATGGGCCAGGCCGATGCCGGTGTTGCCGGCCGTGCCCTCCACCACCGTGCCACCGGGCCGCAGCTCACCGGAGGCCTCCGCCTCCATCAGGATGCCGAGGGCGGCTCGATCCTTGACCGAGCCGCCCGGATTCATGAACTCGGCCTTGCCGAGGATCTCGCAGCCGGTGAGTTCACTCAGGGCCCGCAGCCGGATCAAGGGCGTATGACCCACGGCCTCGCTGAACCCCTTGCTGATGGCGCCCATGGAGCCAGCCTGCCAAATCGACGTGTGTGGGACGGATCGTAGGGAACATCCCTAAGGTCGGCCCCAGAGAGGACATGGCCATGGGCTTGCAGAGCGATGCCGGCACTGATCTCGCCCACCCGGATCTCGCCCACACGAACCTGGCGGCCGCCGAACGCGCCGCTGGCGACGGCGAAAGCCCCGCAGCCCTGATCGCCAGCCTGCAGCAGCGGTTGCACCAGGTGCGTCAGCACAGCGTCGGCCTGATCGAGCCCCTGCAGCCGGAAGATCTCTGCCTGCAGGGCATGGCCGACGCCAGTCCGCCCAAATGGCATCTCGGCCACACCAGCTGGTTCTTCGAAACCTTTCTGCTGACACCCCACCTGGCCGGCTGGCAGGGGGCGGACCAGCGCTGGGGCTATCTGTTCAACTCGTACTACGACGCCGTCGGCGCCCGCCATCCGCGGCCCCAGCGGGGCCTGCTCACCCGCCCGCCGATCGAGGCGGTGCTGGCCTGGCGCCAGCGGATTGATCAAGGGCTGGAGGAGCTGCTGAGCCAGCTTGAACAGCAATCCCTGGCGCAGGCCCAACCGCTGCTGGACTTGCTGGAGCTGGGGATCCAGCACGAACAGCAGCACCAGGAACTGCTGTTGATGGATCTGCTCGACGGCTTCAGCCGCAACCCGCTCGAGCCGATCTACCGCAGCGACCCCGACGGGCCCGAAGCCAGCTATGAGGCGGCGAGCCGGCTGGCAGCTGGCAGCGCGCGCCTCGAGGGCTGGCGGAGCTTTGAAGGGGGCCTGGTGACGATCGGCCATGGCGGCGGCGACCCTGGCTTCCACTTCGACAACGAGGCGCCGCGCCATCGCCAGTGGCTGGAACGCTTCGAACTGGCGACGACGCTGGTGAGCAACGCCGAGCTGGAGGCCTTCATCGCAGACGGCGGCTACCAACGGCCCGAGCTGTGGATGAGTGAGGGCTGGGCGACGGTGCAGCAGCGGCACTGGCAGGCACCCCGCTACTGGCGCGGCGCCAGCGAGTTCAGCCTGGCCGGCCTGCAGCCGCGCCAGCCCCAGGCGCCGGTGCGCCATCTCAGCTGGTTCGAGGCTGATGCCTTCGCCCGCTGGGCCGGTGCCAGGCTGCCCAGCGAGGCCGAATGGGAGCATGCCAACCGGATAGAGGCGATGCCCCAGGCCTTCGCCATGTTGTGGCAGTGGACCGCCAGCCCCTACCGTCCCTATCCGGGCTTCACCCCCGCCGCCGGCGCCGTCGGCGAATACAACGGCAAGTTCATGTCCTCCCAGTTCGTGTTGCGCGGCAGCGCCCACCTCACCCCCGCCGGCCACGCGCGGCTCACCTACCGCAACTTCTTCCCGCCGGCGAGTCGCTGGCTGGCGGCGGGCCTGCGCCTGGCCCGCTGATGGCTGGCCCCCTCGCCCTCGCCAGCCCGCAGCTGCTCGATCTGCATCCCGCTGCCGCCGACCTGCGCCACCTGGTGCTGGCCGGCATGGAGCGCCAACCGCGCCAGCTGCCGGCCTGGCTGCTCTACGACGACCAGGGCTCCCAGCTGTTCGACGCCATCTACCAGCAGCCCGAATACGGCCTCACCCGCACCGAAACGGCCCTGCTGCAGCAACGGGCGCCCGAACTGGCCCAGGCCCTGGGGCCCGGCGTGCTGGTGGAGTTCGGAGCCGGTAGCGCCCGCAAGGTGAGCCCACTGCTGGAGGCGCTGCAACCAGCTGCCTACGTGGCCCTGGACATCAGCGCCAGCCATCTGCTCCAGGCCTGCCGGGCCCTGCAGCAACGCCACCCGACCACGCCGGTGCTGGGCATCAGCTGCGACTACAGCCAGCTGGAGCAGCTGCCCGCCCACCCCTGGTTGGAGCGGCGGCGGCTGGGCTTCTACCCCGGCAGCTCGATCGGCAACTTCACACCCGAGGAGGCCGTGAGCCTGCTGCGGCAGTTCCTGCAGCTGCTGGGGCCGGACAGCCGGCTGCTGATCGGCCTCGACCAACCCAAGGCGGTGGAGCGGCTGGAGGCGGCCTACAACGATCAAGCCGGCTACTCGGCAGCCTTTGCCCTCAACCTGCTGAACCGTCTGAACCGTGATCTGGAGGGCGACTTCCGGCTTGAGGCTTTCCGCTACCGGGCCTGGTGGCAGCCGGAAGCGAGCCGCATCGCCATGGCCCTGATCAGCCGCGAGGCCCAGACCGTGACCCTGGCGGGACGCCGCTGGGCCTTCGCGGCCGGCGAACCGCTGATCACCGAATACAGCGTCAAATACACCCCGAGCGCCTTCGCCCAGCTGGCGCAACGGGCAGGCTGGCGCCCCCTCCAGCGCTGGAGCGATGCCCAGGGCGACCTGAGCCTCCATCTGCTCGAACCCGCCGATCGGGGCCCGGCGGCTGATCTGGAGCCAGACTCAGACCAACAGCACAGCGACCGATGAGCCGGGAAGAGCAACGCCAGGCGATGCGCCAGGTGCGCGAAGACCTGATCGAGGACCTGGAACAGCTTTATCGCCGGGCCTTTGATCGCATCGGCGACCAGGATCTCGGCGAGGGGGCGATCGCCCGGCTCACCCAGCTGTTGCTGCGCTCCCGCGAGGCGGCGATCACCCCGTTACAACAGGAAATCGAAGCGCCGCTGATCACCAGCGCCCCTGGCTGGACGGCTGACGCCGAAGCCCCCGGCACGCCATGAGCTGGCTGGACGACCTGGAAAGCCGACTGGAGAGCCAACTCGAGGCCTTCTTGCGCACCAGCCCAGCCCAGGAGGCCCTGCTGGCCGCACAGGAACGCCAGGACCGGCTGAACCAGTTGCGGCGCCAGCGGCTCGATCTGCAACAGCAGGCCGAGCAGCAGCGCCAGGAGCTGCTGCAGCTGGCGGTGGAAATCCGCCAGTGGCAGGAGCGGGTGGAGCGGGCGCGCAGCGCCGGTGCCACCGAGCTGGCCAACCGGGCCGAAGCCCATGGCGCCGGCCTGATGGAACGGGGGCGCCTGCGCTGGCAGAGCCTGGCGGAACTGGGCCAGCAATTCACGGCGCTGGAATGGGAGCTGACCGAACTGGACCGCCGCGCCG
>CALPNT020000036.1 GCA_943325005.2 Bifidobacterium breve | reverse complement strand
GGCGAGCTGTGGGCTTCATCGTGCGCAGCAGCTCGGCGTTCACCAGGTTTTCGGTGTCCGGCGTGCGCGGCAGGTGCAGGGTGATGTAATCGGCTTCGGCGAACAGCTGGGGCAAAGGCAGCAACCGCACCTGCATCTGCTGGGCCCTCTCCGGCGACACAAACGGGTCGTAGGCGGCCACATCCATGCCCATCGCCCGGGCGACGCGAGCCACATGGGAGCCGATCTTGCCGAGCCCCACCACGCCGAGCACCTTTTTGTAGAGCTCGTTGCCCACATAGGTCTTGCGGTCCCAGCCGCCGGCCATGGTGCTGGCATGGGCATGGGGCACGTGGCGCGACAGGGCCAGCATCAACGCCAGGGCTTGCTCGGCCGCGGCGATCGTGTTGCCCTCGGGCGAATTCACCACGATCACGCCGCGGCGGGTGGCGGCAGGCACATCAACGTTGTCGACCCCGACCCCGGCCCGGCCGATGATGCGCAACTTGGTGGCAGCCTCGATCACGTCGGCGGTCACCTGGGTGCCGGAGCGGATCATCAAGCCGTCGTAGTCGCCGATGATCGCCTTGAGCTCCTCGGGCGGCAGCCCGGTGCGCACATCCACCTGGGCCACCTGGGCGAGGATGTCGATCCCCGTTTGATCAATGGGATCGGAAACCAGAACCTTCGTCATGACCCGGCGTGTGAGGTAGCGCCGCGACGGCGCAGTGAGCAGCAGCGCCCCGAAGGGCAGGCCGGAGGTGCAGTGTAGAGAGCGACGTCTAGGCCAATCCGGAGGCAGAAAGTGACGCTGTGTGTGGTGGTGGTGCTGGATGACCACAAACGCCTGGAACAACTGCGCCAGCAGCTCGCGGCCCAGCAACCGGCGCCGACCCAGCTGGTGGCGATCGGCAGCGGTGAAACGGCCATGCCCTCGGTGGATCGGCTCAATCCGGCCACGGCCCGGCGCCAGCGCCAGCGCACCATGGCCCGCTGGCTGATGCCCTTCGGCTTCCTGGCGGGGCTCACCTTCACCCAGATCACCGATCTGCACACCTTCGATCTGTTCGGCTCCTGGGGCGAACCGGTGATCGGCGGGCTGCTCGGCATGGGGTCGGGGTTGATGGGCAGCTTTGCGGCGGCGGCCAGCGTGGTTTCCGAGGAAGAGGACCGGCTGCGGATCCTGCGCAACCGGCTGGAGGAGGGCAACTGGCTGCTGCTGCTCGAGCAGGCCAGCGGCCAGGAGGTGCCCTGGAGCCTCGTGCAACAGGCCCGCCCCAAAGCGGTGATTCGCCTCGGGGAGGACTGAACCGGTGCAGCTCGGAGAGTCACTGCTGCAGGGATCCAGCCGGCGCCAGGAGCTGCAGCCGATCCTGGCGGCCGCCGAAACGGCCCTGCGCACCTGGGAACCCACCTGGACGCCCCTGCTGGCGGCGGCGCTGCGGGAGGAGGCCGAGCAACGGTTCGCCGCCCTCAGCGACCTGAGCCTGGCCAGTTGCGGCGGCTATGCGGGGGCGGAGCGCCGCCGGCTGCTGCTGCAGCGTGCCGAGCTGGCCCTGCCCGTGGAAGGCCTGGATGCGGACTTGTCCGGCCTGGAGATCAGCGGCAACTTTTTGTTTGATCCAGCTGAGCCCGACGATCTGCGCGCCGGATTGCGAGCCGCGGGTGGCGAGCCGGGCGCGCTGGGCGACCTCTGGATCCGCGGCGATCGGGGCGCCCAGGCGATCGTCTCGGCCGAGCTGGCCGAGCGGCTCGATGGCCAGCTCGGCCGGGTGCGCAGTGTGGAAGTGCGCTTCGAGGCGCGGCCGATTGCCGATCTACAGCTACCGCCGGAGCGGATCGAGCGCAGGCTGACCACGGTGGAGGCCTCGCTGCGCCTCGATGCGGTGGGCTCGGCCGGCTTCGGCCTCTCGCGCAGTCGCCTGGTGGAACGCATCCGCCGCGGCGAGGTGCGCATCGACTGGCAACCGGTGACCAGCCCCAGCCGGGAACTGGCCCCGGGCCAGCGGGTGCAGCTGGAAGGCCGGGGCGAACTGCTGATCGAAGCGGCCGAACCCACCCAGCGCGGCCGCTGGCGGGTCACCTTGCGCAAGCGCTGAACGACAGCCGGCAGCAACAACACCGACAGTGGCGCCCCGGCTCAGATCACCAGCAGCTGTCCCGGCAAGCTCCACCTCGGCAGCAGACACCAGCCCTCCGAGAACCAGCCTGGCGAGTCGAGTGAGAGGGGAAGCGATGAACTGGGATCGGCAGACGGGGCCTCCGGTGAATGGGGCCTACATGAAGGCTGAGGCGCTGGACCTGGAAGCCGACTGCTAAGTTATGACCTTGGAAGCAGCGATTCAATCCAGCGGGTTCGTTCCACTGGGATGATCGTGCTTTTCCCTGAGGGACCATCCCCCAGGGCGATTAGCTCAGAGGTAGAGCACTACCTTGACACGGTAGGAGTCACTGGTTCGATTCCAGTATCGCCCACTTTTTTTAGTAGCCGCCAGCCCTTGAGCGATCCGACGCCCCTGCAGGCCGCTTCGCCCAGCTCCGCTGACCAGGTCGCATCGACCCAGCAGCCGGTCCGTCCCACGGTGATCCTCGGCTTGGGTCGTTCCGGCATCGGCGCCGCACGCCTACTGAACCACCAAAAGCAGTCGGTGCTGCTGCTGGAAAGCCGCGACACCCCCGAGCTGGCAGCCCGGGCCACCGAGCTCCAGGCTGAGGGCATCGCCGTCCAGCTGGGCACCCCCCTGACCCTGAGCAGCTTGGCCGCCCTGCCGCAACCTCCGGCGGCGGTGGTGGTGAGCCCCGGCATCCGCTGGGATCACCCGGTGCTGCAGCAGCTGCGGGCCCAGGGCATCCCGGTGCGAGGGGAAATGGTGATCGCCTGGCAGGCCACCCGCGATGTGCCCTGGATCGGCATCACCGGCACCAACGGCAAGACCACCGTCACCTATCTGGTGCAGCACCTGCTCAGTCAGGCCGGTCTGGATGCGCCCCTGTGCGGCAATGTCGGCTTCTCAGCTGCGGAACTGGCCCTGGAGCGGCTGCAGCCCGGCCAGCGGCGCCCCGACTGGCTGGTGGTGGAACTGAGCAGTTATCAGATCGAGGCCACCCCGGAGCTGGCACCGGCCATCGGCCTCTGGACCACCCTCACCCCGGACCATCTCGAGCGCCACGGCACCTTGGAGGCCTACCGGGCGATTAAACGCCGGCTGCTGGAGAGCTCCGCCCTGCGCCTGCTCAACGCCGACGACCCCGACCTGCGAGCCCATGCCGCCAGCTGGGATCAGGCCGAATGGATCACCGCCGGCGATCGCGACAGCCTGCCAGCCTCGATCGATCCGCTGTTGTGGATCGAGAACGGCCTGGTGTGCGGGCGTCAAGGGCCCCTGTTCCCAGCCGACTGCCTGGCGATGCCTGGCGAGCACAATCGCCAGAACCTGCTACTGGCCACCGCCGTCGCCCTGGAGGTGGGCCTGGAGCCGGCCGCGATCGCCGCCGCCTGCCGTCGCTTCCCGGGGGTGCCGCACCGGCTTGAGCACCTGCGCGAACGGGCCGGCATCAGCTGGTTCAACGACAGCAAAGCCACCAACTACGACGCCGCCGAGGTGGCGCTCAAGGCCCTGGATGGACCTTTGGTGGTGCTGGCCGGCGGTGAAGCCAAGCAGGGGGAGGCCAACGGCTGGTTGAACCAGTTGCAGCGCCAGGCGGCAGCGGTGGTGCTCTACGGCGCCGCCCGCCAGCAATTCGCCTCTCTGCTGGTCGGGAATGGTTACGGGGGCAGCGTGGTGGAGGTGGAAGGGCTGGCCGAAGCGGTGCCGATCGCCGCCGAGCTGGCCGCCGCCCATGGCTGCCGCAGCGTGCTGCTCTCACCTGCCTGCGCCAGCTTCGATCAATACCGCGATTTCGAGGCCCGTGGCGACCACTTCCGCCAGCTGGTGAATGCCCTGCCGGAGCCAGGGGCATGAACAGCCTGCCTACACTCGCCTCAGGCTGATCGGGAGCACGAAAACCATGGCCTGGTGGTTGATGAAAAGCGAGCCGGAGGTCTATGGCCTCCAGCATCTGAAGGCAGAAGGCACCACCCTGTGGGATGGCATCCGCAACTACCAGGCGCGCAACTTCATGCGCACCATGGCCATCGGAGATCAGGTGTTCTTCTATCACTCCAACACCAAGCCACCAGGCATCGTCGGCTTGATGGAGGTGATCGAAACCGGCATCGTCGATCCGAGCCAATTCGATCCCGAGAACAAGTACTTCGACCCGGCGTCCAAGCCCGAATCGCCGCGCTGGGATTGCGCGCGGCTGCGCTACGGCCGCAGCTTCGCCACCCTGCTCAGCCTCGATCAACTGCGCGAGAAGTTCAGCGTCGAGGAGCTCAGCGTGGTACGCCGCGGCAACCGGCTGTCGATCCTGCCGGTGAGTGAGGCGAGCGCCAGGCGCCTCCTGGAGCTGCTGGGAGAACCAGCCTGAGGGTCCCTCATGGCGCGCCAGCGGAGGATGCCGGTGGGGATCGATCCGGGGCCTCGGGTGACCAGGAACCCAAAGGTCGGGCAACGGACCGGCTCGGCCGCAACCAGAGGGCGAACCTGCCGACCTGAAGGCAGCGAAGATTCCGCCGCGGCAGCTCTGTCGAGAGCCAACCCGTGGGACTGCAGGGCCTCAACCGATCCCGGCGGAATCGGGATGATGGTGCCCCGGCTTGGAGCCAGACCGGGCCGCGGCAGCTGACGCTGTGCCGTGTTGGTGCGGCTGGCCGGCCTGAGCCCTGAACCCCAGCCTCACGCCACCAGCCCCAGGCGCGCCTCGATCGCCTCGAGAGCGGCGGCGAAAGGCCCACTGGCCGCGGCGCTCCAGGCCCCCTCCACAGCCCGCGCCTCGGCGCCGGGAGTGAGGACGAAGCGCAGTGACCAGAGGCGGCGATCCCCCTCGAGAGCGATCCAGAGACTGGATCCGGACTCGGCAGCAGGCAGCGGCAGCTCCAGATCCAGCTCCAGGCTCTCCTCGGCCATCAGCTGATCGGTCAGGGCCGCGTGCTGAAGCCGCAGGCGGCGGATGGCCCGCCAGAGAATTTCCAGCTCCTCGCGCGTGAACTCGACAGCCCAATCGGAACCACCGATCAAGGCGATATAAGGGTGACGGTCCAGGTCCACCACCAGGCGCCACCCCTCTCCCTCACAGACCTCCACCGCCCTGAACCGATCAGCCGGGCAGCAGATCGGGCTGATCCTGCTCATCGCTGAGTTCAACGATCGCCCGTTGCACCGGCTTGATCATGCCGTCTTCCAGCAGACCATCAAAATCATCGAAGCGACGCTGCTTGGCCCGATAAGCAATCCGCACCGTGGTGAGATAGCGATTGCTGGAATGACGAATCAGGCTCTCGGCGCGCTGGGCGAGTTCCTTGGGACTGAGATCGGCGCTGCTCTGCATGCTGCTCTGAAGATTCCACAGACCTCGAACCACCACCTTAGGCCAGGGGCCTTCCTAGAAAGGAGCGGACCGCCACAGCTCCATGCCCGGCACCCTCGCCATCGACCTGGGCAGCAGCACCACCGTGGTGGCCTGGCAGAGCGGCAACGAACCAGCCCGATTGCTGGATCTGCCCCCCTACAGCGTCGCCGAGCCCTGCGTCGTGCCCAGCCTGCTGTGGCTCAGTGCCCCGGAGGATCGACGGCCGCTGATCGGCCGCCAGGTGCTCGAGGCCGGCCTGGCCGATCGGCAGGAGCCAGCGCTCTGTCGCGATTTCAAGCGGCTGATCGGCGCCAGCCCGGCTGACGGATCGAGGGCCACTCGGAGGGGAGACACGGCGGCACTGCCACAAGGCGGTGGCGCTGGCTGGCTGGGCCCAGAGGCGGCGGGAGCCCTGCTGCTGCAGTGCCTCTGGCAAGCGCTGCCCGCAGGCCTGCAGCCCGAGCGCCTGGTGCTCACCGCCCCGATCGAGACCTACCGGGGCTACCGGGCCTGGCTGCAGCAGGTGAGCCGCGATCTGCCGGTGGCAGACGTGGCCCTGGTGGATGAACCCACCGCCGCCGCCATCGGTGCCGGCCTGCCGGCGGGCAGTCGCGTGCTGGTGGTGGACCTGGGCGGCGGCACCATCGACCTCTCGCTGGTGGCCCTGGAAGGGGGCGAGGGTCGGGCTGCCCCGATCGCCCAGCTGTTGCGCTTCGCCGGCCGCAACCTCGAACGCAGCGGCCAGGCCCTGCGAACCGCCCGGGTGATCGCCAAGGCCGGCCTGGCCCTCGGCGGCCGCGACATCGATCGCTGGATCGCCGCCCACCTGGTGCCGGACCAGCCCGCCAGCGGCGCTTTGTTGCAGGCGGCCGAACGGTTGAAATGGGACCTGAGCGCCAGCACCGACGAGCGCGACGAAGCCCTCCAGCTGTGGTCAGACGCCGAGCACGGCACCCGGGAGCTGCGGCTCAACCGGCGCCAACTGGAAGCCCTGCTGCGCAGCCATGGCCTGCTGGAGCAGCTCGATGCCCTGCTGGACAGCGTGTTGGCCGGCGCCCGCCGCGAGGGGCTGGCCCTGGACGCCATCGACGCCGTGCTGCCGGTGGGGGGCAGCAGCCGCATGCCCTTGATCCGCCACTGGCTCCAGGAGCGCTGCGCCGGCGTGCCGCTGCGCGGTGAACGCCCGGTGGAGGCCGTTGCCCTGGGGGCCCTGGCCCTGACCCCGGGTGTGCGCGTCAGGGATGTGCTGGCCCGAGGGGTTTCCCTGCGCTGCTGGGATCGGCGCAGTGGCAGCCATCACTGGCATCCCCTGTTCGTGGCGGGCCAGAGCTGGCCCACCGAGGCGCCCCTGGAGCTGGTGCTGGCCTGCAGCCGCGACGACCAACCGGACCTGGAGCTGCTACTGGGGGAACCGCTGCCGGAGGAGCGGGGTGAAGTGATCTTCGAGGCGGGCCTGCCGCTACTGCGGCGCCGCCCCACCGGCGCCGCCCGGGTGGAGCCCTGGCCGCTGACGCCACCCGCCCTGCCCCTGGCCGCCCCAGGCACTCGTGGCGTGGATCGGCTGCGACTGCGCTTCGCCATCAATGACGAGGGAATCCTGATGATGGAAGGCGAGGATCTGCTGAACGGGCAGCGGCTGGGCCCCCAACCCCTGGGACCGGTGCGCTGAGCGTCCGCCGGCAAGGGCGCTGAGGGCCTTGACTGCATACAACGGGTACAGCGCGCTCCCCGGCTCCCCACCTTGGCCCTCCGCCAGCACAGGCTCCCCCGTTTCTGGCTGGCCATCACCCTCGGTTCGGTCGCCGTCTCTGTCGGTCTCGTCTACTGGTGGGAACGGCAATTGCCGAGCCGGATCGAACGGGCGGCGGCAACGGGCCAGCTGGATGACTGCCTGCGCTACGGCGAACAGCTGGCGGCCCTGAGCTGGCTGCCGCGAGGATCACCCCAGGAGCAGGCCCGCTGTCAGCGCCTGCGGGCTGAGCAGCTCTGGCGAGCCCAGCAATGGGACCAGGCCCTGGCTCTGCAGCGCCAACTGGTGCACTCCACCGCCGGCGTTGACGGCGATCGCCACCGCTTGAAGCTCTGGCAAGAGTCCCTGCGCCAACAGGCGATGGCACGCTTCACAGCCGGCGATCTCAACGGCGCCCTGGCGGCCCTGAAACCGATCGGCGAGGCGCCCCGGGGCGATGGCAACAGCCTGGGCGATGAACTCACCGAGACCTGGAACCGCAACCGGGTACAACTGCAGCGAGCGGAACAGCTCACCGCCCAGGCGCGCTGGTGGGAGGCCCTCGATGCCCTCAATCGCATCGACCACCCCTGGTGGCAACGTCGCAGCAACGCCGTGCGGCAGCGCCTCGACCAGGGCATGAGCTCCCTGAAAGGGGTGGAGCGGGAGCACGAGAGCCATGGCGACCTGCCTCATGGTGTCGATCCCCAAAAGCTCAACCGGATCGTGCAGCAACACATCGCCGCCGGCATGGACGAATGGAAGGCCTTCGAGACCGGCTGCAAGCAGCTGGGGGGTCGGGTGGTGGAGGCGGGGCCGGAAACGACCTGCCAGCCCTAGGGCCCGGGCCCATGACAGGATTGCCGCCAAAGACAGACCCGGTGCCCATGCAGCCAGGCGATCAGGTGAAGGTATGCCAGAGCGTGGTGGTCTACAACCACCCGGAGCATCGCGGTGAGGCCTTCGATCTCGAGGGTCAGCAGGGGCTGGTGCACCAGCTGCTCAACGACTGGAAGGGCCGACCGATCAGCCCGACCCTGCCGGTGGTGGTGGCCTTCGGCAAATACCGCGCCCACTTCCGGCCCGAGGAACTCACCGCTGCCTGAACCAGGCCCCACCGTTCGGATTCGGTCCAGCCAGCCCCAGCGTTGACGGACAGAACGGGCTGGATTCATCCAGCCCGGCAGAGCGGCTCAGGACCTGCGCAGGTAGATCCCCTCCTCGCCATCAATGGCCTGCAGGCACAGCTCGATCGTCTCCTGGCGGGCGGTGGGCACCACCCGGCCACAGAAATCGGGCTGGATCGGCAACTCGCGATGGCCGCGATCGACCATCACCAGCAGCAGCACCCGGCGCGGCCGACCCCAGGCCTGCAGGGCTTCCAGGGCCGCCCGCACCGTACGGCCGGTGAAGATCACGTCATCCACCAGCACCACCTGACGCCCATCAAGACTGCCCGGCAACTGGGTGGCCTCCACCAGCCGGGTGCCGATCCGTTCGAGATCATCGCGGTGGAAGGTGGGATCGAGGCTGCCATGGGCGATCGGATGGCCGCAGATCGCCTCCAGCCGGGCCGCCAGCACCCGGGCCAAGGCCACACCCCGGGTGGGGATGCCGAGCAACACCAGCTGCTGGCTGTCCACCACCCGCTCCAGCACCTGGGAGGCCAAACGATCGAGGGTGCGGCCCAGATCCTCGGCACTGAGCAGCTCCAACCGCGCCGCCGCCAGGCGCTCACCATCACCGGAACCAGAACCGTTCGCACCAGACCCGCCTGAGCCAGGCCTGCTGGAACCCGAGGTCGCACCGGGAGCGGCGGGCGGCGAAGCGTCGCGGGAACTGGCCATGGGGCGGGCTGGACTGGTGTGATCCTGATGCCACCAAACCTAGAGAGGCTTCCAGAGGCTCACGCCGCCGCCAGATCCACCACCAGGCTTGTGGTCATCGGTATCGCCTCGGCCCCCGGATGATGGCGGCTCTGATCGCCGCGAGCGTTTCAGCCACGCTGGTGGAACGGAGCGGGCTGCGCAGAAGCTTTGGAATGCGCCCGATGTTGCGCCCAAGAGATTGCGCCCCAGTTCTGCCATTGAAGCGCTGACACCAGCCGAGCTGGTGCCCAAACCGGTTCAGCAAAGCTTGCTTCGCTAACCCCACGGCGCCAAACCGGCTTCGCCACCACCAGTTCCGCCGAAAGGCAGGGCTAAAACCAGGCAAGATCCGCCGGTGTTCAACAACCTTGCCTGCCCGGACGATTCACCCCCACCGAGACAGCCAGACCATGGCGTTACAGCCACACCACGGCTGCACTGCCAGGTCCGAGCAGCGACATCCAGTCAGCCGGAGCGCCCTGAAGCGTGAGGACCAGCGGGCCAACCCCACCTGGTCGTTGCAGGAGCTGCAGGGAAGAACCATCCCTGGGATCGGCTCACAGACTGCCCTCAGCCGACATGGGGGCCGCCAACGCGGCCGATCCCTGCGGCCAACGACCGGAACAACGCCCGCTCTGGGGCCAGGGGATCGGGCCGATTCCGTGCCAGCCGACCTGGCTGCCAAGCGGATTAGGCGTGCACCGATCAACGAATCGAGTTCATCTGAAACAGTGTCGCCAAAGCCTGACGCCAACGCACGGCAGAGAAGACCCAGACAGAAAGCGTTGTAAGTTGAGTTGTAAAGACGTCGTTCCCACGACATCCGACCAATCGGGTGACTGCCATTTCCTCCTCCCAGTATTTCCCCACGGGCCCCGGCAGCGCCAAGGCGAAAGGGGATTTCGGTACCAGCAGTGGCCCTTCCCTGATTGATGGTTCAGGCCCGGTCGCGCCAGTCGTGCTTGCCATCCTCGATGGTTGGGGCTATCGCCACGACGCCGATCACAACGCCATTCGCTCGGCCAACACACCGGTGATGGATGCCCTCTGGCATGCCTATCCCCACACCCTGATCGAGGCCAGTGGCGCTGCCGTTGGCCTGCCCGACAACCAGATGGGCAACTCGGAGGTGGGCCACCTCACCATTGGTTCCGGTCGCATCATTCGCCAGGAGCTGGTGCGCATCAGCCAGGCCGTGCGTGATGGCAGCCTGGCCGAAAATGGCGCCCTCAATGGACTTGCCGACACCCTTCTGGGCGCTGGTGGGACCCTGCACCTGATCGGCCTCTGCTCCGATGGCGGGGTTCACAGCCATGTGGACCACCTCGCCGGCTTATTGCGCTGGGCAGCGGGGCGCGGGCTGAGCGATGTGGCGATCCACGTGATCACCGACGGCCGCGACACCGCCCCCAACAGTGCCCAGGTGTTCCTGGAGCGCATCGAACAGGCCATGGCCGAAGCCGGTGTCGGCCGAATCGCCACGCTCTGCGGCCGCTACTGGGCCATGGACCGGGACAACCGCTGGGAGCGCACCGAAAAGGCCTACCGCCTGCTCACTGAGGAATCGGTCACCAGCGATGGCAGCCCGGTGGAGAGCCTGCTCGCTTCCTACGCCGAGGGCATCACGGACGAGTTCCTTGAACCGGTGCGACTGGCCCCAGGACACCTGCAGGCGGGAGATGGACTGATTTGCTTCAATTTCCGCCCCGATCGGGTGCGGCAATTGGTTCGAGCCCTGGTACGGCCCGAATTCGACAATTTCGAGCGAACGCAGATCGCCCCCCTGCACGTGGTGACCTTCACCCAGTACGAGCAGGGACTACCAGTGAAGGTGGCCTTTCCACCCGAATCTCTCGATGGCCTGCTGGGCCAGGTGGTATCGCAGCACGGACTGCGCCAATTCCGCACGGCCGAAACCGAAAAGTATCCTCATGTCACCTACTTTATGAATGGTGGCATCGAGCAGGCTTTCCCAGGCGAAGATCGCCATCTGGTGCCATCTCCCCGGGTGGCCACCTATGACCAGGCTCCAGAGATGTCAGCAGCTCAGCTCACCGAAAGCTGTATTGCCGCCATCAACAAGGGCATCTATTCCCTGGTGGTGATCAACTACGCCAACCCCGACATGGTGGGACATACGGGCCAGATGGGCCCCACCACCCAAGCCATCAGCACCGTGGATCGCTGTGTAGGCCAGTTGATGGAAGCCACCAACCGCATGGGCGGCACCCTGTTGATCACGGCCGATCACGGCAACGCCGAGCTGATGCAGGGGCCTGATGGCCGCCCCTGGACGGCCCACACCACCAACCCGGTGCCGGTGATCCTGGTGGAGGGGGAGAAGCGCAAATTGCCTGGCCACGGCACCAATGTGATGTTGCGCGAAGGCGGCGGACTGGCCGACATCGCCCCCACCCTGCTGGAACTGCTCGAGCTGCCCAAGCCCGACCGCATGCGCGGCGTCTCCCTGGTGGCGCCAGTAACCAACGAAAGCCTCGACAGCAGCCTGCTGACTCAAGTGGCAGAGGCCGTTGCCGTCCCCTGACAGCCACCCCGATCAGGTGCAGCCCTGAACAGGGGGGCTTTGGCCTCAACGGTGCCGGACGAGGGCTGAGCAGCCGACCATTGCCCCGGCTGCTCCATGGCCCGGAATGCCGCGCAAGGTTCAGGTAGGCCGCTTAAGGTTGGCTCAGCGTGTTTCCAGTATCACCATGCTTCGCTCCGCAGCCACCTGGTTCTGGATGCTCAGCGGCATCCTGATGATCATCAGTGTGCTGCTGCACAGCCCCAAAGGCGATGGCATGGGCGGCCTGGCGGCCAGCGGCGGCTCCATGTTCACCAGCGCCCGCAGCGCCGAAAACACCCTCAACCGCGTCAGCTGGACGCTGTTGGCCATTTTCATGGGCCTGGCTGTGGTGCTCAGCGCCGGCTGGCTGAACTGAAGCCACGATGTCGCTCCATTCCCGACGCGCCGTGATCGGTCAGTTGCTGCAACGCCTGGGCGCCCCTTTGGTGGCCCTGATTCCCTTCCTGCCTGCTGAGCGGGCAGCGGCCGCCGCCAAGGCCCTTGAGCCTGCCTGGGATCTCAGTGAGGCCGAATGGAAGAAGCGTCTCAGCCCGGCTGCCTTCTCGGTGCTGCGCCGTGAAGGCACTGAGCGCCCCTTCTCCAGCCCGCTCAACCAGGAACATCGCAACGGTAGCTTCGTGTGCGCTGGCTGCCGGCTGCCCCTGTTCAGCTCCAAGGCCAAATTCGACAGCGGCACCGGTTGGCCCAGCTTCTGGCAGCCGCTGGCCAACGCCGTGGTGATCCAAAAAGATTTCAAACTGATCTTGCCGCGCAACGAGTACCACTGCCGCCGCTGCGGCGGCCACCAGGGCCACGTGTTCGACGACGGGCCCAGACCCACCGGTAAGCGCTACTGCAACAACGGCGTCGCCCTGGCGTTTGTGCCGGCTACATCGTGAACTCGTTGTTATAGGCCTCCTCGCCATGGGCATTGATGTCAAGCCCCTGGCGCTCATCGCCATCGCTGGCCCGCAGCGGGATGACCAGGGCCAGCAGCTTGAGAATGGCAAAGGTGCCGACGCCTACCCAGAGCAGAGTGAAGCCGGCGGCCTTGAGCTGAATCCACAACTGCACCCCATGGCCCGCCAACAGACCGTCCGCTCCGGCGGGGTTGACGCTCTTCAGTGCCAGCAGACCGGTGAGCAGGATGCCCAGCAGGCCAGCCACGCCATGCACAGGCAGCACATCCAGGCTGTCATCAAGACCGGAGCGATTCTTCAGTTGCAGGGCAAGATTGCAGACCAACGCCGCCACGCAGCCGATCACCAAGGCACTGAGAGGGCTCACGAACCCGGCGGCCGGTGTGATCGCCACCAGGCCCGCAACTGCGCCCGTGGCCATCCCCACCGCCGTGGGCTTGCCCCGTTGCAAGGTTTCGATCACCATCCAGCCCAGAGCGGCCGAGGCGCCGGCCGTGTTGGTGGTGAGGCAGGCCAGGGACGCGAGGTTGCCGGCCACCAGCCCGCTGCCGCCGTTGAAGCCGAACCAGCCGAACCAGAGCAGGCCAGCCCCGAGCAGAATGAATGGCACATTGTGCGGCGGGGCTGTGTGCCCCGGATAATTGCGGCGGCGACCCACCACGACCGCGGTGACGGCAGCCCCCACCCCCGAAGCCATCTCCACCACCAGGCCGCCGGCAAAATCCAGAGCTCCCAGTCCGTCAGCTCCCAGGAAACCGCCAGGCCCCCACACCATGTGAGCCATGGGAAGGTAAATGAAGGTGCTCCAAAGCATCACAAAGGCCAACCAGGCGCGGAAATTCATCCGTTCCACCACCGCCCCTGAAATCAAGGCGGGGGTGATGATCGCGAAGGTGAGCTGAAAGAAGGCCACCGCGCCATGGCTGAGCTGGCCATCTCCATAGGGGGCCGACCAGTTGCTCAGGCCGACCCATTGCCAACCGCCGATGAAGGGTGCCAAGGGGCCGCTGCCTGGGGAAAACGCCAGGCTGTAGCCGAACAGCACCCACAGCACGCTCACCAGGCCCATGGAAGCGAAGCTCATCATCATGGTGTTGAGCACGTTGCGGCTGCGCACAAAACCGGCATAGAAGAGAGCCAACGCCGGCGTCATCAACAGCACCAGGGCTGCACTGATCAGCACAAATCCATTGTTGGCACTGTGCAGCGCCGTGTCGACGGCAAACAGAGAGGGGACCAAAAAAATGTGGCTGTTGCTACAAACCCTGCCCAGTCGCGCCCCAGGGATTGGTATCAAACAATACTGTTCAGTCCCTTGAGGGGTGAACTGTTACGCGGCATCCGGCCTGGGCCGATCCGCAGCCCGTCATCCCCGCCATGAAAAAGGGAGGACCGAAGCCCTCCCTCTGAAGCAGATCTGAAGATCAACGACCCAACCGAGGTCGCGAGACTCGATCAGTAGTCGAAGTCGCCGCCGCCCATGCCGCCGCCGCCGGAAGCAGCTTCCTTCTTCTCGGGCATGTCGGCCACGATGCACTCGGTGGTGAGCACCATGCCGGCAATCGAGGCGGCATTCTGCAGACCGGAGCGGGTCACCTTGGCGGGGTCAACAATGCCAGCTTCCAGCATGTCGACGTACTCACCGGTCGCGGCGTTGTAGCCCTCGTTGAAGGGCTTGTTGCGCACGTGCTCGGCGACGACGGCGCCGTTGGCACCGGCATTCTCGGCGATCCGCTTGAGCGGAGCGGTGAGGGCCGAAGCGACGATGGTGGCGCCGATCAGCTCCTCGCCGGAGAGATTGGCAGCCGCCCACTCCTCGAGGGCCGGAGCCAGGTGAGCCAGGGTGGTGCCACCGCCAGGAACGATGCCTTCTTCAACAGCCGCCTTGGTGGCGTTGATGGCATCTTCGAGACGCAGCTTCTTGTCCTTCATCTCGGTTTCGGTGGCGGCACCCACCTTGACCACGGCCACACCGCCGCTCAGCTTGGCCAGACGCTCCTGCAGCTTCTCCTTGTCATAGGAGGAGTCGGTTTCGTCCATCTGCTTGCGGATCTGCTCGCAGCGGGCCTTCACCGCCACCTCGTTGCCTTCGGCGACGATCGTGGTGGTGTCCTTGTTGATGGTGATGCGGCGGGCGGTGCCCAGCATCTCCAATTTGGTGTTCTCCAGCTTGAGGCCAGCATCCTCGGTGATCAGCTGACCGTTGGTGAGAACGGCGATGTCCTCGAGCATGGCCTTGCGGCGATCACCGAAGCCAGGAGCCTTGACGGCGGCGACGTTGAGCACACCGCGCAGGCGGTTCACCACCAGGGTGGCGAGGGCTTCCTTCTCGATGTCCTCGGCGATGATCAGCAGCGGCTTGCCGGTGCGGGCGATCTGCTCGAGCACGGGCACCAAGTCCTGCACCAGACCGATCTTCTTGTCGGTGAGCAGGATGTAGGGCTCTTCGAGCACCGCCTCCATGCGCTCGGTGTCGGTGGCGAAGTAAGGGGAGATATAACCCTTGTCGAAGCGCATGCCTTCGGTGACCTCCAGTTCGGTGGTCATCGACTTGCCTTCCTCGAGCGAGATCACGCCCTCCTTGCCGACCTTATCCATCGCGTCGGCGATCATGCGGCCGACTTCTTCGTCGTTGCCGGCGGAGATGGTGCCCACCTGGGCGATGGCGTTGCTGTCGCTGATCGGCTTGGCGTGCTCCTCGATCTTCTTGACCAGGAACTCGGTGGCCTTCTCAATGCCGCGCTTGAGCGTGATCGCATTGGCACCGGCAGCCACGTTACGCAGACCGGCCTTGACCATGGCGTGGGCCAGGACGGTGGCGGTGGTGGTGCCGTCACCGGCGGCATCGTTGGTTTTACTGGCCGCCTGACGGATCAGGGCGACACCGGTGTTCTCGATGTGATCTTCGAGCTCGATCTCCTTGGCGATGGTGACGCCATCGTTGACGATCTGGGGAGCACCGAATTTCTTCTCCAGCACCACGTTGCGACCCTTGGGACCGAGGGTGACAGCGACCGCCTCGGCGAGGATGTCGATACCGCGTTCGAGGGCCCGGCGGGCTTGCTCGTTGTAAATAATGCGCTTGGCCATGGGGGTTGGGGCTCGTTGGGGGGTATTAGGACTGAAAGCTCAGGGCCGGGAGGGCCGCAGCGCCGCTCTCAGCTGACGACGGCGAGGATGTCCTTCTCGGACAGCAACACGTATTCATCAGTGCCGAGCTTGATGTCGGTGCCGGCGTACTTGCTGTAGAGAACCTTGTCACCGATGCCCACTTCGGGGGCCGTGCGGGAGCCGTCGTCGTTGCGGCGGCCGGGGCCGACCTGAACGACCTCACCCACCTGGGGCTTTTCTTTGGCGGTGTCGGGCAAAAGGATGCCGCCAGCGGTTTTCTCCTCCGACTCAGACACTTTGATGAAAACGCGATCTCCGAGCGGTTTGACCGTGGAGACGCTGAGGGAAACAGCTGCCATGGATAAAAGGTTGAGTGTTCGCGAAAAGGGTGGACGCGGAGCCAGCGGCGAACCCAGGGCCTCAGGTCGAGAAATCGACGCCTGGAGCCGGGGCAGAAGCCACCGATGAGGACGCGCTAGCACTCGCGCCCTTCGACTGCCAACCTATGCGCCAAGGCGTGATCGACGCCAGGGGGCGGCAGTTCGGGTGACCGAACCGGTAGCCGTCGCCACGCTTGAAGCTCTATCTCGCTGCTAACGACGTTTCTGGTGCTGGCCACTCTTGTGCGGGCCACTCTTGTGCGGGCCACTGAATGGACGTCCCTGCAGGTGCCCGCTGGACCAGGCGCGCACCGATCCCGGCCCCGACGCCGAGCAGGGCCCCTGATCCGAAGCCGACGACGAGCCCCAGCATGGGCCTGCTCCACAGCTGTTCGGCGACGCGCCCGCACCCGCCTCCGGCTCGCTGCCCGAGCCGACTCCCCCCCACTGAAGGGGCCACGGCAGCGGTTGCTCACTGGGGTCTGGCGCAGTGGTAAGGTTGCGCCGCTTCATGCGGGATGGTTCCCGCTGGGCCTCCCCGCCACCCTTTCTTCACCCCCATGGCAGCTGCTGCTCCCGCCGCGACCGGCACTCAAGGCATCGTCAAGCAGGTCATCGGCCCGGTGCTGGACGTGGAGTTTCCCGCCGGCAAGCTGCCCCGCATTTACAACGCCCTGCGGATCGAGGCCAAGAATCCCGCCGGCCAGACCGTCGCCCTCACGGCCGAAGTGCAGCAACTACTCGGCGACCACCGCATCCGCGCCGTGGCGATGAGCAGCACCGACGGCCTGGTGCGCGGCATGGTGGCCGTCGATACCGGTGCACCGATTTCTGTGCCCGTGGGCGAATGCACCCTGGGCCGCATCTTCAATGTCCTGGGTGAGCCTGTCGATGAGAAAGGGCCGGTGGGCAGCACCCTCACCTCGCCGATTCACCGTGCGGCACCCAAGCTCACCGACCTCGAAACCAAGCCCAAGGTGTTCGAGACCGGCATCAAGGTGATCGACCTGCTGGCTCCCTACCGCCAGGGCGGAAAGGTAGGCCTGTTCGGTGGTGCCGGCGTGGGCAAGACCGTGCTGATCCAGGAACTGATCAACAACATCGCCAAGGAGCACGGCGGTGTGTCGGTGTTCGCCGGCGTGGGCGAGCGCACCCGCGAAGGCAACGACCTCTACGAAGAGTTCAAGGAATCCGGGGTGATCAACTCCGAAGACCTCTCCAAATCCAAGGTGGCGCTCTGCTACGGCCAGATGAATGAGCCTCCCGGCGCCCGCATGCGCGTGGGCCTCTCGGCGCTCACCATGGCTGAGCACTTCCGCGATGTGAACAAGCAGGACGTGCTGCTGTTCGTTGACAACATCTTCCGCTTCGTGCAGGCCGGCTCCGAAGTGAGCGCCCTGCTGGGCCGCATGCCTTCGGCCGTGGGTTATCAGCCCACCCTCGGCACCGACGTGGGTGAACTGCAGGAGCGCATCACCTCCACCCTCGAAGGTTCGATCACCTCGATTCAGGCTGTCTACGTTCCCGCCGACGACCTCACCGATCCCGCGCCCGCCACCACCTTCGCCCACCTCGACGCCACCACGGTGCTGAGCCGCGGCCTCGCCTCCAAGGGCATCTACCCGGCTGTCGATCCCCTCGATTCCACCAGCACCATGCTGCAGCCAGCCGTGGTGGGGGATGACCACTACCGCACGGCCCGTGCCGTGCAGTCCACCCTGCAGCGCTACAAGGAACTGCAAGACATCATCGCCATTCTCGGCCTGGATGAACTCTCCGAGGATGACCGCCGCACCGTGGATCGCGCCCGCAAGATCGAAAAGTTCCTCTCCCAGCCCTTCTTTGTGGCGGAGATCTTCACCGGTCAGAAGGGTGAATACGTCAAACTTGACGACACCATCAAGGGCTTCAATCAAATCCTGGCCGGTGAACTCGACGATCTGCCCGAAGCCGCCTTCTACCTGGTGGGCAACATCGACCAGGTGAAGGCCAAGGCCGCCAAGATCCTCGCCGCCGCCAAGGGTTGATCTGATGACTCTCACTCTTCGCGTCCTCGCTCCCGATCAGAGCGTCTTCGACGGCACCGCCGACGAAGTGATTCTCCCCAGCATCTCCGGCCAGGTGGGCATCCTCACCGGCCATGTGTCCCTGCTCACCGCGCTTGACAGCGGTGTGCTGAGAGTGCGTGAGGGCTCCACCTGGAGCTCGATCGCCCTGATGGGTGGCTTTGCTGAAGTGGAAGCCAATGAGGTGACCGTGCTGGTCAATGCTGCCGAACTGGCCAGCAGCATTGATCCGGTCGCCGCTGAGAAGGCGTTCGAAGCAGCCCAGTTGGCCGTTGCCGCCCTCGACGGCCAGCCCGCCAGCCCCGCCAAAGTGAAAGCCCAGCAAACCCTTTCTCAGGCCAAGGCACGCGTGGCGGCTGTACGCGCCAACTGAACCGTTCCTGACCCAGTCGGTTGCGACACCACTGATCAAAAGGCATGGGTGCTGTCGCAACCTTGAAGTGATCGACGGTGGCCTCGCCCCATGCGACTGCGTCTGTTTCTTGATTCGGCCGATCCCCAGGCCTGGAGCCAGTGGCTGCCCTCGGGCCTGTTCTACGGCATCACCACCAATCCCACCCTGCTGAAGCAGGCTGGCCAGCCCTGCCGCCTCGATCACCTGCAGGAGCTCAGCCGGCGGGCCCTGGATCTGGGCTGCCGCGAGCTGCAGCTTCAGGCCTGGGGCGGCGATGCCTCAAGCTACCTCGCCTGCGGCCAGCAGCTGGCGGCCCTGGCCCCCGGCCAGATCACCGTGAAACTACCGGTGACCCGTCCTGGAGCCGCCGCGGCAGGTGAGCTGATCGCCGCCGATGTGCCGGTGACCTTCACCGCCTGCTACGAGGTGCCCCAGGTGCTGATCGCCGCAGCCCTTGGCGCCGCCTACATCGCTCCCTATCTCGGCCGCATCGGCGATCAGGGGCGCGATGGCCATTCCGAGCTGGTGTCCATGCAGCGCTGCCTTGATGGGCTGGGTTCCTCCGTGCGCCTGCTGGTGGCCAGCCTCAGGCAACCCGCTGATCTGGGGCGGCTGGCGGCAGCTGGGCTCTCCACCTTCACGATCAGTCCCGCCATTGCCGCGGCCCTGTTCGGCAGTGAAGCCACCGCCGCCGATGCCCGGCGCTTTGAAGCCGATGCCGGCTTCGTCACTTCCTAAGCTCACGCCACATCGGTCGCTCGGATGGGAACGGGGCGCGAACTGGGCCTGCAGCTGCGGAGCTGGATGGAGAGCGGCAGCCTTGGCCTCGACAACGGCCAGGCCCTCGCCAACCGGCTGGTGGATGCGCTCGGGGCGGAGGAGGGCCTCAAGGGGCCCGTTCGTGATCTGGCCAGCCAACCGCTGCTGCACCAGCTGCTGCGGCGGCGCGGCGATCCCAGCCCCACGGCGGTCGAGGCGCTCACCAGCCACCTGGCCCGCACCTACACGCCTGCGGTGCTGGCCGAACTGCACGACCTGATCGAAGCCGCTACCGGGATCACACCACCGGCCCCAGCCACAGACCCCTTGAAGCGCGCGGCGCGGGAATCGGAGCCAGCCGCTCAGCGCTCTCCCGTCGCTGCTGCCACCCACCCGCTCCGATCCGTTGTCGGACCAGGCCTCGGCCGCGACATCCAGGCCCTGGGGGCAGGCCTGGCCCTGGCCGCCAGCTTCAGCCTGGTGCTGGCCTGGGCGGCCGGCGAACTCGACCAGGCTCTCTTCGATCGCTGGCGCTGGAGTGGCGGCGTGGTGCTGGCCCTCAGCCTGGCCCTGGCCCAGGCCCTCAGCCTGGGTCCCCTGCGGCGCCTGCGCCGGCGCGGTCTGCTGAACGCCAGCAGCTGTGGTGATCCACGCCGGGCCTGGTGCTGGATCGGCTCTCCCTGGATCCATGGCCGCCACGCCGAAGCGATGGTGAACGTGCTGCTGCTGCT
>CALPNT020000035.1 GCA_943325005.2 Bifidobacterium breve | reverse complement strand
TGCTCCGCGCCCTGGCGCTGCTGGTGCAGCCGGAGGAGCAGGTGCCGGCCAGCAGCGCCGCCATCCAGGTGGAGGTGAGCGGGACAGCCGACGCGGCGGCGATCGGCGATGTGATCGCCGCTATCGTTATTACGAGATTCAACGGACGATCGCTGGAGGAGCTCTGCGCCATGGGCGGTATCACCCTTGAAGACTTCACGCAGAGCGTGGCGTACCGCGAGATCTTTGGGCAGGGCCGCCAGGAGGGAGAGCTGGAGATGGCTCTCCGCCTGCTCCGGCGCCGCTGCGGTGAGCTGAACCCACAGCAGGAGGCTCGCATCCGCAGCCTGAGCCTGGAGCAACTGGAAACCCTGGCGGAAGTTCTGCTCGATTTCGAGGGCCCCAGCGACCTCGAGGCCTGGCTGGCAGGGGCAGGCTGACGGTCGGCACTTTTAATCAGGCCGCCAGTGCTCGCCCGGTGGGGGTTGGGCCCGGATGGCTGGAGCTGATGGCCAACGGATCAAGAAGGGGGCTGGGTCTAGGACGGACCTATGGACTCCGCCTCCTATTCCCATCTCCCGGTGCTCGCCGACCAGGTGTTGGCCGGCTTCGCCGCATGGCCGCTCCCGCCAGACGGCGCTCCGCCCCTGCTGCTCGATGCCACCCTCGGCGGCGGCGGCCACAGCGCTCTGCTGCTGGAGGCCCATCCGCAGCTGCGGCTGATCGGTCTCGACCGCGATCCCACCGCCCGCGCTGCCGCCGCCGAGCGGCTGGCGCCCTATGGCGATCGCGTCACGATCGTGGCTACCGATTTTGGCGGTTACACCCCCAGTCAGCCCCTGGTCGCCGTGCTGGCCGACCTGGGGGTCAGCAGCCCCCAGCTCGATGTGGCGGCCCGGGGCTTCAGTTTCCGCGCCGATGGGCCGATCGACATGCGCATGAATCCCGAGGCCGGCGAGACGGCGGCGCAGCTGATCGACCGGCTGCAGGAAAGCGAGCTGGCGGACCTGATCTATGCCTACGGCGAGGAGCGCCTGTCGCGCCGCATCGCTCGGCGCCTGGTGGCGGAGCGCCCCTGGAGCGGCAGCGGCCGCAGCAGCGCTGATCTGGCCTATGTGATCGGCGGCTGTTTCCCGCCCCCGGCCCGGCGCGGCCGCATTCACCCTGCCACCCGCACCTTCCAGGCCCTGCGCATCGCCGTCAACGACGAACTCGGTCAGCTCGATCGGCTGCTGCAGCGGGCCCCCGACTGGCTGCTGCCCGGCGGCCTGCTGGCGATCATCAGCTTCCATTCGCTCGAGGATCGGCGCGTCAAGACCGCCTTCCTCAGCGACGACCGCTTGGAGCGGCTCACCCGCAAGCCTCTGGTGGCCGAGGCGGCCGAGGCGGAGGCCAATCCCCGCAGCCGCTCGGCCAAGCTGCGTGTGGCCCGGCGCCGTGGATGACGTTCGCTCTGCTCTCCTCACCGTTGCCACTGGCCTTGTCGGCCATGACGGACCTGGCCCGCAGTGATCTGCTCTGGTGGGCAGCCCTGCTGGTGCAGGTGATGGCGATTCCCGGCACCCTGCTGCCGGTGCTGCCCGGGCTGGCCCTGCTGCCCCTTGGCGCCTTGCTCTGGGTGGCGGCGGTGGGCTGGGCGACGGCCTGGCCGACGCTGCTTCTCGGCGTCGTGATTCTGCTGCTGGGCTGGGGGGCGGAGGCCCTAGGGCTGCTGCTCGGCGCCGCCCGGCTGCAGGCCAGCCGCTGGGCCTACATCGGCGCAGCGATCGGTCTGGTGGTTGGACTGTTGGGTCTGTTGCCAGCTCTGCCGATCGGCGGGCCGCTGGTCGGAGCCTTGCTGGGGCCCCTGCTCGGCGCCAGCCTTGGGGAACTGCTGAGTGCCCCCACTGCCCTGGGCCGCTTCGGCCTGCAGCGCCTGAAGCGTTCCCTGCAGGTGGGCCTGGCGGTGCTGGCCGGCATGTTGGTCAGCCGGCTGGCCCAGGTGCTGCTGGCGCTGCTCGGGGTGCTGGGTTTTGTGCTGTTGAGCGTTCGCTGGGGTTAGGGGGCCCGGTTGGCCACGGGCAAGGGCGGCGGCGCGGCTTCCAGTGCCAGCAGCTGGCGGTAGGCGGCGGTGGATACACACACCACCACGGGCCAGGCCACGAAGAAGCCCACGAAGCAGGCCAGCACCCCCAGCAGGCTGAGCAGCGCCTCGACGATCACCAGCAGCAGCAGCAACGGCCAGTGGGGATCCACCAGGGCGCGGCTGCGCCGCAGCGTGGCCCAGGGCCCCAGCCGTTCCGTCAGCGAGATCTGGGCCTGAAACTGCTGGTTGACGCTCACATAGATCAGCCCCACCAGCCAGAAGCCGACGAGCAACAGCAGCAGCACGGCCAGGAGCACGATCACCAGCTGCAGGCCTGGTGCCAGGCTGCCGGCTCTGGCCTCGGCCATGGCGACCAGGAGGCCCAGGGGCCCTCCCAGCAGCACGGTGATCGCCGCCAGCGCCGCCAACAGCAGCGCTCCCAGCAGTAGGGAGGCCCAAAATAGACGCGTAACCGCGCCGCCATCCCAGCGGATCAGGTCGGTGAAGCGGGGGCGCCGGCCATCGAGGCCCATCAGGGCGCCGCGCACCATGCCGATCGTGCCCCAGAAGTAGCTGGCGAGGCTGCCCACCAGGCCCACCAGGGCCAGAAACCAATCGGCGGGATCGGCGGAGAGCGCTGCGGCGGTCCCGATGCGGGCCTGCAACAGCTGGAACAACACCTGCAGGCCCCAGAGCAGCAGGGCGAACAGCACGAAGGCGCCGGGGCTGCGGCAGAAGGCCTGCCAGCCGTCATGGACGGCATCACCGATGTTGAGGCGAGGGGCCGCACGACCGGGGAAGGGGGCGGTCATGGGAGGGCCTTCGGATCGCTGAAAGCTAGAGGGGCTGCCGGAGTTCGGCCAGGGCCGCGGCCACGGCCGCCAGGGCCCGATCGATCTCGGCGGCGCTGGTGTCGCGGCCCAGCCCGAAGCGGATCGAGGCGGCCGCCTGGAGGCGGTTGCGGCCCAGGGCTGCCAGCACATGGGAGGGACTGCCCTGACTGCAGGCCGAGCCGCTGCTCACCGCCAGCTCGGCGCGCAGCAGCCGGTGCAGCCGCTGGCCGTCGACCGCGTCGATGCTGACGTTGAGGTTGTGGCCGAGGCGCTGGCGGCGATGGCCGTTGAGCTGCACGCCCCCCAGATGCTCCAGGCCTTCCCAGAGGCGATCCCGCAGGCCCGTGAGCCGGGCGCCACGTTCGGCCTGGTCGGCCATGGCCAGCTCCACCGCTGCCCCCAGACCCACCAGCAGCGGCACCGCCAGGGTGCCGGCCCGCAGGCCCCTTTCCTGGCTGCCGCCGTGCTGCTGGGGGGCGAGGGTGATGCCGTCTCGGCGCAGCAGGGCACCGCAGCCCTTGGGGCCATAGAGCTTGTGACCGCTGAGGCTGAGCAGATCAATGCCCAGCGCGGCCATCGCCAGCGGGATGTGCCCCACCGCCTGGGCGGCGTCGCAGTGGAACAGGGCACCGTGCTGGCGGCAGAGGGCGCCGATGGCGGCCAGATCCTGCAGCACGCCGATTTCGTTGTTGGCGGCCATCACCGACACCAGCAGGGTGTCAGCACCGATGGCGTCAGCCAGCCGCTGGAGATCCAGCAGGCCATCGGGCTGCACCGGCAGCACGGTGAGAGGAAAACCATGGCGGCTCAGCCAGGCCAGCGGATCGAGCACGGCCCGGTGTTCGGTGGCCAGGGTGATCAGGCCGCGGCGCCGCTCACCGCGCTCCAGGGCGGCTTCAGCGACCCCTTTGAGGGCCAGGTTGTTGGCTTCGGTGGCGCCGCTGGTGAAGATCACCGCCTCGGCGGGCATGGCCAGGGCGGTGGCCACCTGGCCGCGGGCGATCTCCACGGCGGCGGCGGCCTCCAGCGCCGGCCGGTAGAGGCGATTGGCGGGGTTGGCGAACTGCTGACGCCACCAGGGTTCCATCGCGGTCAGCACCCGCAGGTCACAGGGGGTGGTGGCGTGGTGGTCGAGGTAGGCGAGCATGGAGCCATGCTGACGTTCTTCTTCCGTAGGCGCTGCCTGGGGCCGCTGGTCCCGCCGTCGCCCGCCACCCTGGCCGCTCTGGCGCTGGCGCTGTTGCCGGGGGGCCTGTTCGCTGGTGGCCTTCCCCCCGCCATGGCGGCCCAGAACCCTCCGCCCGAGGATGCCAAGGCGCCCCGGCCCGCAGATCTGGTGATCCTGCAGGAGCGGATCAGTCGGGAGGGGCTCCAGTCGATCGGGGTGTATGGCATCAAGGCCGATCCGCTCATGCCCGACAACTGGAGGGTGCAGATCTGGCAGGAGCAGCCGGATCGGGTCACGATCGCCACCGACAAGATCCGTTGCAGCCCCTCAGGGCCGATGCGGGTCACCGGCACCGCCACGCGTCTGATTGTGCGGGAGCTCAATCCCGGCGGCCCGATCACCGCCGCCAATCGCGTCGACCATCTGATCTGGTGGGCGGTGTGTGTGCCGGCTCAGGCGGGCAAGGATCCCGCCACGCTCGGGGCGCTGGCCCGCTCCCTCGGCTACAGCGGCCAGCTGATCGAACGGGAAGAGGTGCTGGTGGCGCCGCGGCGCTGAGCTTGCCGAGCTGGATCAGGGGCCAGCAGGCGGTTGCGAGACGGCCCAGAGGGCTCGGATCTGACCAACACGGGTCTGCGCTGGCAAACCTGGATAGATTCTCGCCATGAGCAGTGAACCCATGGCAGGCGTCAACGCATCGTTCAACGCCAACCAACCCGCCAAGCCTTCCGCTACCCCCGCCGCTGAAGCCAACGGCTCTCCTGTGGAGGAGGCCGTCAAGCTGCCGGTGCGGCTGCTGCTGGTGGACGACGAGCCCGGCCTGCGCACCGCCGTCAAGACCTATCTGGAGGATGAGGGCTTCCACGTCAGCACCGCCAATGACGGCGAAGAGGGCTGGACTGCCGCCCAGGAGCTGCTGCCCGATGTGGTGATCACCGACGTGATGATGCCCCGCTGCGATGGCTATGGCCTGCTCAAGCGCCTGCGGGCCGATGAGCGTCTCGGCGGCACGCCGGTGATCTTTCTCACCGCCAAGGGCATGACCGCCGATCGCATCGCCGGGTTCCAGGCCGGCGCCGACGACTACATCCCCAAACCGTTCGATCCTGATGAACTGGTGGCGCGGGTGCGCAACGTGGTGCGGCGCCAGGACAGGTTGCTGGCTGAAGCGGCCCGCTTCGCCGATGCCGACATTGGCGCGATGGCCAAACAGATCACCGAGATCCGCTCGATGCTCGGCACCGGTGGCTCCAGAAAGCCGGTGACGGACGTGAAGCTGGACTTCACCCCCCGCGAGGCCAGCGTGCTGCAGCTGGTGGCGGAAGGGATGATGAACAAGGAGATCGCCCGGCGGCTGGAAACCTCGATTCGCAATGTCGAGAAATATGTGAGCCGTCTGTTCATCAAGACCGGCACCGCCAGCCGCACCGAACTGGTGCGCTTTGCCCTCGAACATGGGCTGGTGGACTGAAGGCAGTCCTGGCCGCTGGCTCTCTTTGTGGCGGCAGGCCTCGTGGCGGCTGGTGCCTGCAGGTTAGAGAGACGCTGCTTGGCGCCGGATGGACTGCCGTTGTTCTGCCTGGAATCCCGTGACGTGGCTTGTCAACATGTGCAGGCTCCGGCTTCTTCTTCCCCAGCTCCCCTTGCCCCGATGACCACGTTGTCCGCTTTGATTGCTCCCCTCCGCGTTGCCGGCGCTCTGGCGGCCTCCGCCTTGCTGAGCTGGGGGATTCCCGCGGCGCAGGCCCAGGAGACGTGCCGTTTCCTGATGCCCCTCGGCGGCGGTGGTCAGCCGGTGGTGTCCAAGCGCATCGGCCCCGATCGCCTGCTGGGGCGCACCAACTGGAACACCGATTTCATCGTCGACAAGACCTACCGCAGTTACCGCTTCTTCTTCACCTCCGCATCCACCGAGCCGGCCAGCTTCCCGGTGGCCGGCTTCATGCGCTTCACCGATGGCAGCAGCCTGCAGGTGATCAACGAAACCCCCACTTTTGAACCGGGGACTGGGCGCATGTTCGGTCCGTTCGCCGCGGTTCCGGGCAAGCGCACCAATCTGATGAACTTCCGTGTGGGCACCAGCAGCCAGCCCGCCGCCCTGGGCTTCAGCTACCGGATCTCCGTGCAGGGATGCCAATGAGGCCCCGCTGCGATCCCCGCGCTGAGCGGCGCCGCTCCCCGGGCTCAGGCGAGGCCCTGCCCCAGCGGCGATGACCCCCGCAGGCTGGTTGCCTGAGGCTCTCAATGGCGGCTGGACCTACCGCGATCGGATGGAGGCCCGCGCCAGCGGGCTGTCCGTCAGCGGTTTCTATGCCGGCCGTTATCGCCATTCCGCTCAGCAGGAGTGGCAGCGGCGCCTGGCCGCCGGTGAGATCGAGCGCAATGGCCAGCGGCTCCTGGCTGATGTGGCCCTGGGGGCCGGCGATCGGCTGGCCTGGCATCGCCCCCCCTGGCTGGAGGGGGCCGTGCCGGCCAGCTGGACGGTGGTGCACGACGACGGCGACCTGCTGGTGATCGATAAGCCCAGTGGATTGCCGGTGCTGCCCGCCGGTGGTTGGTTGGAGCACACCGTGCTGCGACTACTGGAGCGCCGCCATCAGGGCGATCCGGCCGGCCTGCCGCGGCCGGTGCATCGCCTCGGCCGCTTCACCTCCGGCCTGCTGGTCTGCGCCCGCCGGCCGGCGACGCGGGCCTGGCTGAGCCGGCAGCTGCGCGAGAGCACGGCGGGAGCGCTGCCGCTGGGAGGGGAATCATCCGGTTGCCGCAAGCTCTATCGCGCTCTGCTGGTGCCGGGGCGCCTGCCGCTGGCTCCAGGGGAATCGCTGGCGATCACCACGCCGATCGGCCGCCGCGACCATCCCCAGCTGGGGCAGCTCTGGTGCGCTGCCGATGGCTCCCAGGGCGGTGATCTGGCGGCCAGCAGCCTGCTCACCCTGCTGGAGCGTGGAGCCGCAGCGGATCTGGTGCAGGTGGCGATCGCCAGCGGCCGGCCCCACCAGATCCGCATCCACTGCGCCGCCCTTGGCGCCCCGCTGCTGGGGGATCCGTTGTATCGGCCGGGCGGCCTGGCCGAGGCCTCGGCCCGCCCGGGGGATGGCGGCTATCGGCTGCAGGCCTGGCGGTTGGAGCTGACGTGTCCCGATGGCGCAAGGTTGGCGCTGGAGGCGCCGCTGGCGCTGGGGAGTTGTGGCTCAGCGCCAGCATCAGCCCTTGCCGCCGGGGCAGCTTAATCTTGAAGCCATTGCTCGGCTAGAAGTCTGGGGGTCGTGTGGGATGACGGCAGAGGAGCGCAATCGCCGAATCAAATACGGGCATGATGTGCCCCGCTGGTGGATCCCGGACTTCAATGTTTCGCAGGAGTTACCGTCGCGCCAGCCACCTGAAGGGAGCCCGGGTCACACCGCCCCAGAGGCTGGAGAAGGGGATGATGAGTATCAGGTGTTTGAGCGGCGTCGACGTCAACTGCTTCGGCGCGAACAAGCGAGAAGACATGGTCGGAATCTCCGGCTGGCGCAGCGGTTGATCGCTGTACTGATCGCCGTGGTTGCGTACCTCGCTGCTGGCCTCGTGGGGCTTGCGATTGGTGCGGCTGTTGGTGTGCTGTTGATTTCTTTTCGGTTTGAGTTCTGATCTTTCCTTGGCGCCAATTTGGCTCAAGCGGCGATCTTCTTGGAGGAGGTCGGTGCAGCGGCGATTGAGCTCATCATGACTGCCTTGAGAGGCTTGGCGGTAACAATATAAATGTATTCCTTGTTCCTTAGGTGGCTGACAACCCCAGTTCGATCGCCTTTGGGGTTATGGATGCCGATCTGGGCTCCGACATAGCGTTTGTAATCCAGCTCGATCGTCTGCAGATGGCCCTTCTCGCTCAGCAGCTTTTCCATGGCGCTGCGATCAATGAAGCCCTCATTATTAAACGAGACGATCAGGTTGGGTGTGCGTAATCTGTTGATCAGGTCTGTGAAGGTGGGTAGCGCTTTTGGCTTGCTGTTGAAATCACTTTTGTTCTGTTTGCAGTCGATGCGTTTGCAGGCGATGCCATACACTTCCGGTTGGTCCCAGCGGACGATGCTTTCCCAGATGTGATAATTTCCCAGGTAGGAGTGTTGGTTGTAAGGCGGATCAAGATAGGCGCAGTCCGCTGGGATGGCATCGGCCGCGGCCAGGGCATCCAGCTGATAGGACTGGCAGGGGCGATTGGCTGCAGCATTGAGCATCGCCGGCAGTCTCAGTTGCAGGGGCCTGTAGGAACGTTTGGCCCATTGCTTCAGGTAGGCCATCTGCACGCCGGTGGTGGAATCAATCCGATCGGCGGCTTCAATCAACGCTGTGAGGCAGATGGCCTTCAGGGTTGGTGAAAGCTGCCAGGTCTCGATCTTGTCGCGGATCGCATCGATTTTTTCGCCGTTTTGAGATTGAAAGAATCGACTGTTGATGCAGTAGGTTTCGGTGATATAGCCATGCTTGCCTGGTAGTTGATTGAGTTCTTCGATCAATTGGGTGGCCGTCCCCCGGGTGGAGTTGGCTTCCGCTTCCACATGGCACTGAGCCAGGATGTGAGCGTAGGTGTTGATGTCGTTGCTGAACACCTGATAGCCGTTCTTTTTCAGCTCATAGCCCACTCGTGAGGTTCCAGAGAAGGCATCCAGCACAGAGCTGATGCCTTCAAGGCTTTGCAGCGCAGCCAGTAATCTTGGTAGCAGTATGCGCTTGGAGCCGAGATACTTGATCATCCAATATTTGCGTGGCTTCAGTGGCTTCCCGTTGCCTGTCTCTCAGCCCCGCTCAAAGGCGATCAGCCGTGAGAAATAGAAGGGTGCCTGGTTGAGGCTGCGGCGCACGGGACGGAAGCCGGCTGCAGCGGCCGCCGCCACAATGCCGTCCTCGCGCAGGGTGTAGGCGCGGGTGGTTTTGCTGGGTCCCGGGAACAGCTGGCCGATGCCCTTGAGCAGCGCCAGCAGCGGTGTGTAAGGCGCGAAGCTGACCAGCAGGTGGGTCTCGGCCATGGCGGCCAGGTGTCGCACCATCTCTTCGGCGGCCGGCTGGGGGTAGTGGATGAACACATCCAGGCAGATCACCGTGTCGTAGCGGCCTTGCAGGCTTTCGAGATCGGAGGCGCTGAAGCTCAGCTGGCTGCTGGCGATGCCGGCTGCGGCTGCTCGCCTCGCCGCTTCCGCCACCATCGCCGCCGACAGATCGCTGGCCGCCACCGTGCCTGCCCCCAGCTGGGCCAGGGGCAGGCTGAGGCTGCCGACGCCACAGCCGGCATCACAGAAGCTGCGATTCGCCAGGTTGCCCTGCTCCTGCAGCCAGCGCAGCACCTCATCGACGGTTTTCTGGTGGCCGATGCGGATGTTGCGCTGAACCTTGTTCACCTCATCGCTGTCGCTGTAGATGCGGTTCCAGCGTTCAAAGCCGGTGCTCTCGAAGTAGGCCTGCACCTCGGCCTTTTCGCTCTGCTTGGCGTTCTGGAGCGCGCTGTTCTGATCGGGTTGAACCTCCTGCAGGTCGGCGGACATCGGACGGGATTGGGCACAAGTGGGCCGGATCCTAGGCAGGGAGACCGGCCTGCTCAGGCTGAGCGCTTCCAGCTCAAACCGGCGTCGCCGGCCCGCCAGCGCAGGGTGTCCGCCAGCGCCAACCCCAGCAGGGCCGTTTCGGCGGCGGCGCTGCCACCCATCAGGCTGCGGGGTCGCAGGGTGGCGGCGGCGATCGCCTGCCCGGGCTGGCCGCTCCAGCGGGCCAGCCGCACCACCCCCTCCAGCAGCGGCAAGGTCACCCCGGCCAGGGTGCCGTCCTCCAGCCGGCAGCTGCCGTCGGTCACGGTGAGGATCCGGTCATCCCAGCGATGCTGGCCGGCCGCTAGGCCGTAGGGGGCCAGGGCATCGCTGACGATCACCACCTGCTCGGGGGCCAGGCGCTGCAGCAGCACGGCCATCGTCGGCGCCACATGCACCCCATCGGCGATCAGGCCCACGGCCACATCGCTGCGCAGCAGGGCCGCCGCCACTGGCCCCGGGGCGCGGCGGTGCATGTCCGGCATGGCGTTGAAGGCGTGGGTGAGCATGCCGACGCCGGCGTTGAAGGCTGCTTCGGCCTCGACGTCGCTGGCGGCGCTGTGGCCGAGGCTCACCAGCACGTCCATGGCCCGCAGGGCGGCGATCACCGCAGTGCAGCCGGCCAGCTCCGGCGCCAGGGTCACCAGGGCGATATCAGCCTCGGGGCCGCCGCGGAAGCCGCCGATGCGCTCCTCCAGGGCGGCCAGGCTCGGCTCGCACAGATGCTGGCTTGGATGGGCGCCGCGGCGGGCCGGCGCCAGGAACGGCCCCTCCAGATGGGCCCCCAGCAGCCGGCAGCGACCCGGTCGGTGTTGGCGTCTGGCGGCGGCCAGCACCGTGAGCGCTTGCCGCAACGGGGCCACCCCGCAGGTGACCAAGGTCGGGCAGATCGCCTCGACGCCATCACGCCAGAGCAGCTCCAGCAGCGCCTCGAGCCGGGGCAGATCC
The DNA here is from genome assembly GCA_943325005.2 of Bifidobacterium breve. Taxonomy (GTDB): domain Bacteria; phylum Cyanobacteriota; class Cyanobacteriia; order PCC-6307; family Cyanobiaceae; genus Cyanobium. The sequence goes on along the minus strand of CALPNT020000035.1, from coordinate 9,696 downwards.
GCCGCCGTCAACTCCGGAAAGGCCAGCCCCAGGCCGCCGTTGATCTGCAGGTCCACCCCGGCGGGCGACAGCCAGTCGCCGCCCCAGTCGATGCCGGCCGCCTGGCTGCCGGCATCGAGCGCCTGGATCGTGGCGATGCGGTCGTGAGCATCGAGGCCCAGGCGCCAGCGTCGTTCGGGCCCCTGGCCAGCGGCCCGGCAGGCGGGCAGACGCAGGTTGGTGAGCCAGCGCATCCCGTTGCCATCAAGCCTTCCAGAGAGAATGCCACCGCCAGTGCCCCGCCCGCCGTGGTTCCCTCCCCCTCTTCCATGGCTGCCGGAGCGGCCACCGCCGTCCCGCTGCCGCTCGGGGCCGCGCGGGTGGCCGTGATCATGGGCAGCGATTCCGATCTGCCGACCATGGCTCCGGCGGTGCGGATCCTGGAGCAGTTCGGCGTGGCCTGTGAGGTGCGGGTGCTCTCGGCCCATCGCACGCCGCTGGAAATGGTGAGCTTCGCTGAGGCGGCTGCGGCGCGGGGGCTGAAGGTGATCATTGCCGGCGCCGGCGGCGCCGCCCATCTGCCGGGCATGGTGGCCTCACTCACCACCTTGCCGGTGATCGGCGTGCCGGTGCAGAGCCGGGCGTTGTCCGGGGTGGATTCACTCCATTCGATTGTGCAGATGCCGGGCGGCATCCCCGTGGCCACGGTGGCGATCGGCAATGGCCTCAACGCCGGCCTGCTGGCGGCCCGGATCCTGGCGATCGCCGATGGGCTGCTGGCTGGGCAGTTGGCCCGCTATCAGGTCGATCTGCACGATCAGGTGGTGGCCAAGGATCGGCGGCTGCAGCAGCTCGGCAGCAGCGCCTACCTGGAGCAGATGTGAAGGCTGCGGCGGGCCCTGGCGCCAGGGCGTCGGACCTCAGACTGAGCCATGCGGGCGGTGGCCGCTCACCACACCCATGGGCTGGGAGTCGACGACGTCACCAGAGGTCCGGTTGATGTTTTCGATGCCATTCCTGACGGCCTCGGGGCGAGCTACGGCTTTGAGCGTCTTGCTCGTGTCTCTCGGCGCCTCTGCCGAAGCGGGCGGTTGGTCGTTCGATGTGCAGAACTCCAGCAAGTCCGCGATCACCCGGCTGCAGGTCAGGGAAAAGGGCGGCAGCTGGGCTGAATTCGATCTGGATGGGGGCATTGCGGCGGGGCGGAAGGTCTGCATCGACTGGGCCCAATCCACCGACAACCAGGATTGCAAGCAGAGCATCCGGGCCTCCTTCGCCGATGGAAGCAGCTCCGAGCCCGCCATGTTCGACTTCTGCGAAGCCCTCGACACGCCGATTGTGTTTGAGGACTGATCCCAGATTTCAGCCCTGACATCAGGCGGTGAGTGGTGATGGGCCGGGTCGATTGCCTGGCATCAGATCGCCTGGCCTTGGATCGCTTGGTTTCGGATCGGTCGTTGCCAGCGGCATCCAGATTCAGTGGCCAGATGGGCTGAGATCCCCGCCAGCAGGGAGATTCACGGCGCTGTGGTCGTCACCGTGGCGGTTCAGCGGTCCGGTCGCCAAGCTGAGCCCAGTTCCTGCCCCAATCCTGGGGCTCTTTCCCTCTGAGGCAATGCTCGAGCGGTTGGTCTTGCCCCCCTGGTTGCGGTTCAGTCTGGCCCTGCCGCTGCTGGTGCTCAACCTCTGGGTGCTGCGCCAGCTGCTGGTGCCCCTGGCCCCCTTCCCCGCCCTGTTCCTGGCGGCGGCGCTGCTGGCCTTCCTGCTCGACATCCCCACGCGCTGGCTGGTGAGCCAACGCCTGCCCCGCCCCCTGGCGCTGCTGCTGGTGCTGGGTATCGGCCTCGGTGGCGTGGTGCTGGCGGTCCTGTGGTTGCTGCCCAGGCTGGTGACCCAGCTCGATGAGCTGATCACCGCCCTGCCGGGCTGGCTGGCCAAGGGCGAAACCCTGCTGGCGGATCTGCAGACCTGGGCGGTGGCCAAGGGATTGCCCACTGATTTCGGCAATCTCAGCAGTGAACTGATCAGCCGCACCAGCAAATTGGCCAGCCAGCTCAGCCAGCAACTGCTGAGCCTGCTCGGCGCCACTGTGGGGCTGACGGTCAACACCGTGATCGTGCTGGTGCTCACTGTGTTCCTGCTGCTGGGTGGTGAGCGGATCGCCCAGGGGCTGGCGGAATGGTTGCCTCCGGGGGTGCGCTTCCTGGTCACGAGCACTCTCTATCGCACCTTCCGCGGCTATTTCGCCGGCCAGGTGGTGCTGGCCCTGATTCTCAGCTTGTTGCAGATTGTGGTGTTCGCTCTGCTGGGCATTCCCTACGGCGTGTTGTTCGCCGTGGCGATCGGCTTCACCACCCTGGTGCCTTATGCCAGTGCCCTGATGATTGTGCTGGTGAGCTTGCTGCTGGCCTTGCAGGATCCGCGTCAGGGGCTGGAGGTGCTGGCGGCGGCGATCACGGTCGGCCAGGTGGTGGACCAGGTGATTCAGCCGCGGCTGATGGGCAGCATCGTCGGTCTGCAGCCGGCCTGGCTGCTGATCAGCCTGCCGATCGGCGCCCGCCTCGGCAGCCTGCTGGGCCTCGGTGAACTGCTGGGGTTGCTGCTGGCGGTGCCGGTGGCTAGCTGCGGCAAGACCTTTCTGGATGCCTGGGTGGCGCGGCTGCGGCTGGGGGAACAGCAGGGGCCGCGGAACGGGATTGAGCGGTTGGCGGCTGGGGAGTCGCTGTAGTCGAACCAGAATCGCTTCGACGCGATCGCTACAGCCCGCGAATCCTGGCACCGTAGTGCACCTGTCTTTTAGCCTGACTGGATGGCAGACGCGGATCTCCGCTGGCGGCCGCGGTTCGACAACTTCCAACGGGCTCTGCAGGTGCTCGAGCGCGGTGTGCAGCTGGCCCGCTCGCGCCAGCTCAGTGAGCTGGAACAGCAGGGTCTGATTCAGGGGTTTGAGTTCAGTCATGAGCTGGCTTGGAATCTGCTCAAGGACTACCTGGAGTACCAGGGGATGAGGGCCTCATCGGCTCCAGGACGCCACCCGCTTCGCCTTTCAGAACGGCCTGATCAGCGATGGTGACACCTGGATGGCGATGATCAAGGCACGCAATCAGTCGTCTCATACTTATAATCTAGAACAAGCCCAAGTGATCACCCACGACGTGATTCATCACTTCTGGCCTGCGTTCTGTGCCCTGCTTGCTCGCTTCAGTGCCCTGATGAGCAGCGCGCTGCCATGATGGTTGGCCTGCCTCCGGCCACACCCCAGCACACGGGCCTGCCGGAGTCCGCCATCGACGCCATCCGGCAGGTGCTGGTCGCCTATCCCGCCGTGGAAGCGGCGATCCTCTACGGCTCCCGTGCCCTGGGCCGGTACCGTCCTGCCTCCGACATCGATCTCACCCTGATCGGCTCCGGACTCAGCTCCAGCATCCAGGCCAACATCGAGGCCGATCTCGATGATCTGCTTCTCCCCTGGGTGATCGACCTCTCCTGTTTCGCCGCGATCACCCATCCCGCCTTGCTGGAGCACATCGAGCGCGCCGGCCAGCTGCTGTATCGCCGTGCGGATCGGCTAGATGGATCCCCATGAGTGCCTCTGCGTGCCCTTCCGGTTATTCCTAGGGGTGGATCAGTCGCTGCTTCGCACCACCGACGCGCGCTTCAAGGACACAGGTGCACGGGACGGGCTGCTGGCCCATCTGAGGATCCCGATTGATTCGAAGAGGCCATCTGGGGCCTTCAGCTCCAGCCGGTCACGGCAAGTGCTTGAAGACATGGGGTTTGGTGACCGACAGCGGATTGCTTATGATCGATCCATGAAAAGCTGAGCAATGAATCATCGGATCCGTCTTCTTGTCTCCGTCGTTGTCTTGGCCTTGCTTGCGGGCACGTTGATCCGGCTGGTCTCCAATGTTGACCCCCACCAGCCTGTGCCGAAGGTTCAACGTTCCAAAGCTCTCAAAGTAGCACAGGCTAGCTATATCTCTGCCCTGGGTTATCTGGAGCCAGCTGGTGATGTAAGGGTGCTGGCGGCACCGATCCAGGGCGTCGAGGGTTCGCCTCGTATCAAGACCTTGAACGTTGAAGAGGGGCAGGTTGTTGCCCAGTCGCAGTTGCTGGCAACCTTCGACAATGTTGACAGGATTCTTTCCCAGCAAAATACAGTAAAGGCAAAAATCCTTTCGATTAAGTCTCAGCTTGCTGTGTTGGAAAGCGAAACAAGTCGCTATCGTGGTCTGACTCGTGATGGAGTTGTATCTGCGGCTGATCTTGAGTTGCGTGAGTTAAAACTTTTGCAGCTGAAGGGTGAGCTCAGGCAGGCCAAGGCGGAGTTTTCCCAGCTTCAAACAGAGGAGAATTACGGGAAACTTTTTTCTCCAATTGGTGGAACAGTCCTCAAGATTTATGCCAGAGTAGGTGAGCGGCCTGGTCAGCGGGGTGTGATGGAGATAGGGGCAAATCAGCATATGGAGGTAATCGCTCAAGTTAATGAGGGTGATATTGGCTCTATTGACTTGGGCCAAAAGGTTTATATATCCAGCGAAAATGGTAGCTTCTCCCGGCGACTTGAAGGCAGGGTCACGCGCATATCTCCGAAGGTCAGCGAGAGAAAGAAGCTTACGGTTGATCCCGCGTCTGACTCCGATGCAGAGGCGAGAACGGTTGACGTTCGTATTGCCATCTTGCCCGAGCATGTTGGGGTGGTTCGAAATCTTACTGGCGTCAAAATTATGGCAACATTTAGTAAATAGTCTTTTGGTTGTTTCCTGTCGCTTATGTTGCCTCCATACCGTCGTTCTTTGCCTTTGGCTTGGTTGCTGCTGACGCGGCAACCAGCTCGGTTGATCAGTGCTTTTGTCGGGGTGGCTGCAGCTGGTATTTTGATCCTCATGCAGTTTGGTTTTCAGGAGGCATTGTTTAATTCAAGTGTCTCCATTGTCAATAAGTTTGACGCTGATTTGATTTTGGTTAGTACTCAGTCTGCCAGCCTTATTGGCTTGGAAGGCTTTCCTGAGGAGCGGCTATCTGGTGTTGTTCGGGGTCCGGATGTGCAGTCTGTGCTACCAGTCCGCTGGCGTTACGTTAAATGGCGTCTGCCGGGCGAGCTCAAATCAAGACTTGCGATTGCTGTCGGTATCAATCCCTTTCAGCAAGTATTTAATGATCGTTCAATCTCGAGTCAGCAGCACTTGCTCGATGCAAAGAATCGAATTTTGTACGATAGTCTCTCTCGGCCCGAATTTGGCCCGGTAAAAGAGCAGTTCGAGGCGGGAAAGAAAGTTGTTGCTTACGTTGGCACCCATCGGTTTTTGGTGGCCGGGCTTGTGCGTTTTGGGCCATCCTTTGGCTATGACTCTTCTTTCCTGACCAGTATTTCTACGTTGAATGAGATTTTCCCCGGTACTCAGGGCTTGATTGAGTTGGGGGTGATCAAGTTGATCTCTGGTAGCGACCCTGAGCTTGTGGCTCGTCAGATGTCGGCGCAATTGCCTGATGATGTAAGGGTTATGACCAAGCCTGCTTTCGAGGCCTACGAGAAGATGTATTGGGCGAATAGTAAGCCGATCGGGTTTGTCTTTTCGTTCTGTTCGTTTATGGGTTTGGCAGTGGGAGCAACGATGGTGTATCAGCTCTTGCATATGGATGTGACTTTCCATCTGCCGGCCTATGCGCTTCTGATGTCGATCGGCTATCGTCGGCAGAGATTGGAAATGATTGTTTTTACTGAAGGTTTGATCCTCTCTTGCTTGGGCTTTCCTTTGGCTTGGGCTGTTAGCGCATCGCTATGCAGTCTTGTCATCAGCTATACATCTTTGCCGATGGCCTTGTCGGTGCAAATGGTTGCTACAACTTTTTTGTTGATTCTGTTTATGTGTAGCACCTCGGCGATGTTGGCCATGGGCAAGATCAAAGATGCTGATCCCGCCGATCTCTTCCAGTAACGTTGGGTGCTAATGAGCTCTTTGACTGCTGCGTCCAATCTTTCTGTTCGCGCTGTGGGCCTGAATCACTATTACGGTGATGGCTCTGAGCGAATGCATGTGCTGAAAGATATTTGCCTTGAAGTGCGGTACGGGGAATTTGTCACCTTGGCCGGTCCCTCCGGTTGTGGCAAGTCCACCTTGCTTACTTTGATCGGTGGATTGAAAAGTGTGCAGCAGGGTTCGCTCGATGTGCTTGGTTGCTCTTTGAATGGTTGTTCATCCACCTTGCTCAATGGACTCCGAACCAAAATTGGCATGGTTTTTCAGTCTCATCACCTGATGGAATTCCTGACAGCAAAGCAGAACGTGCAAGTTGCTACGGAGGCGGTGATTGATCGCTCTTATCGTGCCAGAGAATTGCGATGTCTTGAGTTGCTTGCTTCCGTCGGCCTCCGAGACAGGGCTGATCATTACCCTTCCATGCTTTCTGGCGGCCAGAAGCAACGGGTTGCTTTTGCAAGGGCGCTGGCCTGCAACCCCCAGTTGATCGTGGCTGACGAACCAACAGCGGCTCTCGATGCTCAAACTGGTCGCGATGTGGTTTCAATCCTGCGATCGGTTGCGAAGGAGAGATCGATTTCCATCGTGATGGCAACCCACGATCCGCGCGTGATGGAGATGGCAGATCGTGTGATTGCGATCGATGACGGCCGCTTGGTCTCCCGTTTGTAACCAGCGCACGGGTGACTGACAATTCAGCCACCCTGCCTGCCTCACGGGCTGCTCCTCCCTTCACCCTTCCCCTGGCGCCGGCACCACCCCCTGTTGCTCCAGATAGCTGATCACCTGAGCCACGGAATCCTCCAGGCTCTGGCCGCCGGTGTCGACCCGCAGTTCAGGCGCTTCGGGTTCCTCATAGGGGCTGGAGATGCCGGTGAAGTCCTTGATTGTGCCGGCCCTGGCCTTGGCATAGAGGCCTTTGGTGTCGCGCTGTTCGCACACCTCCAGGTCGGCGGCGCAGTGGATCTCGACGAAGTCGCCGTTGTCCACCAGCGCCCGAGCCCGTTGCCGATCAGCCTGGAATGGCGAGACGAAGGCGGTGAGCACCACCACGCCGGCATCGAGGAACAGCTTGGCTACCTCACCGATGCGGCGGATGTTTTCCTCCCGGTCGGCATCGGCGAAGCCGAGGTCGGCGCAGAGGCCATGGCGCACGTTGTCGCCATCGAGCACATAACAGGCCAACCCCTGCTCGAACAGGGCCGAGTTGACCGCATTGGCGAGGGTGCTCTTGCCGGCGCCGCTCAGCCCGGTGAACCAGAGAATGGCGCTGCGATGGCCGCGCTGGTGGGCCCGGGCGGCGCGGGTCACGGTGGAGTGATGCCAGACGATGTTGGTGGCTTTGCCGGCGGGGCCGTTGCCTGCTGAGCTGTCGGGGGCCTGGGAGCTGCTCATCGGCGGGGCGGCTGGAGGATGGATCGGGCCATTGTCTCTGGTGGGGCAGCGTGGCCTGGTTCGCGGCGGCAGCAACCCGGCTCGCTGTCATCAGCTTCCTGGTACGGAGCCCTGCAGCAGGCGTTGTCGTTCGTTGACCGGGTTCAGGAGCCTCGACGCCCCGGCGGAATCAACGCATGCAGATCGCTGGGCCGAACAGTCCCGGCTTGCTGAAGATGGAGCGGGCCCTCTGGTGCTCGAAGCGGTGCACTCCCCCCACGGCACTGGCAAGTGTTTGAAGCGCCGTCGGCAGGGGCAGGGGGCAACGCCGTCCTGTGTGGCTCTGCCACCGCTCTCCCAAGGTTCCTGTCGGTGGGATCGGCGCAGGCCTCGCAGGATCGATTCCAGGGATGGATCTGGTCTCCGTCAGCGTTGCCTGACAGGTGAGCTCTGGCCGGAAGAGGTCTGCATAGTCCAGGCGCGCCAACCAGAGTGGCGGCCTGAAACCCTCACGCCACCGCAGGCTAGAAGACAGCGGCTGTTGCCTGAGGAGGCTGATTTGCGTTAAAATAAGGTTGGTCCTTCCTTAAATTTCAAAAATGGAAAAGCCCTTGTTTGTTGATTTCGGTGATGCTGATGCCGCCTGTCTGGCTGGTGGAGCTCGTAGCTTTGCCTTTACAGGCCCGCTTGGCGCTCAAATCACTGGAACTGTAGTGGTAACAAGCCAAGCTATCGTGATTTCAGGTCAGCGCGCAGTCACCGCTTCACCTAGTACCGCCGTGGCGATCATCCCTTTCAGCTTCGTAATTCCCCGCATATTCGGATTTGTGCCCGCTTGATTTAGGCGATTGATTTTGCTGCGCTTTTTCGGGCATGGCCTAAGTTGCTGGTGATTTGTATCGGATCACCGGCAACTTTTTGTTTAAAGGGCCCATGGTGCGAGCTCCCGCGCCGCGCCCGCGGATGTTTGGGCTTGGCCTGCCTGGGCTGGTTGGACGTTATGGTCCTGAATATTTCTGCCCTCGATATACCTTCGCTGCATCCAGCTGGGTCCTGCTTGGGTTCAGCTTTTCCTTATGATCCGGAGGCTTGCCAGCTTTCATGCCTCGCCATCTTTGCGTCGAGCAGCATTCTGAAGAAGACTGCGGGGCTGCCTGCCTTGCCACCGTGGCCCTGCACTACGGCAAGCGATTACCTCTCTCCCGTATCCGTGAACTGGTGGGAACCGGCACGGGCGGAACCACCCTGCTGGGTCTGCGGCGTGGTGCCGCTGCGATCGGTTTTCATGCGCGTGCCATTCGGGCTGAGCCTGAGCTGATTGACCGGCTGGATGTGGTGCCCCTGCCGGTGATCTGCCATTGGAAGGGAAATCACTGGGTCGTGCTGCTGGGTCGTCAGGGCCGGCGCTTGGTCATTGCCGATCCTGCGGTCGGTGTTCGCCTGTTGCGGCGAGAGGAGTTTCTGAAGGGTTGGAGCAACGGCGCCATGCTGTTGCTGGAGCCCGATCATGCTCGCCTGGCCGAACATCAGGACGACGTCCGTCACCCGTTGTTGCGCTTCCTGCCGCTGGTCCAGCCATACACCGGCTTGTTGCTGCAGTCGCTGGGAATCAGCATGGTGCTGGGTCTTCTCGGCCTGACGATGCCGCTGCTGATGCAGCTGCTCACCGACGATGTACTAGTGCGTCGTGACAGCAATCTTCTCGCTAGTTTGGGGCTGGGGATGTTGTTGCTTTTCGGTTTCCGCACCGCGATGACCACCATCCAAGGTCACATGGTGGGGCATTTCGCCCAGCGCCTTCAGCTGGGAATGTTGCTGAATTACGGCCATAAGCTGTTGCAGCTGCCGATGACTTATTTCGACAGCCATCGCAGTGGCGAGGCGGTCGCACGCTTCGCGGATGTGAGCCTGATCAACCAAATGATCAGCCAGATCGTACTGGGTATCCCGAGTCAGCTGTTTGTTGCTCTCGTCTCCTTTGTCGTGATGATCACCTACAGCGGACCGCTCACGGCGGCTTCGTTGCTGGCCTTCGCGCTCGTGACGGGCGCGGGCTTGCTGTACCTGCCGGCCATGCGGCGCAAGACCCAGCGGATGATCGTGGAATCGGCGGAGAACCAGGGCTTTTTGGTGGAATTGTTCCGCGGCGCTCAGGTGATCAAGACCACGGAAGCCTCTCCCCAGGCCTGGGAGGAGTACCAGGCCAATTGTGGCCGTCTTGCCAGTCTGCGTTGGGGCACCATGCAGCTTGAGCTGTTCAGCTCCGCCAGTACGGGGCTGCTGTCAAGCTTCACCACGCTGGGGCTGCTTTGGTATGGCAGTTCGTTCGTGATCGCCGGGCAGATGAGTATCGGCCAGTTGC
>CALPNT020000034.1 GCA_943325005.2 Bifidobacterium breve | reverse complement strand
TCCCGCCGTTGCAGGCGAGCGGCGATGCCGCCGTGCAACACCGGCTGCAGATGTTCCGGCCTCAGCCCCAGCTGGCGCTGCCCCTGCGCCGGCAGCAGATTGATCGCCGGCCGGCCGAGGAAGGCGGCCACGAAGCGATTGGCCGGCCGCTCATAGAGCTCGCGGGCGCTGCCGACCTGTTGCAGTGCCCCATCACGCAGCACGGCGATGCGATCGGCCATGCCCATGGCCTCCTGTTGATCATGGGTGACATAGACGACGGGCTGGTCGCCGCCGCAGAGCAAGCGACGCAGTTCCGGCCGCAGTTCTTCGCGTAATTGGGCATCGAGGTTGCTCATCGGCTCATCGAGCAGCACCAGCCCCGGCTGCCGCAGCAGGGCCCGGGCCAGGGCGACCCGTTGGCGCTGGCCGCCTGAGAGCTGGGCCGGGCGGCGCAGGCGCAGCTCTCCCAGTTGCAGCAGCTCCAGCACCGTGGCGATGCGCCCCTCCCGCTCCTTGGGCGCCATGCCCCGGATGCGCAGGCCCAGCGCCAGGTTGTCGGCCACGCTCAGATGGGGATAGAGCGCATAGCTCTGGAACACCATCGCCACGCGACGCTCGCCGGCGCTCTGCTGGGTGATGTCGCTGCCATCCAGCAGGATTCGGCCGGCGCTGGCGGCATCGAGGCCTGCCAACAGGCGCAGGGTGGTGGTCTTGCCGCAACCGCTCGGCCCCAGCAGGGCCAGGCATTCGCCTGGTCCCACCTCCAGGTTCAACTCCGCCAGCAAGGTGCGCTCGCCCAGCCGGCGGCTGAGACCTTCGATCCGCAGTCCGGCTGCTGGGCTTGGCGACATAGGCATGGCGTCGATCATCCCTTGATCGCCCCCTGGGTGAGGCCACTCACAATCGAACGCTGGAAGATCAGCACCAGCAGCAGCAGCGGCAGGCTACCGAGCACGGTGGCGGCGGCAAAGGCGCCGTAGGGCACGGTGAACAGCGACGAGCCGGCAAGGCGGGCGATCGCCGGCGGCAGGGTGAGTAGCTCGGGGCGGCTGATCCAGGTGAGCGCAATCGGATATTCGTTCCAGCTGAACAGGAACACCAGGATGGCGGTGCTGGCCAGGCTGGGGGCGAGCAGGGGCAGCAGCACATGGCGCAGCCGCTGCGGCAGGTTCAGGCCCTCCAGCCTGGCGGCGTCCTCGAGGTCAGGGGGCAGCTCGGCGAAGGCGGCCCGCAGTAACAACACCGCCAGTGGCAGACACAAGGCGGCATAGGGCAGGCTCAGAGCCAACAGGTTGTTGGCCAGCCCCAGGGTGCGAGCCAGCTGCAGCAGGGCCAGAAACAACAGCACGGTCGGAAAGATCGCGGTGGCCAGCAGGGCCAGGGTCACCGCCCAGCGCAGGCGGCCGCCCTGGCGTTGCAGTCCGTAGGCGCAGGGCACCGCCAGGGCGAGGGTGAGGGCTGTGGTGGCAGCCCCGACCACGGCACTGTTAAGCAGATAACGCCAGATCGGCGGGTCGGCCAGCCACACCTGGCGGTAGTTCTCCAGGGTCCAGAAGCTGCCGGTGGGGCCGATGCTGCCACTAACCAGCGCCTCCGGCGTGACCAGGGAGGTGTAGAGCTGCCAGGCCAGGGGCGCCAGGCTCCAGAGCAGCAGGAGACCTTTCATCGTGAGGGCTCCAGAGCACGACGGCGCAGCAGCAGCCAGCCGAGGGCTGTGAGCACGACCAGCAACAGGAAGGTGGCGATCACCACGGTGGCGCTATAGCCGAAATCGAGGAAACGCATGGCGTTGAGATAGGCATAGAGGGCCAGGCTCTCGGTGCTGCCGGCCGGTCCGCCGCGGGTGAGCACCTGGACCAGATCGAACACGCCCAGGGCCTGGGCCAGCCGGAACAGCAGGGCCAGGCTGATCCAGGGTTTCAGCAGCGGCAGGGTGAGCCGTCGCAGGATCTGGCCGGGGCTGGCCCCCTCCAGCACCAGGCTCTCCTCCAGTTCGGCCGGGATCGACTGCAGCCCGGCCAGCAACAGCAGCGCCACGAACGGCGTCGTTTTCCAGACATCGGCCAGCACCGTGAACAACCAGGTGGTGGCCGGGGTGGTGAGAAAGCCGTAGGGAGCGGCACCGCAGGCCCGCAGGATGGCATTGAGCGGGCCATAGGGATCGTTGTAGATCCAGCGCCAGCCGAGGGCGAGCACGGTGGTGGGCAGGGCCCAGGGCAGCAGGGTCAGGGCCCGCAGCCAGCCCCGGCCCCGGCCCGGCCGGTGCAGCAGCAGGGCCATCGCCAGGCCCAGCAGCAGCTCCAGCCCCACCGACACCACGGCGAAGCGCAGGGTGACGGCGGCGTCCTGCCAGAAGCGGGCATCGCCGAGCAGCCGCTGCCAGTTGGCGCCGTGATTGGCGATCGGGCTGAGGCCGGTGAGCACCGAGCTGGCCTGGCTGCTCAACCAGGCCGAATCCAGCAGCGGCCAGGCGAACACGATCGCCAGCAGCAGCAGGGCCGGCAGCATCAGCAGGGCGTTGAGCAGGCTGGGAGTCATGCGCTCTGCTGACGCTGTTGAGCTTGTGAAGGCAGCCAGGTCGGCCCGCGGCCGGCCGCCCTGGCCTGCGGCTCCGACCCACGGCCATGGCCGGCGGTTGATTCCAGCAGCACCGCACTCTGACCCTGGGCCCGGCCCATGGCGTCGGCGGCCGATCCTGCCGTGGTGAGCAAGCCATTCACCTGGCGCTGCAGCAGGTCGCTGAGCTGGGCGTAGAGAGGCGTGAGCGGCCGCACCAGAGGGCCCTGTTCCAGGGCCTGGCGTTGCACGGCGAGCAGGGGGTGCTGCTGCTGCAACTCGCTGTCCTCGTAGAGGACGGCCCAGGTGGGGGCGTAGCCCTGATCGAGCACCAGCGCTTTCTGGGTTTCGGGGCCGGTGAACCAGCGGATCACTTCTGCGGCCGCCTCGGGATGGGGACTGCCGGCCAGCAGGGACAGCCCCCAGGTGCCGAGGGTGCCGCCACTGTGGATGCCCGGCGCTGACACCACGGTGCTCACCCCCACCTTGCCGACCACCGGTCCGCCTCCTTTTTCGATTTCGCGCCAGGCATAGGGCCAGTTGCGCAGAAACGCCGCATCGCCGGCGGCAAACAGTTGCAGGGCTTCATTCTCGGCAAAGTCGGCGACGGCCTCGGGGCTGACGCCGCTGCGCACGAGCTGCACCAGCCAGTCTGCGGCGGCGATCGCCCCGGCGGAATCCAGCTCGGTCTGGCCCCCTGCCGGGCCAGCGCCGACCTGCCACCACTGGCCGCCGAAGGCGTGGATCATCTCGAGCATCACGCAGCTCAGACCTTCGTACTGGCGGCCCTGCCAGACGTAGCCCCAGCGCACCTTGCCTTCGGCCTGCAGGCGCCGTGCCACCGCCTCCAGCTCCGTGGTGGTGCGCGGCGGCGCCGCCATCAGGTCGGTGCGCCAGTAGAGCAGGCCGGTATCGCCGGTGAGCGGCATCCGCCAGAGATGGCCGCCGAAGGCATTGCCCACCCTGGCGCCGGGCACCATCGCCTCAAGGGCGTCGTCGCCGAGCAGCCCTTCGAGCGGCAGCAGCCAGCCGGCGGCCACGTATTTGGCCGTCCAGCTGACATCCATCAGCAGCAGGTCGTAGGCGGTGTCGCCCAGCAGCAGGCCGCCGATGGCCAGATCGGACATCGCCTCGGTATCGAGGGGGCCGCGAGCCACCTCCACCTTGAGGTTGGGGTGATCGCGGTTGAACCCGGCCACCAGCTCGGCGGTGGCATCGACAAAGGGGGAGGGCATCAGCACCCGCACCGTGGTGGCCGCTGCCACCGGCCTGGCCAGCAGCGCCGCCGGCAGCAGGATTAAGACCAGGCCCAGCAGCAGGCCAGCCAGGACTGATCCAGGCGTCAGCCGCCGTCGAGCTCCGGATCCGGCCATGGAGTCGACGGGGTCAGTGCCTGGACCTTAATCAGCGGCCGCGGTCGCGGCAAGACGGCGGCGAGGCCAGTGACGCCAGGCTCAGAGCGAACGCTGCATCAGGCGACCCATCAGATCGCTGCTGCGCTGCTGGAAGCCGGCCAGCTGGTTCGGCTCCAGACCGCCGACGGCGAGGCGGGCCGTCTCGTAGAGATGGCGCCCCAACTCAAGGGCCAGGGTGCGGCTGGGGGATTCGGCCGCACCGGTGGTGATCACGGCACCGCTGGAGAGCTTGAGCAGGCCTTCCACCAGGGGATGGCGCCGATTCACCAGCAGCACGTGGTGATCGGGCAGGCCCGGCAGGCGTTGATCCATCAGGGCGCCCATGTCGTTGATGCGGCGCATCTGTTCGGGCAGCAGGATCAGGGCGGCTGGTGCCTGATCGCCTTTGAGCTGCTGCACCTGGATCGTCACCTTGTCGTTGTCCAGGGCCTGACGGAACAGGTCGCGCAGTTTTTCGCTGGCATCCTTGCCTTCGCTGTCGCTGAGCTCGCTGTCCTGCTCCTTGAGGCTGTCATCGAGTTCGGAATCGACCCGCTGGAAGGTGAGATCGCCGTGGCGCATCTCCAGCCAGGGGATGAACTGGGAATCGATCAGGGTGTCGGCCAGCAGCACTTCGGCTCCCTGGCCTTTCCACAGGGCCAGGGCACCGGCCTGGCCGGCCTCATCGGTGCAGTAGAGGATGCGCTTGTTGTGGTCGTCGCTGAGCCGCTGGCGGTAGTGGGCCAGGGTGGTGAAGTTGCGCTCGCCGACCTGGATCGGATCGCTGCTGGCCGTCTCCTTCGCCTCTACTTCAGCTTCAACTTCAGTTTCGGCTTTGGCCGCTGCTGGGCTCGCTGTGGTGGCGAATAGCACCAGATCGGCCACCTGTTCTGCGAATTTTTCATCTTCCATGGCGCCGATCTTGATGAACGGTGCGAGGGATTCCCAGATTTCGGCATAGCGGCTCGGTTCATCGCGATGCAGTTCCTTGAGTCGATCGCCCACTTTCTTGGCGACAAAACCACCGATCGAGCGCACACGACGGTCGGTCTGCAGGGCGCTGCGGCTGACATTGAGGGGGATGTCGGGCGAGTCGATCACACCGCGCAGCGGCAGCAGGTAGCGGGGCACCACCTCCTTGATCGAATCACTGACGAACACCTGATTGCAATACAGCCGGATCTCTCCTTTCTCCCAGTCGGCGCGGCCGGTGATTTTCGGGAAGAACAGGATTCCCTGCAGGTTGTAGGGATAATCGGTGCTCAGATGCACCCACAGCAGTGGGTCGCCCTGGAAGGGATAGAGATAGCGGTAGAGCTCGATGTAGTCGTTATCAGTGAGATCACGGGGGGAGGAGCGCCAGGGTGCCTGGCGCTTGTTGACCGTTTCACCCTCCAGTTGCACTTCCACCGGCAGGAAGTCGCAGTAGGTGGTGATCAGATTGCGGATGCGGCTGGGCTCGATGTATTCGAGCTCATCCTCCATCAGATGCAGAATCACATCGGTGCCGGGCTCGCTGCGCTCCGTGCCCTCAAGGCTGAAGTTGGGAGAGCCATCGCAACTCCAGCGCACCGCCTCACTGTCGGGGCGGGCCGACAGGCTCACCAGCTCCACCTGCTTGGCCACCATGAAGCTGGAATAGAAGCCCAGGCCGAAGTGGCCGATGATCGCATCGCTTTCCTGCTTGTACTTCTCCAGGAAATCCTCGGCGCTGGAGAAGGCCACCTGATTGATGTAGCGCTTCACCTCATCGGCGGTCATGCCGATGCCGTTGTCGGAAATGGTGAGCGTGTTGGCTTCGCGGTTGATGCGGATCGAGATCCGACCCTCCTCGCCTTCACTGCAATCGCCGCCCATGGCGGCCATGCGGCGCTTGCTGATCGCGTCGACGCCGTTGCTCACCAGTTCCCGCAGGAACACCTCGTGGCCGCTGTAAACGGCCTTCTTGATGATCGGGAAGATGTTTTCGGTATGGATCTGAATCTGACCCTGTTCTTCCAGTACCGGCATGGCAGCGTGTGTCACTGCAGGCGACCCTAGGAATCGGCGCCTTCCAGCTCAAGGGGTGACAGGGAGGGGTCTCCGAACTCCCAGCCAGCGCCGGGCCAGCTACTGGGCCGGGGCCGCCTCAGGGCTGCCGTTGCAGCTGCGGCTTTTCTTCCGGCAGGATCGCACCGGCTACCGGGCAGACCTGCAGACAGATGCCGCAGTCGATGCAGGTGTCGAAGTTGATCCAGTAGAAGCCGGTGCCCTTGCTGTTGGCTCCCTGGCCGGGGTGGATGCAGGCGACCGGACAGGCATCGACGCAATCGGCCACCCCTTCGCAGACGTCGGTGACGATCGTGTGGGCCATCAAGGGGGCGAGCGCGCTGGTGCGGAGCCTAGCCAGCCAGCCAGATGGCGCCGCGGCAGCCCCGTTCGGCGGCCAGATGATCGGCTGCCGCCTGGGAATCACAGGGCTGGCTGCAGAGCTCGGCGGCCTGGCCCTGCTGGTGCAGTTCGCCCATGCGCGCCAGGGCCGCGCCGATGCCTGCGCTGGAGCCGCTCGCCACCAGCCAAGGACTGGCGACGGCGGTCGGGCTGTCGCCGGCACCCAGCAACTCGCGGATGGCGCCGACATCGAAGCCGAAGCCGGTGCCGGCTGCCTGCTGGGGTTCAGGGCTGAAGCGGGCCACCAGGCCGTCGTAACGGCCGCCGCTGGCGATTGCTACCGGCGCCTCGCTGCCCTGGCAGACCAGGCGCAGCACCAGGCCGTCATAGAGATCGAAATGGGGCTGGAAGGTGGGATCCACCTGCAGGCGCACGCCGTGCCTGGCGGCGCTGGGCGCCAGGCTGCTGAGCATCGTGGCCAGGTTCTGCAGCAGCGGCACCGGGCCGAGCCATTGCTGCAAGGTGGCCAGCACCGGTTCGGGCTCCCCCCGCAGACCCATCAGGCGGGCCAGCCGCTGGCGTTGTTGTTCCGGCAGGTCGAGGCTCTCCAGGGCCAGGGGATCGAAGCTGGTGAGCGCCTTGCGAGCCGCCAGTCGCTGCGGGCAGGGCAGATCCAGCAGCAGGGCATCAAGCAGACCGTGGTGGCCGATCAACAGGGTGGGCTGATGCTGGGCCTGCAGGCCAAGGGTGGCGGCAGCGCTGAGCAGCAGGTGCAGCAGTTCGCTGTCGGCGGCGGCGCTGGCATCGCCGAGCAGCTCGACACCACTCTGCAGGGCTTCGCTGATGCGTTGCGAGCCGGTATCCCCCTGGCTGGTGCGGAAGGTGGCGCCACAGGCCCAGAGCCGCAGCGGCCGCGGTTGGTCGGCCAGGCGGGTGCCGGCGGCCCGGGCGATCGACGCCGTCAGTTCAGGTCGCAGCCCCAGCGGTTCATCCGAAGCCAGCCGCACCACATCCCGGGCGGCGATGGCACCGCCGGCAGCCAGGGTGTCCTGGCGTTCGATCACCGGCGGATCCACCTCCTGGTAGCCCCAGAGGCGATACACCTCAGCCAGCAGCTCGCAGAGGCGGCGATTGCGGGCGACCTCGCCGGGATTGAGATCACGCACGCCGGCGGCGGGTTGCAGAGCCATGGGCCAGGGCTGTCCAAAGTGGGAGGTGGGCGACTGGTGATCCTATGGAGCACCGTTCAGGCGGCTGGAGTGCCTGCCGCATGGCGATCATCGATGGGGCTGCTGCCGTCGTGGCGGGTTGCGGCCTGATCGAGCTCCGGAGCGCCGTAGCAGGCACCCCGGAGGGGTGCACAGCTCGCCAGGCCGCTGATCAGAGCCTGGTGCAGCTCCGGGCTGCAGGCGATCAGGCGACCGTCGGCCGGGTTGAGTCGCTGGCCGGCGTAGTCGCTGACGCTGCCGCCCGCTTCTTCCACCAGCACGAGGCCGGCGGCCAGATCCCAGGGAGACAGGCCCCGCTCCCAGTAGCCATCGAGCCGACCAGCGGCCACGTAGGCCAGATCCAGGGCGGCCGATCCGGCTCGCCGCACCCCCCTGCTGCGGTGGGTGAACCAGGCGAACTCGGCGTAATTGTTATCCAGACGGCTGCAGCGGTCGTAGGCAAAGCCTGTGGCCAGCAGCGATTTCGGTAGTTGCTCGCAGCCGCTCACCGCCAGGGGCTGGTCGTTGCACCAGGCTCCCAGACCCGACGCGGCCCAGAAGGCCTGCTCCAGGGCTGGCGCGTCCAGGGCGCCGAGCAGGGGCAGGCCCTTCCAGGTGAGGCCGACGGACGTGGCGAAGAAGGGGAAGCCGTGGGCGTAGTTGGTGGTGCCATCGAGGGGATCGACACACCATTCGAGCTCGCCGGCGCCGGGCCGGCGTCCACTTTCCTCGGCCAGGATTGCCAGTCCTGGCGTTTCAGCCTCGAGCACGGCCAGCACGGCCGCTTCAGCCGCCTCATCGGCCTCGGTGACCAGATCGCCGGCTCGGCTTTTTTCGCGGATCCGTTCCAGGCGCCCGCTGTGGTGCCGCAGCACGGTGCCACCGGCGCTGGCAGCGCGGCGGGCCACCACCGTCAGCTCTTTTAACTCCGTTGGGCTGAGGCCACTGCCCAGTAGGGCGGCGCTGGATAGGTTGAGGTGCTTCATTCGTCGTCGAGCGGCAGACCGGGGCGCACCTTGCCGCGGCCGAAATGGCGGCCGAACTGGAGGTCGTAGACCTCATCTTCATCCTGGGTTTCCACCTCCAACGGCCCGGTGGCCCGGGCGACGCAGAGCAGGCCATAGCCGCGGCGGCGCACCTCCTGGGAGAGCCCTAGGGCTTCGCGCTGGTCGATGGATCCGGCCAGTACCCGGACGGCACAGGCCGTGCAGCAACCATTGCGGCAACTGAAAGGCAACGGTTCGCCTTGCTGTTCAAAGCTGCGCAAGATGTACTCACCTTCCGGCACCTCCAGCCGGATCACCCGGTTCTGCTGGCGCCAGTGGATCGTGATCGGATGGCTTGGCATGGGATGGCGGACCTGGGACGGAAAATCAAGGCCTTGCAGGTCTCCCTGCTACATTGGCATCTGCCCCGTTTGCCCCTGGAGAGGTGGCCGAGCGGTCGAAGGCGCAGCACTGGAAATGCTGTATAGGGGCAACTTTATCGAGGGTTCGAATCCCTCCCTCTCCGTTCTGTAAGCCGGTCGTCATGACCGGCTTTTTTGTAGCTCAGAATTGTTCTGCGCACTCCAATTGCAACAGGGCAAATCAGGGCAGATCAGGATCAGAGGGCAGTTCAGGGGAGACCCGCACAGACCAGCAAAAAAACTCTGCAAGCCGTTGGCTTCAGCTTGCGGGCCAGCACAGGTTCGCGTGTGGTGTGCTCATCACCGCGTTGATCGACGCCCGGACTGGACGTAGGTTCGAGCCGGGGAGAGGCGACTGCAGCCCCTGCGTTTGGTTGCTGCTGGTTGAAGCCTCAGCCGAAGCGACCGCTCACATAATCCTGGGTGGACTGTTGGGCTGGAGCATTGAAGATCTCCTCGGTTTCGCTGTACTCAACCAGATAACCCACCTTGCCCGAACCACCGTCAACAGCTTCGGCATTGAAGAAGGCGGTCATGTCGGCGACGCGCACCGCCTGCTGCATGTTGTGGGTGACAATGATGATGGTGTAGTTGCGCTTGAGTTCATGCATCGTTTCCTCGATCTTTAACGTTGAGATCGGATCGAGGGCTGAGCAGGGCTCATCCATCAGGATCACCTCCGGTTCGGTGGCGATGGCCCGGGCGATGCAAAGCCTCTGTTGTTGGCCGCCGGAGAGGGCGAGGCCGCTCTGCTGCAGTTTGTCTTTGCATTCATCCCAGACGGCCGCCTTGCGCAGCGAGCGCTCCACCAGCTCGTCCATGTCGCCGCGATAGCCGTTGATGCGCGCACCGAAGGCGATGTTTTCGTAGATCGTTTTCGGGAACGGGTTGGGCTTCTGGAACACCATGCCGATGCGTCGCCGCACCTCCACCGGGTCGATGCGGGGGTGATAGAGATCCTGGCCATCAAACAGCACCTGGCCCTTGAGATGACAGCCGGGAATCAGATCGTTCATGCGGTTGAGCGCACGCAGTACCGTGGACTTGCCGCAACCGGATGGTCCGATGAAGGCGGTGACCCGTCCATCGGGGATGTCGAGAAACACATTCCTGACGGCCTCAAACTTTCCATAGGAAATCGAGACGTTCTGCAGCGACATGCAGATCTCGTTTCTGCTTGTGCTCACGGTGCTTTGCTGGCTGAGAGTGGTGTTCATGGCAGCACGGGGCGGCGGGGGAAGGTTTTGGAGGGAGTGTGGGAGTTAGATTTTCGACAGCCGACTGAGCCAGCGGGCCAGCAGGTTGGCCGCCAGAATCATCATCACCAGAACAAAAGAGGCGGCCCAGGCCAACTCGTTCTGGGCTTCGTAGGGCATGATCGCGAAGTTGAAGATCAATACCGACATCGTGGCGATCGGGTTGAAGATACCTTCGGGCCAGAAGGCAGAGAACAGGGCTGTGAAGATCAACGGCGCCGTTTCACCGGCGGCGCGGGCGATCGCCAGCACCACCCCGGTGGAAATCGGCGTGAGTGCGGCTGGAAGCACCACCTGGGTGATCGTCACATAGCGGGAAGCCCCGACGCCATAGGCCCCCAGCCGCAGTTCGTTGGGCACCAACTTGAGGCCCTCATTGGTGGTTTTAATCACCGTGGGAAGCATCAACACCGAGAGGGCAATGCCACCGGCCATGGCGCTGTAGCTCTGACCGAAAAAGACCCGACTGGCGACGATCAAGCCGTACACAAACACGCCACTGATGATCGAAGGCACGCCGGCCAGAACATCATTGGCGAAACTCACCAGCTGGCCGAACCAGCTCTTGCCCGCATATTCCGACAGGTAGATGCCGCCGGCCACGCCGACGGGGATGGCGATCAGGGCGGCGATCAAGGTGACCAGCACGGTGCCGAGCATGGCGTTGCCGAAGCCGCCGCCTTCAAGGCCAGGCGCGGGGGGCAGTTGGGTGAACAGGCGCAGGCTGATCAGGCGGCCTCCCTGCACCAGCACATACACCAGCACCAACACCAGGGGCAACACCGCCAGGGTGGCGAACAGACCGGAGATGAAGCTGAACAGGTCGTTGAGCCGATTGCGCCGCAGGCGCGGGTCAAAGTTCAGCGGCCGTCGATCAAAAAGAGTGGTATCGGTGGTGGTATCGCTGCCGGAAATAGATTTGGAGTGCGTCATGGTGGCGATCAGTATTTAAGGCTGAGCCGGCGGACGACCCACTGGGCGAGCACATTCACCGTGAAGGTGAGCAGCATCAAAATCAGGGCGGCGTACATCAAGGCGGAAACCTGAATGCCGTCGGCCTCACCGAATTGGTTGGCAAGCATCGAGGCAATCGTGTTGCCGGGTGCCAGCAGGGAGAGATCAAAGTTGAGCGAGTTGCCGATGATCATCGTCACGGCCATGGTTTCTCCCATCGCCCGGCCCAGGGCCAGCATCACCCCGCCGATGATCGAAGAAATCGCCGCCGGCAGAATCACCGCGAAAATCGCCCCCCAGCGGGTGGTGCCAACGCCATAGGCTCCCTGACGCAGCTCGATCGGCACCTGGTTGAGGGCATCACGGGAAATGGCGGTGATGATCGGCAGCACCATCACCACCAGGATCAGGATCGCCGGTGCCATGCCTGGGCCTTGGGGCGTGGAGGCGAAAAATGGAGTCCAGCCCAGCAGCCGATGCAGCAATTCGAGGGCGGGCCGGATCGCCGGCTCCATCACAAAGATGGCCCACAGGCCCAGCACCACCGACGGAATCGCCGCCAGCAGTTCCACCATCAGCCCGATCAGCTCCCGCAGGCGCGCCGGAATCAGATCTTCGGTGATGAAGATGGCCGTACCCACGCCCAGCGGCACGGCGATGGCCAGCGCCAGGATCGAGCTCACCAGGGTGCCGTAGATGGCGACAAAGGCCCCGTACTGCTCGTTGACCGGATCCCAGGCTGAGGTGACCAGAAACTGCAGGCCGAAGCTGGCCATCGCCTCGCGGGACCCCTGGAACACGGTGAGCAGGATCGCCAGCAGCACGATCGCCACCAGCGAAGCCAGGGCGAGGGTGAGCTGGCGGAAGCCCAGATCCAGAAGCTTTTCGCTGGTGGGTCGACGTCTCAGGGTGAACTGAGCGTCGCCGCTATGCCCGTGAATGCTGGTCATGAGGTGACGGGTCTGAACGGGGCGGAAGAGAGAAGCAAGGGGTTGCAGGCAGGTTTCCTGGCCGCTGGGGGCAGCGGGTTGGCGGGCGGCGATGGGGGGCAAAGGGTGCTGCGCGCCAGGCAGTGGCGGCTCTCAGCCTGCAGGGATGGTGCTGATTCGGTCCTGCTGGAATCTACGAAGTGCATCGGTGTTCACCGATTAAGCTCGGATTAACGTCTGGATCAGGCTTGAGGTCTGCCCAGTCCCGGTAGCTTGGAGTTGAAAGCAGGGTTTCATGGGGCGGATCGTTGGCATCGACTTGGGCACCACCAACTCGGTGGTGGCCGTGCTCGAAGGCGGCAGACCTCAGGTCATTGCCAATGCCGAGGGTGGGCGTACCACGCCCTCCGTGGTCGGATTCAGTCGCGATCAGGAGCTGCTGGTGGGGCAGCTGGCCCGCCGCCAGCTGGTGCTGAACCCCCGCAACACCTTCGCCAATCTCAAGCGCTTCGTCGGTCGCCGCTGGGATGAGCTGGAGGACAGCAGCCTCGGCGTGCCCTACACGGTGCGGGCCAACGACCAGGGCAACGTGCGTGTGGTCTGTCCCGTCACCGAGCGTGAATATGCGCCGGAAGAGCTGGTGGCCAGCATCCTGCGCAAGCTGGTCGACGACGCCGCCACCTATCTGGGTGAGCCTGTGGAGGCGGCGGTGATCACCGTGCCGGCCTATTTCGATGATGCCCAGCGCCAGGCCACCCGCGATGCCGGCCGGCTGGCGGGGATCACGGTGGAGCGCATCCTCAACGAACCGACCGCGGCCGCCCTGGCCTACGGCTTTGATCGCAGTGCCGTGAAGCAGGTGCTGGTCTTCGATCTCGGCGGTGGCACCTTCGATGTTTCGGTGCTGCGCATCGCTAACGGCGTCTTTGATGTCAAGGCCACCAGCGGTGACACCCAGCTGGGTGGCAACGACTGGGATCGACGCATTGTCGACTGGGTGGCGGATGCTTTTTTCAAGGAGCATGGTCTCGATCTGCGCCGCGATCGCCAGGCCTTGCAACGCCTCACCGAAGCTGCCGAGAAGGCCAAGATCGAACTTTCGGGCGTGCCGAGCACCCCCCTCTCGCTGCCCTTCATTGCCACGGGGCCGGACGGGCCTCTGCACATTGAGTGCACCCTGGAGCGTCGCACCTTCGAGGCCCTCTGCCCCGATCTGCTCGATCGGCTGCTGCGGCCGGTGCAGCGGGCCCTGCGCGATTCCGGTCTGGGAGCCGACGACATCGATGACGTCGTGCTGGTGGGCGGCTCCACCCGCATGCCGATGGTGCAGGAGATGGTGCGCACCCTGATTCCGCGCGAACCCTGTCAGTCGGTGAATCCCGATGAGGTGGTGGCGATCGGCGCCGCTGTGCAGGCCGGCATTCTCACCGGCGAACTGCGGGATCTGATGCTCAACGACGTCACCCCGCTCTCCCTGGGGCTGGAGACGATCGGTGGCGTGATGAAGGTGCTGATCCCGCGCAACACGCCGATCCCGGTGCGTAAGTCGGATCTGTTCAGCACCTCGGAGGCCAATCAGAATTCGGTGGAAATCCACGTGCTCCAGGGCGAGCGCCAGATGGCCACGGACAACAAATCGTTGGGGCGCTTCCGGCTCTCCGGCATCCCGCCGGCACCCCGGGGCGTGCCCCAGGTGCAGGTGTCGTTTGACATCGATGCCAACGGCCTGTTGCAGGTGTCGGCCACTGATCGCACCACCGGCCGCCAGCAGAGCGTGACCATTCAGGGCGGCTCCAATCTCAGCGAGCAGGAGATTGCCGCCTTGCTGGCGGAGGCGGAGCTCAAGGCGGTGGATGATCGCCGCCAACGGGCGGCGATCGACCGCCGCAACAAGGCCCAGACGCTGGTGGCTCAGGCTGAACGCCGGCTGCGTGATGCCGCCCTCGAACTCGGTCCCTACGGTGCCGAACGGCAGCAGCGCTCGGTGGAGATGGCGGTGCGGGACGTGCAGGATCTGCTCAGCGCTGAAGATGCGGCCGAACTGGAGCTGGCCGTGAGTCAGTTGCAGGAGGCGCTGTTTGGGCTCAACCGGCGGCTGATGAGTGAGCGGCGCGCTGAAACCGGTCCGCTGCAGGGCCTCAAGAACACACTCGGCTCGCTCAAGGACGAATTGTTCGCCGACGATGACTGGGAGGACTGGGATCGGAACGGGCGCGGTGATCCCTGGGCCAGCAGCTCCCGCACCGCTGGTTCCGGTGGTGGCGCTGCTGGCTCAGGCCGCAGCGCCTTTGGTGGCGGCATGTTCGGCTCCGGCAGCGCTGACTCGGCTGGCTTTGGCCGTTCCTCTGGAACCAGTACCTGGGGAACAGGATCTGGCGCCACACGCTATGGATCACCCAGCGCCGGCGCCGCTGGTTCTGGTTGGGGCCGGGCCTCTGGAGGTGGGGCCGATCGCGATCCCAGGGATCGGGATCCCGGGGATCAAGATCCCAGGGATCGAGCCTGGCTGGATCTTGAGCGTGGCGAGCGCGACTCTGACCCGCGGGACAGCGGCCGGGGTGGCAGCGCCAGCAGCAGCAGCAGTGGCAGTGGCTGGGGCCGGGACAACGAAGGCGGACGCTTCAACGACCGCGACGGCTACGAGGAACGCAACGGCTTTGAGGATCGCAACCCCAACCGCTGGAGCAGCAGCGAACGCTTCAACGAACGTCAGCGCCAGCCAGATATCGGCCTGGGCGCCAGCTCCGGCGGCAGGGATGGCAGCGCCCGTGCTGCTGACTGGGACAGGGACAGCGGTGATCGCGAGAGTGATTTCAGCAACAGCCGTGATTCCAGCAACAGCCGTGGCCCCAACGGTGAGCGTGGCCCCGATCGCCAGTCCGCCGAGGCGGCGCGCCGGCAGCGGTCCGATCCGGGCGACTGGTCTGGCCCGCGCCAACAGGACCAGCATGATGACCCCTGGTCCGACGGCTGATCTCCGTGAGCCCTCGTCCCCGTTCTGATTCTTCGGCTCTGGCGGATGCCGATCACTGGCAGGTGCTCGGCGTTGAACCTGGTGCCGAAGCGGAGGAGCTCAAGCGGGCCTTCCGCCAGCAGGCCCGCCGCTGGCATCCGGATCTCAATGACAACGATCCGAGTGCCGAGGAGCGCTTCAAACGGCTCAACGAGGCCTACGCGGTACTTTCGGATCCCAGCCGCCGCCGGGCCTGGGAAAGCGGCGCGGACGCTGATGGGTCAGCGGCCGATCACGGCGATCGCGATCCCTACAGCACCGGCTTCCCTGACTTCGAGGACTATCTGGCTGATCTCTTCGGCGGCCGGCCGCGGCCAGAGCCAGAAGACAACGGCGATGCGGGCCGAAGCGCGGCAGGCCGAAGCGCGGCGCCCCAGAACGATGCCGACGACGACAGCGGTGTTGCCGCCTACCCGCTGGATCAGCAGCAGCCCGACGACGTGGCGCCGGGCCGCACGGCGCCGGGTCGCGTGGCGACCGCGGCACCTTCACCACCACCAGTGCCGGCCAGCAGCGAGGCGGAAACTCTGGTGGAGCTCTCTCCGGAGCAGGCCCTCAGGGGCGAACGGCTGGAACTGGCACTGCTCGACGGCACCGTGGTGGAGGTGTGGACCCCACCGTTGGCCGGCGATGGCTGGCGGCTGTGTCTGCATGGCCTCGCCCCCGGTGGCGGCGACCATTTCCTGCAGCTGCGGGTGCGCACCGCCGAAGGGCTGCGCATTGATGGTCTGCGGGTGCTGTACAAGCTGGAGCTTTCGCCGGCGGAGGCGGCCCTGGGGGCTCAGGTGGTGGTGCCCACCCTGGAAGGGCCGGTGCGGCTGCGGGTGCCGGCGGGCTCCTCCAGTGGTCGACTGCTGCGTCTGCGCGGTCGGGGACAGAGCCTGGCGGAGCGGCGCGGCGATCAGCTGGTGGAAATCAGGATCGTGATCGACGACGGCCTGGGTGACGATGAACTGGCGCTCTATGGGCGTCTGCGGCAGTTGGAGGGGGAGCGGCGGCAGCAGGTCGCCGCTGACGCAGAGCCTCACCCTGGATGACAGCCTGTCCCTGGAGGGCAGCTCGTCCCCGGAGGCCAGCTTGTCCCCGGAGGCCAGCCTCGCCCCGGATCAAATCCTGAGCCCGGTGGCGGGATCGGCCCCGGATGAGACACTGGCCCCATTGCAGCGTCGCTGATCGTGCCCCCGAGAGAGTCCGCCTTCGGGCCGGTGCATGTGCTCCTCTTTGATGCCGGCAGTGACCAGGAGGGCATCCACTCCCTGGAGCTGAACGGCCGCACCGTGGTGTTGATGTTTGAGGACCCCGATGATGCCGAGCGCTACGCGGGTCTGCTGGAAGCGCAGGACTTCCCGGTGCCCAGCGTTGAGCTGATCGATCGCGAGGAGCTGGAGCAGTTCTGCCGAGATGCGGGCTATGAGGGGCGGTTCGTGCCGGCGGGCTTCCTGCCCAACAGCGATGAGGAGCGCCTGCTGATTGCGCCGCCGGAGCGCAACATGGACGTGAGCACCTGGAAAGAGCAGCTTGAGGCCGACGAGCCGCCGGCTGGTCCCGGCGGTGCCGGTGCCGGTAGTGCTGGTGCTGGCCGTGCCGATCCCGAGCTGGAAGCCTTCCGTCGCCGGCTGGAGGGCCTGCTGTGAGCGCTGGTGATGATCAGCGCGGTGGCCCAGTGCCGGCGGTCTCAGGCCAGACTCAACTCGACCAGGCGGGCGCACCGGTGACCACTGCCGTTCCGCGCGACGCGTTGGCGGAGCCCCTCGCCAGCCTCACCGGTGCCCAGTTATGGAGCCGAGGCCATCTGCTCACCGAGCAGGCCAATGCCCTGAGTGAAAACCTCGACCAGCTGGAGACGGCAGCCCTGGTGGAGCTGTTCTGCGAGAACGATCGCCGCCCCCAGGAGGCGGTGGCTGCTGCTGCCGTTCCTCTGGCGGCGGCGGTGGATGCCATTGCTGCTCGCCTGCAGCACGGCGGTCGCCTGTTCTATTTGGGGGCCGGCACTTCGGGGCGGCTGGGGGTGTTGGATGCGGCCGAATGCCCGCCCACGTTCTGCTCGCCGCCGCAGCTGGTGCAGGGGGTGCTGGCCGGTGGCTCTGCCGCCCTGCTGCGCAGCTCCGAAGGCCTGGAAGATCGGTTTGAAGCCGGTGTGGCTGATCTCGAGCAACGGGGTTTTGGCCCCGGCGACTGCCTGGTGGGGATCGCCGCCGGCGGCACCACCCCCTATGTGCTCGGTGCCCTCAGCCAGGCCAAGGCGCTCGGGGCGCTGACGATCGCGATCGCCTGTGTACCCGCCGAGCAGGTGGCGATGCCCTGCGACATCGATATCCGCCTGCTCACCGGCCCCGAACTGCTCACCGGCTCCACCCGGCTCAAGGCCGGCACCGCCACCAAGATGGCGCTCAACATCCTGTCCACCGGCGTGATGGTGCGGCTGGGCAAGGTGTATGGCAACCGCATGGTGGATGTGGCCGTCACCAACGCCAAGCTGGAGGATCGGGCGCTGCGCATCCTGGCGGATTTGGCCGGACTGAGCCGCCAGCGGGGCACGGAGCTGTTACGGCAGGCCGAGGGCTCGGTGCGGCTGGCCCTGGTGATGGCCGCCGCCGGTCTTGATGTCAGCGCCGCCCGTACGGCGATGGCCGCGCACGGGCCCGGCCTGCGGACAGTGCTGACGGCCCTGGGCGCTCAGCTGCCGCCGCTGGCCCCATTGGGGCCCTCGTAGGGGCCCCAGTAGGGGGCTGTGAACAGATCGGTGCGCTGGCGGGTGGCGGCGGGTACGGCCTCCATTGGCGTCATCAGGGCATGGCGCAGGGCGTGGTGGGCGCTGCTGGGGGGACGCAGGGCCGCCACCCGTTCGGCTGCCAGCCGCACGATCTGCTGGGCCAGGGTGGCATTGGTCCTGAGGTTGTCGAGCACCAGCTCGACGGTGACCGAGGCGTGCTCCTGGTGCCAGCAGTCGTAGTCGGTGACCATGGCGAGGGTGGCGTAGGCCATCTCCGCTTCGCGGGCCAGTCGGGCTTCGGTGTGGTTGGTCATGCCGATCACATCAGCGCCCCAGGAGCGGTAGAGCTCGGATTCGGCGCGGGTGGAGAAGGCGGGGCCCTCCATGCACAGATAGGTGCCACCGCGGTGCAGGCGGTGACCTTCGGGCATCAGGCTGTCACCGACATCGGCGAGGATGCGGCTCAGCACTGAGCAGTAGGGATCGGCCACGGTGACATGCGCCACGGCGCCGTCGCCGAAGAAGCTCAGGGGCCGTTGGTGGGTGCGATCGATGAATTGATCGGGTACCAGCATGTCGAGCGGCCGCACCTCCTCCTGCAGCGAACCGACGGCGGACACCGACAGAATCCAGCGCACGCCGAGCGAGCGCAGCGCCCAGAGATTGGCCCGGTAGGGCACCTCGGTGGGCGTGTAGGTGTGCTGACGGCCATGGCGGGCCAGGAACACCACCTCGAGATCACCGATACGGCCCAGCCGCAGGCTGTCGGAGGGTTGGCCGTAGGGGGTGTCGAGCGTCAGTTCGCGCAGCTCGCCGAGCCCTTCCATGCCATAGAGGCCACTGCCGCCCAGCACGCCGAGACGGGCCTGCGGCAGATCCAGCTGGCTGCCGGCGGCACCGCGGGGAGCGTTCATGGCAAAGAAAGAAAAAGTCTGGAATCTTTTTACTGCAGCCCGCGTTACCGCAGCCCGCTTAGCCGGCGCTGCGTTGCGGCGGCGGGGATCCCGGCTGGGTCTGGAGTTCGGCCCTCCCCCAGGGGGCGCCGCGCCTGGCCTGGCAGGATTAACGGCCCCCCCAGCGAACAACCGTGACCAAGGCCCTGATGGACACCGATGCCGGCAGCATCACGATTGAACTGTTTGAAGCCGATGCCCCCGGCACCGTGGCCAACTTCGTGAAGCTCGCCAACGAGGGCTTTTATGACGGCCTGGCCTTCCACCGGGTGATTGATGGCTTCATGGCCCAGGGCGGCTGCCCCAACTCGAGGGAAGGCGCCCGCGGCCAGGCCGGCACCGGTGGCCCCGGCTACATGATTCCGTGTGAGATCAACAAGAACAAGCATCAGGCCGGCAGCCTGTCGATGGCCCATGCGGGCAAAAACACCGGCGGTAGCCAGTTCTTCCTCTGCCATGGCGCCACGCCCCACCTCGATGGCGTGCACACCGTGTTCGGCCACACCGGCGACCTGGACGTGGTGCTCAAACTGCACAACGGCAGCCGCATCAACAAGGTGACGATCGCGGCCTGAGTTGCCTCACCGCCAGACAATGAACGCCCCACTCTGGGCCGCCAGCCTGGGGCAGCTGCGATCCGGCGCCAGCTGCAGATCGGCCAGTGGTCTGGTTTCCGGTTCCAGGTTGGCGCTCGGATGGGCCACCCGCCGCCGATCCGGCGCCAGCAGCAGGGCCACCACCTCGGTGTAGGGCTGGTTGGCCAGCAGTTGGACGCCGGCCGCCAGCTGCTCGGCGCTCAGCTGTTGGCCCTGGGTTGAACCCAGCAGCAGGGCCAGCTCGGGTTGATCCAGTAGGGCCAGCAAGCGCGGATCCTGCTCAAACTCAAGCAGCAGCGCCTGTTGATCGGCCCAGTGCTGCAGGCTGGCGAAGGCGGCGGTCCGCTGATCGGGGTCAGCCAGGCCACGCCAGGCGAGCACCGCCGTCAGGCCATGGGCTTCGACGTCCAACAGATGGCCGAGCTTGGTGCGTTTCACCTGGAGATAGGCGGCGTTGTGTAGGCCGGGATCCATCACCAGCGGCACCCGATCCTCCACCTGCAGGCCGTAACCACCGAGGCCGGCAATTTTGCGCGGGTTGTTGGTGATCAGCCGCAGCCGCCGGACGCCGAGATCACTAAGAATCTGGGCGCCAACGCCGTAATTGCGCAGGTCGGCGGCAAAGCCGAGCCGTTCATTCGCCTCGACCGTATCAAGACCGCCATCCTGCAGGGCGTAGGCCTTGAGTTTGTTGATCAGGCCGATGCCCCGGCCTTCCTGGCGCAGGTACACCACCAGACCCTCGCCCGCCGCCTCGATCATGCGCAGGGCCGCCTCCAGCTGGGGGCGGCAGTCGCAACGCAATGAACCGAAGGCATCACCGGTGAGGCATTCCGAGTGCACCCGCACCAGCACCGGCTCCGTGGCCTGCTCGGGATGGCCCTTGACGATCGCCACATGCTCGCTGCCGTCGAGTTCGTTGCGATAGCCGATCGCCCGGAAGGAGCCGAAGGCGCT
>CALPNT020000033.1 GCA_943325005.2 Bifidobacterium breve | reverse complement strand
GGGGCACCGCCCACCGCCAGATTGCTGCGGAACTCGCCGCCGGTGGGCACCCGGTTCACCGCACCCAGCGGCTCGCCAGCCACCAACAGGATGCGCTTATCGCCGGCGCTCACCCCCGGCAGGAAGGCCTGAATCATCACCGGCAGCTGTTGCTGGGCTGTCACCAGCTCCAGCAAGGCCCGCAGGCCGGGGGTGGCGGTGGAGGCGAACACCACCCCCTGACCCGCCCGTCCGCCCAGGGGCTTGAGCACCACCTCGCCATGGTCGCGGGCGAAACCCGCCAGCTGCTCCACCCGGCTGCTCACCATTGAAGGAGCCATCAGATGGCTGAAGCGCAGGGAGCTGAGCTTCTCGTTCCAGGCCCGCAGCGAGGCGGGGCGATTGATCACCCGCACACCACGTCGTTCGGCGATATCGAGCAGATGGGTGGCATAGAGATAGGCCTCATCCACCGGCGGATCTTTGCGCATCCAGACCACCTGGAAGTGCTCCAGCGGCAGCAACCGGACCTCTCCCAGCTCAAACCAGCGATCGGGCACCTGCCAGGCACCGGCCTCCAGCGCGATCGCACCGAGCTGCACCGGCTGGGCCAGGGCCCAGGTGTCGTGGCCGCCGCAGCCTTCGCCGGCCAGAGGCGCCACCGCCGAGAGATCGGCGGGGGTGCACACCCACACCGCCTGACCGGCCCGCTGCACCGCCTGCATCAACGCCACGCTGGAATCCTTGGCGGGATTGAGGCGCGCGATCGGATCGATCACAAACAGCTGGGAAGCGATCACGGACAAGGGGCGAAAGGATGGGAACCAGGTGGTGGTTGGGAGCCGATCTGGTCGGCGGGCTGATCAGCTGCTGAGGCGCGGGCGGGGCATCCCCTCGGGACCCGTTGAGGATCGCCATTCCCCCTGGGGTCGTGGCGGAGCCTGGGAGAGCAACAGATCAAACTGCCCGCCGGCCTCGAGCGCCTCTAATTCTTCAAAACCACCGACGGGACGGCCATTGATGAAGATCTGGGGAACGGTGGTGCGGCCACCGGAGCGCTTCACCATCACCGCACGGATCTGTTCATCGCGATCAACAAAAAACTCGCTATAGGTAATTCCCTTGTGATCAAGCAGCGCCTTCGCCTTCATGCACTGGGGTGAAAATCGAGATGTATAAACATCAACCTTGGCCTGCTGAGGTTCTTTCATAGCTTGGGAGTGAGCATTGCTCAACGTGACTTGTAGCCCTTGCAGCATCGGCAGTTCAGCGTCGATCCTAAGCGGCGGGACTGGAGCGACAGGTTGCAGCGATAGGCTCCATCATCACGCCGCTAGCCCCCGTGCTCGACCTCACCGATTTCAAGCGCGACCTCTCCGAGCTCACCGACCGCCTGGGCCATGCCCAGGACTGCCTTTGACGTACCGGCCCTCAAAGCCCGTCAACAGGATCTGGAGCAACTGGCCTCCCAACCGAACTTCTGGGATGACCAGAAGCAGGCCCAGGCCAAGATGCGCCAACTCGATGAGGTGAAGGCCCAGCTGGAGCAGCTGCGGCG
Source organism: Bifidobacterium breve (assembly GCA_943325005.2). GTDB lineage: Bacteria > Cyanobacteriota > Cyanobacteriia > PCC-6307 > Cyanobiaceae > Cyanobium. The sequence goes on along the minus strand of CALPNT020000033.1, from coordinate 18,961 downwards.
CTGGCAGAACTGGGTGGACGACGGCCGCGCCACCCTGGAGCTCTACGAGCTTGAAGCGGACGACGACCTGCTCGCCGAGGCCAACACCGGCCTGCAGACGCTGAAGTCGGATCTGGATCGCTGGGAGCTGGAGCGCCTGCTCAGCGGTGTTTACGACAAGGAAGGGGCGGTGATCTCGATCAACGCCGGCGCCGGCGGCACCGACGCCCAGGACTGGGCGCTGATGCTGATGCGGATGTACACCCGCTGGGCCGAGGACCACGGCATGAAGGTGACCGTGGACGAGCTCAGTGAAGGCGAGGAAGCGGGCATCAAGAGCTGCACGATTGAAATCGCGGGCCGCTACGCCTACGGCTACCTGCGCAACGAGAAGGGCACCCACCGGCTGGTGCGCATCTCCCCCTTCAACGCCAACGACAAGCGCCAGACCAGCTTTGCCGGCGTGGAGGTGATGCCCCAGCTCGAGGAGGAGGTGAAGCTCGACATCCCCGAAAAAGACCTGGAGGTGACCACCTCCCGTTCCGGCGGTGCCGGCGGCCAGAACGTGAACAAGGTGGAAACGGCCGTGCGCATCCTGCATGTGCCCACCGGCCTGGCGGTGCGCTGCACCCAGGAGCGCTCCCAGCTGCAGAACAAGGAGAAGGCGATGGCTCTGCTGATGGCCAAACTGCTGGTGATCGCCCAGGAGCAACGGGCCGCCGAGATCGCCGACATCCGCGGCGACATCGTTGAAGCAGCCTGGGGCAACCAGATTCGCAACTACGTGTTCCATCCCTATCAGATGGTCAAGGATCTGCGCACCCAGCACGAAACCACCGATGTCCAGGGGGTGATGGATGGCGATCTCGATCCCTTCATCCAATCCCTGCTGCATCAGGGGGTGGAGGTGGGAGCCGACAGCGACAGCTGAAACGCCCCCAGGGCGGCCTGCCGTCCGCCCTGCGATCAGCCCCCGGCAGGTGCCAGTCTGAGCGTCCTTCCGTCCATCCCGGCCCAGGCAGCCGCCCCCTCCATGAGCCCGTCTCCCACCAGCCCGGGCCCAGCCACCGGCCCGTCGCCAGCCAGCGCCGGTGGCGACGGCAGTAGCGGCAGCAGTAGCGCAGCCAGCGGAGCACCGGCCAGTTTCATCAAACTCGCCATGCGCAACATGGTGCGCAAGGGCTCCCAGAGCCTGCTGCATTTCGGGCTCACCGCCCTGGGGCTCAGCGGCTTCCTGGTGCTGATCGCCTGGCTCGGCCGCCCCAACCTGCCCCAATGACGCCGAGCTTCCCCCAGACAGCCACAGACCCGGAGCTGGACCTGGCCTTTGCCCTCGAGGCCGATCTGGCTCCGATCCTGTTGCACCAGGCCGGTGATCTGGCCGCGCCCCAGGCCGCCGAAGCCTGCTGGCAGGCCCATCTGCAGCGCTGGCTGGGCCAACTGGCGGCGGAACTGCCGGCACCCCTGCGGGCCCCTGCCTACAGCCTGGGGCTGGAGATCTGCGGTGATGCCGCCATCGCCGAACTCAACCAGGCCTGGCGCCACAAGCCAGGAGCCACCGATGTGCTCGCCTTCGCCGCCCAGGAGGACGCCCCTCCGCTACCCGCCGGGGCCTGGGACGGCGATGACGTTGAAGCGCTCGAGCTCGGTGACATCGTGATCTCGCTGCAAACCGCCGCTCGCCAGGCGGAAGAACAGGGCCACGGGCTGGAACGGGAGCTGCTGTTCCTGGCCAGCCACGGCCTGCTGCACCTGTTGGGCTGGGACCATCCTGATCAGGCCAGCCTGGAGCGGATGCTGGAACGCCAGGAACGTCTGCTGGCCTGAGAAGGTTCGCCTGGGGGTTTCACGACGGGAAAGGAGCGGTAGGGTGCGGTTCTCAGGCGCTGCCGCGGAGTGCCGATGCTCGCTACCGAAAACCAACCCACACCCTTGCGGGATCTCAGCCAGGACGTGCATCGCCGCGGCCGACGCCTGCGGGTCGGGGCCTGGAAGGTGGCCGGCGACCTGCCCGCCAGCTTCCGCTACGCCGCCCAGGGGCTCGCCTACGGCTTCGCCAGCCAGCGCAACTTCCGCATCCATGTGTTCACCGGCCTGGGGGTCTTCGGCATGGGGGTGTGGCTGGAGCTCAGCCCCGACCGGCTGGCGGTGCTGGTGCTGACGGTGGCGGCGGTGCTGGTGCTGGAACTGCTCAACACCGCCACCGAGGCCGTGGTGGACCTGGCGATCGGCCGCCAGTTCCACCCGCTGGCCCGCATCGCCAAGGACTGCGCCGCGGCGGCGGTGCTGGTGGCGGCGCTGTCTTCGATGATGATTGCCTTGCTGTTGCTGATCCCACCGCTGCTGCAGCGCCTGGGCCTTTAGGCTCCGAGCCCCGATCGCTCGCCTGCTCCGCCCGCGCCGATGCTCCTGGTTCTCGACAACTACGACAGCTTCACCTTCAACCTGGTGCAATATCTGGGTGAATTGGCAGCCGAGCATCCGCTGGCCGCCGACCTGCGGGTAGAGCGCAACGACGCCCTGAGCGTTGAGCAGATCCGCGCCCTTGAGCCGGCGGCGATCCTGATCTCACCCGGCCCCGGCGATCCCGACCAGGCAGGGGTATGCCAGGAGGTGCTGCGCCAGCTGGGCCCCTCCGTGCCGATCCTGGGGGTGTGCCTCGGCCACCAGTGCCTGGCCCAGGTGTTCGGCGGCAAGGTAGTGCGAGCCCGGGAGCTGATGCACGGCAAAACCTCGCCGGTTCACCACGGCGGCGCCGGGGTGTTCGCCGGGTTGCCGGAGCCGCTCACGGCCACCCGCTACCACAGCCTGATCGCTGAGCGCGAGAGCCTGCCCGCTTGCCTGGAGATCACGGCCTGGCTGGAGGACGGCACGATCATGGGCCTGCGCCATCGCCACTATCCCCATCTGCAGGGAGTGCAATTTCACCCGGAAAGCGTGCTCACCCAGAGCGGCCATGCCCTGCTGGCCAATTTCCTGCGCGAAGCCACCGCCCAGCGCGCCGTTGTGGCAGCTCCAGCCCACCAGGGCTGAGCTGCCAGCCAGCCGCTGCCGCGCGGGCGTTCAGGCCGCCACTGCTAACTTCGCGCCCATAGACCCATCCAGGTTCGCTCCGACGCCATGGCCACACCTCCCGCCTGCGTCAGCGCAGCTGACCAACAGACCAGTAGCGCAGCTGACCAACAGACCAGCAGCGCAGCTGACCACCCCAACAGCCTCGACCGACCCGGTGGGGATCGCCCCGAGCGCCCCAGGCAGACGACGGCCCCGGTGCCAACCGGGCGAGTGAGCGGCCGCTTCAAGCATGGCGCCTTGATCTGCAGCGCCCTCTTGAATGGCGCCCTGATCAGCGGTGGGCTGGCCCTGTCAGCAGCCCCGCCGGCCTGGGCCGGCGGCACCGGGGTCACGATCAGCAGCTACGGCCACAGCGCCATCGTGGTGCGCGGCGGTGGCGCCACCGTGCTGCTCAATCCCTTCCGGGCGGTGGGCTGCGCCGCCGGTCTGGCGGAGCCGCGCATCGCCGCTGATGTGATCCTGGCCAGCAGCCAGCTCAAGGATGAGGGCGCCCCGGTGGCCCGAGGCCGGCTGCTGGTGAAACCGGGCTCCTACCGGTTGGCTGGCCTGAAAATCGAGGGCATCGCCGCCCCCCACGACCGCGTCGGAGGCAAACGCTTCGGCCAATCCACCCTCTGGCGCTGGCAGCAGGGGGGTCTGGAGCTCGCCCATTTAGGCGGCACCACCGCCACGCTCAAACCGGAGGATCGGGTGCTGCTCGGGCGCCCCGATGTGCTGATCATCGGCGTGGGTGGCGGTGCCAAGGTCTACACCGGCGAAGAGGCCGCCGCCGTGGTGCGCGAGCTGCAACCAAGGCGGGTGATTCCGGTGCAGTATCGCAACGCCGCCGCCTCCGCCAGCTGTGATCTTGGCTCGATCGAGCCCTTCCTGAAGGCGATGGCCCCCGCCAAGGTGGTGCGCAGCGGCAACTCTCTCAGCCTGATGCCGCCCCTGGGCGAGGCCACCGTGATTGAGGTGCTGCGCTGAAGGCAATCCGTTGGCCGAACCTAACTAACCCGCTTGAGCTGGCCCTGCCAGGGCCCATCAAGTCAGGAAAGCAAGCGGCCCAGAGAGAACAGCGACGGTCATGGCTGAACTGCGTGGAGCCGTTGCATTCTTTCAAGGATTTCTGAGTTGATGCCGGACCAGCCACAGGCTGGGGATCGCAATCACCAGCAACGATCCGGCCATGCCCCAGATCACATAAGGCTCTGGGGTGCAGCGCAGCGCAATCGCGGCCAGCAGACCGGCTTCGGCCATGGCCAGTTTGCGCAGGTGCTGAAGCCACCACAGAGCTGGAACCACACCCCAGGTGGCCTGGATCAGATCATTGCCCGCATCCATCACGGGCAAAACAGCAAGCAGAGGAATCGAAAGGCGCAGCCATGGGTTCAAGCCAAGATCCTGGATCAGCTGCCAGAAAGCCAGCATGAACACACCACAAGCCACCAATTCCACTACGGCAAGAACCTGATCGAGGCGCTGCGGCTGCTGGGTGGCGATGGCTTCTCGACGGGCCCAGACACGCCATCCGGAGAGGGCGAGGTACAGAGCGAAACTGTTAATCGCACCGGTCCCAGCCACGATCAGCTGCCTGATGGCAAGCGGGTCGTCGGGCGCCTAGATCGAGGGCATCAGATTTGGCGATCCCCAGGAGCGGCACACATTGAGACCCAGAATTTCATCCCGATCCAACAGATAGCCGGCGAGACAGATCACCACGAAAGCACCGACAAAAACCCGCCCAACCAGACGATGCCATGGACTTCCCTTGCGGCCAGCAATCGCCAGCGGAAAGGCCAGAAAGGTGCCGATATAACCAGCCGACACACGCAGAGCCAACTCAAAAGATATGGTCCAATTCAATATATCGATTCCGTAAGCACTGATCAGATTATTATACCCGCGACCATCCCCCGTCACCCTTGGATCCCGGACCGCCAGATCACTTGCCGCCCAGGAGCGCGTCGCCGGCAACTCGTTTTGATCAAAAAGTCCGTACACGCTCCGGACCAAAACGCCCCACGCGGTCTCAGTTGGCCCCATGACGTCATCCGGGTTCATCAAGTCCGGCAAAGAAGCGGACAGCGAAGAGCATCAGACGCTTGACACACTCAGCCGAGATTCACACGCCTTCGATCTCCCGCCAGGCCGCCCAGAACCGCTGCATCTGCTCCCGGGTGCCGAGGCTCACCCGCAGGCTGCCATCGATCAGCGGCTTGCCGGCCATCGAACGCACCAGAATGCCGGCCTGACGCAGACGCGCCTCCACCCCTGCCGGATCGGCCTGGGGCCAGAGCAGCAGGTAGTTGCCGCCGGCGGTGTGATGGCGCACCCCGGCAGCCAGCAGCTGGGCCACCAACCAGTCGCGGGCCTGGGCCACCTCGGCCACATAGGCATCGACGTAGGGCTGATCGGCGAGGGCCGCGAAGGCGGCGGTGACGGCGAAGCTGTTGATGTCGTAGGGGCCGGTGACCCGGCTGACCCGATCGACCAGCGCCGGCGAGCCGATGGCGAAGCCGATGCGGAGCCCCGCCAGGCCCGCCGTCTTGGCCAGGGAGCGCAGCACCAGCAGATTGGGGATCTCAGCGAAGGGATCGATGGCTGCGGGTGGTCCGACCTCAGGGTTGGGGGCGCCAACGGCTGAGGTCTGAGCGGCGACAGCTCTGGCGCGCTCAGCCAGCACCGGCAGCACACTGTCCCCGGTGAAGGCCTCATACAGCTCATCCACCACCACCAGCGTGCGGGGAGCCGCCGCGGCCAGGGTCAGCACCTGTTCGGCCGCCAATCGGGTGCCGGTGGGGTTGTTGGGATTGCAGAGCAGCAGCAGCTTCGGTGGCTGCGGAGCGGCCAGGGCGGCGCTGATCTCCTCCAGCGGAAAGGCGAAATCGGGGAGGCGATACGGGATCACCGTGGTCGTCATGCCCTGCATGCGGGCACAGGGGTCGTAGTAGCCGAAGGTGGGGCTGGTGGTGAGCAGTTGATCACCGCGCTCGCCGTAGGCGTGAAACACGGCATGAATGGCGGCGTCGACCCCGTTGAACAGGCCGACATGGTCTGCGGTGAGGCCGGGGAAAGCCACTGTCCCAGCATGGACTGTCCCAGCGCCCCCTGCCCCAGCTCCGACGGTCCCGGATCCCACTGGCCCGCCAACCACTGGCCTGCCACCCACCGTCGCGCCGTTCTCCCTCGTCGCCAGACCTCCAGCGCAGGCCTCCAAGGACGCCACCACCGCCTCCCGGAGGCCGTCATATTCGGGATAGATGGCGTAGTGATCGGCCGGAATGGCCCGGATCGCCTCCACCACCCTGGGACTCGGCCCCACCGTGTTCTCGTTGAAATCGAGCCGCAACAGGCCGCGCCGCCCCTCCAGGGGAGCGCTGTAGGCCTGGAGGCGTTCCACCTCGGGCCGGGCCGGCGGCGGCGAGGGAACCAGACCAGCGGGAGCGATCCCAACACCGGGTGTCAGCGGCACCTCGACGGAGTTGGGCAGCGGTTGAGCCATCGGAGCAACAACGAATCCGTCCGTACCGCGACGCTAGGAGCCTGCAGCACCTCGCCAACCAGACGAAGGCGATCACGATGGTGGAGCGCGAAGCCCTCGACGACCCAAGGCCGAGCGGGTCGAGACAGGCAGGGCATTCTGCGTAGCGGAACGATGATGAGGCGATGATCCGGTCGTTCCGATGCGCCGACACCAAAGCGCTCTCAAGCGGTTGGGCCGTGCCTCGCTTCCAGGCCTTCGAGCGGGTGGCCCGCCGCAAGCTGAGGCAACTGGACATCGCCGGTCGGCTCGACGACCGGCGCATTCCACCTCGCAACCGGCTCGAAGCCTTGCGGGGCGATCGGGCCGGTCAGCACAGCATCCGCATCAACGACCAGGACCGCCTCTGTTTTCTCTGGTCGGACAGTGGCCCGGAAGATGTTGAGATCGTTGACCACCACTGAACCGCTCCCCATGCATCGTCTCGCTCCGATCACCCCAGGCGAACTTCTCCTCGAGGAGTTCCTCGAACCTCTGGGCATCAGCCAGTACCGGCTTGCCAAGGCCATCGGGGTGCCTGCTTCCCGCATCTGCGAGATCATTGCGGGCCAGCGGGCGATCACGGCCGACACCGACCTGCGACTATGCCGCGTGCTAGGGCTCAGCCCTGGCTATTGGCTACGCGCCCAGGCCGCTCACGACACCGAAGTGGCCAGCGCCGAACTGGCTGAGGTACTCGATGCCATCCAGCCGCTTGTGAACTGCTGATGGCTCCGGCGCGGGGAGGACGGTGGTTCAACGGCTGCGCTTGCCAAGCAATGGCTATCTGACGCCCCCTCACATCCGCTCCAGCGTCGCAATCCCCAGCAGGCCCAGCCCCAGCTTGAGCGTGTCAGCAGTGAGGCGGCAGAGGGCGAGGCGGGAGGCGCGGGCGGCCGGCTCGGCCTTGAGCACCGGCACCTGGTCGTAGAAGCGGTTGAACACCTGGCTGAGCTCGAACAGATAGCTGCAGAGCCGGTTGGGCAGCAGCTCCTGCTCCACTTCGGCGATCACCGTATCCAGCTTCAACAGCTCCCGCACCAGCGCCCACTCCTGCGGTTCACTGAACAGCAGGAGATCGGGGAAGACCGCCTGCGGCTCGGCACTGGTGGCTGCGCCATCCCCCAGATCACCGCCCTTGCGGGCGATGCCGGCGATACGCACCACCGCATACAGCAGGTAGGGGGCCGTGTTGCCCTGCAGGGCCAGCATGCGGTCAAAGCTGAACTGATAGTTGGTGATCCGATTGGTGCTGAGATCGGCGTACTTCACCGCCGCCAGCCCCACGGTGGTGGCCACCTGCTGCACGAAGTCGTCGTCCTCCTGACGCTCCTCCTCCACCAGGCGGCGGCGCAGATCGGCCTCACAGCGCTCCACCGCCTCATCGAGCAGATCCTTGAGCCGCACCGTGTCACCGGAGCGGGTCTTGAGCTTCTTGCCGTCGTCGCCCTGCACCAATCCGAAGGGCACATGCTCCAGCCGGGCGCCTTCAGGAATCCAGCCGGCACGGCGGGCCACCTGGAACACGCCGGCGAAGTGATTGGCCTGGCCGGCATCGGTGACGTAGATCACCCAGCGAGCGCCATCGCCCGCCGGGGGCGCCGCGAAGCGATAGCGAATCGCCGCCAGATCGGTGGTGGCGTAGTTGAAACCGCCGTCGCTCTTCTGCACGATCAACGGCAAGGGGTTGCCGTCCTTGCCCTGCATCCCTTCGAGGAAGACACACTTCGCCCCCGCATCCACCACCAGCAGATCCGCGGCTTCCAGATCGGCGACGACGGCTTCGAGATAAGGGTTGTAGAAGGATTCGCCCCGTTCGCTGAGGCGAATGTCAAGGCGCCCATAGATCTGCTCGAATTCCCGCCGCGACTGATCACAGAGCAGCTGCCAGGCCCGGCGGCTCACCGAATCACCGCTCTGCAGCTTCACCACCTCCTCACGGCTGGTGGCCTGGAAGGCCTCGTCCTCATCGAAGCGCTGCTTGGCCTGGCGGTAAAAGGCCACCAGATCCCCCAGATCCACCGCATCAGCCCTGGTGAGCGCCTCGGGGGCCACCTGCTTGAGGTGGGTGATCAGCATGCCGAACTGGGTCCCCCAGTCGCCCACGTGGTTGAGGCGCAGCACCGGGTGGCCGCGAAACTCCAGCACCCGCGCCAGGGAGTCGCCGATGATCGTGGAGCGCAGATGGCCGACGTGCATCTCCTTGGCGATGTTGGGGCTGGAGAAATCGACGATCACCGGCGCCACTGCTGAGCCAGCACCGCTTTCGCTCGCCAGGGGCACCCCCAGCCGGGGATCCGTCAGCCGCCTGCGCAGCTCGGCCGCCAGCACCTCGGGCCGCAGCGTCAGGTTGAGGAAGCCGGGGCCAGCGATCTGGGGCGGCAGGCAAAGAGCGCCAAAGGCCACATCGGCCTCCAGTTCCGCCAGCAGGGCGGCGGCGATCTGGCGGGGGGACTGCTGGAGGGGCTTGGCCAGGGCCAGGGCGCCATTGGCCTGAAAGTCGCCGAACTCGGGCTTGCTCGCCTGTGCCAACTGGGGATCCAGGGGCCGGCCGGCGGCGATCGCCTCGGCAGCGGCCTCGGGGAAGGCCCGCTCCATCGCCGCGCGCAGCTGGGTGTCGAGGGCTTGGGCGAAGCGGAGCATGGGCGGCGAGAACAGGCAGCTGGGCACCCGCAGCGGCCGGCGCCGCTCTGATCATCCCCCCTCGCCACCTCCACGCCTCTGGCTGCCGAGGCGTGAGCCCCATGATGGACGGGGCCATGGGGTGTCAGGAGCGCGCATGGAATTCGACGCCGTGGTCTTTTACGGCCGCCTGGGCCAGCAGGCCCTGGCGATGTTCAACCTGGAGCAGGAGCTGCCGCGCTGGCGCGGCACGAGGGTGCTCGATTGCCCCGGCGGCCCTGGCTCCCTCGGCGCCGTGGCCAGGGCGGCCGGCCTCAAGGTCACGGCCGTCGATCCGCTCTACGCGCTCTCCCCCGAGCAGCTGGAGCAGCGGGCGCTGCAGGATCTCGACAGGACCCTGGCCACCATGGCCGGCAGCCCGAGCCTGCGTCCCGACTTCGATCCACAGGCCTGCCGCCAGGAGCATCTGCAAGCCCTGCAGGCCTTCCTGGCCGATCGCCGCGCCCATCCCCAGTGCTATTTGGCCGCCTCCCTGCCCCGGTTGCCCTTCGCCGACGCCAGCTTCGATCTGGTGCTCTGCGGCCATCTGCTGTTTTCCTATGCGCCCCTCTCCGCGGGGGGATTGATGGGCGGCGATGGGCTCGATCTGGACTGGCACCGCCGCGCCCTGGCCGAGCTCTGCCGCGTCAGTCGCCAGGCGGTGCGGCTCTATCCCGCCCACACGATCGAGCGGCAGGCCCGCCGCCATCCCTACGCCGAAGCGCTTCTGCAGGAACTACCACCGCATTGGCAAGGGCGATTCGCCAGCAGCCGCTACAACAAGTGCCACGAGGGCTGCAATAACGCCCTGGAACTGGAACGCCTGTCCCCCAACCAGCCAGCCGGAGCACCGGCCTGAGCGGCCGCCCGCTTCAGGCCGCCGCCAACCCCAGCTGCTTCTCCATGCCATCGAGCACCACGTCGGCCACCAGCTGGATGCGATAGCGGCAGTGCTGGGTCGTGGAGCAGTCGAAGGTGCCGTGCTCCCAGTATTTGTTGCTGCCGGCGCCGCCACCGCAGAGGCCGAAGTAGTCACAGCTGCGGCGGCAGCGCTCCACCCCGGAGCTGATCTCCGCCAGCACCCGCTGAAACTTCTCGGTCTCCGCCAGCTCGGCCAGGCTGTGCTCCAGCACGTTGCCGAAGGCGAAATCGCCGTAGTCCGGGGTCTGCACCGAGAGCAACTCGGGATCAAAGGTGGAGACGTTGCCGCGGGCATCGACATTGACGATCGCGAACGGAGCGTTCATGTCGGTCTGCTCCAGGCGCTCGCCCTGGCAGGCCAGGCTGGTGATGCCATCGAACTCCCGCAGCCGCAGCCGGCCGGGCTGTTCCGCCATGCGCTGCCAGAAGCGCTCCAGGAAAGCCCGATAGCGACGCTCGCCGTCCGGCCGCTCCAGGGTCGACTGGGCGTTCTCGCCCTCCGTCTCCTCCATGTTGAAACCGACGTTGCCGATGCCGTGGCCGCTGAAGAAGTCGAACAAGCCATCGGCGTGGTCGAGGGCATCAGCGGTGAGCACGCAGATCACCTGGAAGGGAATGCCACGGCGCTGCAGCCAGCCGATGCCGCGCATGGTGGCCGCGTGACTGCCCAGGCCGGTGCGGGTGCGGCGGTGGGCGTCGTGCAGGAAGGCAGGGCCATCCATCGACACCCCCACATGGATGTCGTTGCGGATGAAGCAGTCGCACCAGGCCGCATCGATCACGGTGGCGTTGGTCTGCAGCGACTGAACGATCGTTTCGGGGGGGAGCCCGTGCCGCTCCAGCACCGTCCTGATGCAGGCCGTGGCGGCGTCGTAGAAGGCAATCGGCACCGTCAGCGGTTCACCGGCGTGCCAGAGCAGCGTGAAGTCGCCGTCGCAATAGGGACTCTCCAGCACCCGCTCCAGGGCCGCCTCCAGAATCTGCAGTGACAGACGACTGCGGTCGTCCCGGTTGGGCAGATAGCAGTAATCGCAGTCGAGGTTGCAGAAGGGGGTCGGTTGCACCACCAGCAACCGCACGGGCCCGAAGGGCATGGAGGCCACAGGATTTACCAGTTGCGGAAGCCGCCGTTCCGGAAGCCGCCGTTACCGAAGCCGCCATTGCGGAAGCCACCATTGAAAAAGCCGCCATTACGGAAGCCGCCGTTGCCGAAACCGCCGTTGTAGAAGCCGCCGTTACGGAAGCCCCCATTGCCCCAGCCGACACCGCCGGGGCCGATGAACACGGCAGCCTGGGCGTCGCTGCCGAGCCGCTCAGCGGTGGCGGGATCCGCCTCCTGTTCACGCACGGCCTCGGCAATCCGGCGCAGCCGGGCTTCGACGCTGCCGGCGGGGGGCTCCGCGCTCGGGGCTTCGGCGCGGACCATGCTGGTGGCCAGGGCCACGCCGGGATCCATCGGCAGGGACGCCACGATCAGCAGGATGCCGAACAGGCGGGAACGGGAAAGAAACGCCATGGGAGCAGGGCGGCAGCGGTGAGAGGACGGAAGCGGACGGAAGCGGGCGGAGCGCGGAAAGGAGATCAGGTTCCCGGTTGTTGGGTGCCAGCGGGCGCTGCGGCGGGCGGCAGGGAGCGCAGGGCCTCGACCCCGATCAGCACCGTTTCGAAATAGGTGCGGATCACATCGGCTGGCAGGTTGAGGGTGCTGCCCGGTCCGATCCAGCGATCGATCGCGGCCACCGATTCGGGGGTGCCATCGAGGTAGCCCTGCAGCAGGCGGGCGATGGCCAGGTTCACCAGATTGCGGAAGGCGGAGTCGTTCTCAGGCAGCAGGCAGGCGACCGCGAAGCGCTCATACGGCTCCTGCGGCGTCAGGGCGAAGGCAGGACCACCCTGAGCGCGGGCCAGGCTGGCCAGCATCAGGGTGTCACCGATCACCCCCTGCACCGATCCGGCCCTGAGCGCCGCCACCGCCGCTGCCAGGCTGGGGAAGGGAACGGCGATCGCCTTCGGCTGCATGCCCTGGAGCTCAGTCGCGGCCAGGGAGTCGGCCACCACGCCGATGCGGCGGCCGCTCAGGGAGGCGGGCGACCCATCCAGACGGCCGGCAGGAGCCAGCAGACGCAGCCCCGACAGGCCGATCGGCAGGGAGAAGTCGAGTTGCTGATCCCGCTCCCAGGTGAAGGGCACGCCACAGGCCAGATCCGCCTTGCCGCTGGCAATGCTCTGGCCCAGGGCCGCGCCATCCTTGACAGCCACGAAACGCAGCGTCACCGGACGGCCCACGGCCGTGCTCAGCTCCGTGCTGATCTGCCGGGCCACCGTCACGCCATAGCCCTGGGGCTCTCCCTTGGCATTGAGGCTCAGCAGGGGGGACGCCTCCGGGATGCCCACCAGGACGAGCTCGCCGCTGCGAGCCACCCGATCCACCACGCCTTCGGCTCGGGCCTGGGCCATCGGCGCCAGGGCAGCCAGCAGGCTGAGGGTGGCCGGGAGAAGGCGGGACACGGGGTTTCGCGGCACGGAAATCAGCTCGCGGCAGAGAGATTCCCCAGCTTGGCGACAACGGCGGCGCCTGTCAGGACTTCGGCGCCCGCCAGGGCGATTGTTCACAGAACTCTGAGCAGTCGCTCACTGGCTCCGGCGCTTCGAGCCGCTCAGCTCAGCGGCTCGAAGCGCATGCTGATGTCCAGCCAGGCACTGCGGGTGACCGGGGCACTGGTGGAGATCAGATCGATGCCGCTGCTGGCATAGGCCGCCAGCCGACCGGGCTCAACGCCGGAGGCCTCCAGCACGACCGCCGCGCCCCGCCGAGCCGCCAGGGCGCGCAGAGTGGGCACGATCGCCCCCAGAGCCGCCGGCTCGAAGCCATCGAGCAGCACCGCATCGGCGCCAGCCGCCACCGCCGCCCGGGCCTCCGCCTCGGTTTCCGCCTCGACGATCAACCGTGCCGGCCAGGGAGCGTTGGCCCGCACCGCCGCCACCGCCGTCGCCACCCCGCCGCCCCAGGCCAGGTGGTTTTCCTTGAGCATGGCCGCGTCGTCGAGCCCGAAGCGGTGGTTGAGGCCACCGCCGCAACGGCTGGCGTACTTCTCCAGCACCCGCAGGCCCGGTGTGGTCTTGCGGGTGTCGGCCAGTCCGACACCACTACCCGCCAGCAGCGCCACCAACTCAGCGGTGGCGCTGGCGATGCCGGAGAGCCGCATGGCCAGATTCAGGGCCGTGCGTTCCACCGCCACCAGCGCCGCCGCCGGTCCTTCCAGCTCCAGCAAGCGCTGACCGGCCCGCACCGGCTCACCGTCCTCCACCAGCAGCGCCACCTGGCAGCGGGCATCCAGCAGCGCCAACAGGGGCTCGAGCAGCACCCCACCGCAGAACACCCCATCGCGACGGGCGATCCAACCGGCCCGGCCCCAGCAGCCGATTAACGCCGGCGCCGTGAGATCACCGCGGCCCAGATCCTCCTCCAACCAGGCGGCCAACTGGCGGGTGAGGGCAGGGGTGAAGGAGAGCGAGGGCGCCATCGGCTCCGCAGCGGCGGCAGGAGGGCCCATCCAACCAGCCGCGGAGCCGGTAGGGCCAGCGGCGGAGCCGGGAGGGCCAGCCGGGGCCCCGCAAGCAGGCCCAGCCCCTCGGCGCCCCCTGGCCTTGAACAGCGCGGCGGCTGTTCAGCTGCTGCCTGCCCTGTCACTTCCCAATGCAGAAGCGCGCGAACACCCGATCCAGCACCGCCTCACTCACCTCCTCTCCGGTGATCTCACCCAACTGACGCACGGCACCGCGCAGATCGATCGTCCAGAAATCCCAGGGCAGCTGCTGCTCGGCCGCCTCCAGGCTGGCCGCCAGGGCGGTGGCGGCTGCGGCCGCCAGATCCCGCTGGCGGGCATTGAGCGCCACCTGCAGACCGGTGACATCACCGAGGCCACAACGTTGCAGCAGCAGCGCCGCCAGCGGCTCCCGCCCCTGCCCGCGCAGGGCACTGATCACCACATCCGCAGGCTGGGTCTGGCCGGCTGCCGACGGGGCCGGCAGCGCCGCCTCCAGCAACAGATCCACCTTGTTACCCACCAGCAGCAGCGGCACGCCGGCAGGCACCAACTGCCGCAGGGCCTCGTCATCCCTGGTCCAGCCGGCCGTCAGATCGAACAGCAGCAGCACCGCATCGGCGGCGGCGAGAGCCTGATGGCTGCGTTCGATCCCCAGCCGTTCCAGCGGATCTTCGGTGGCGCGGATGCCGGCCGTGTCCACCAAGGTGAGCGGCACCCCCTCAAGCACCAGCTCGCTCTCGAGCAGATCGCGGGTGGTGCCAGGCCAATCCGTCACGATCGCCCGGTCGCGGCGGCTCAGCAGGTTGAGCAGGCTGCTCTTGCCCACATTGGGCCGCCCGACGATCGCCACCCGCAGGCCCTGGCTGAGCCGTTCGCCCTGCTGGCCCTCGGCCACCAGGGCTTCCAGCTCCGCGCGCACCGCCGCCAGTTCGGCCACCACCGCCGCCCCATCGAGCGATGGCAGATCCTCCTCGAAATCCACCCGTGCCTCCAGTTCGGCCAGTTGATCCAGCAAGCGCTCCCGCAGGGCGGAGATCCGGCGCTGCACGCCGCCATCCAGGCCCGCCATCGCCAGCTGGGCCGCCCGGCGGCTGCGGGCCGTGATCAGCGCCACCATCGCCTCGGCCCGGGTGAGATCAAGGCGCCCATTCAGAAAAGCCCGCTGGCTGAACTCACCGGCAGCAGCCCGCCGCGCCCCGGCGGCCAGCACCAGCTCCAGCACCCGCCGCACCGTCTCCAGACCGCCATGGCAATGCAGCTCCACCACGTCCTCACGGGTGAAGCTGCGAGGCGCCCGCATCAGCAGCAGCAGCGCCTCATCCACCCGCTCACCGCTGGCGGGATCGAGCACATGGCCGTAGAGCACCCGGTGGCTGGCCCATTCCTGCCGACCCGCGGCCAGGAACAGGCGGCGACCGATCGCCTCGGCCTGGGGGCCCGAGAGCCGCACGATCGCCACACTGCCCTCGCCAGCCGCCACGGCCGTGGCAATGGCAGCGATGGTGCTGCCGCCAAACGGCAGGGCCTCACCAAACCCTGATGGCGGCGCCGGCCCCTCGGCCTGTGGCTCCACTGGCAACCCCTCGGGTGACACTGACGTGCTCGCATCCGGTCAGGAGCCAGTCTCCGTCCCCACCGGCGCCGAAGTTGGCGATCGCGACACCGTGAGCGGCGCCGGCAGCCAGCGGCCAGGGCCAAAAAACCAACGTCAGGTGTTGGTCAGCCCCGGAAACACCATCAGATCGATATGACCGCCGGAGGGATGGCGCCATTCACGGAACTCGGCCGCCAGAGCGCGGTGCTCCTGGCTCAGAGCCTGGGCTTCCAGATCCTGCAGGCGCTGATGCACCAGATCGAGCGTGTTGTCGATCAGCTGGGCGGCCTGTTCGGAGGTCATGGCAGCAGGAGCGGTTGGGAGGGTTGTAGGGGCAGCAGACCCCAGAGGCTGTAGCGACGGGTACGGGGGAGAGCGGCAGGTGATCGGATCCGCACCCATCAACACGCCTGGCGGCGGCAGCCCAGACCAGAACCGATCTAATCCTTTGAATCAGCCCTGCTGCTGGGCATGGCGGCCGAGCGGCGGACCGGCCCGACCATGGCCAACGCAGCGAATTGCCGCCGGCGGCTGGCCGCGAGCCTCAGCACGACCACCATGGAGATCTGTGCGAGCCACCCCCATGACCACCCCTGCCGGCCTTGGGTCTCGCCTTGCCAGCCAGCTGCGCCACACGCCGCCGCTGGTGGCGGCAATGGCGGTGCTGGGGGTGGGCCTGGTGCTGTCCAGCGCCATCCTGGTGAAAGGCATCCGCCGGGCCAATGACACGATCACGGTGACCGGCGCCAGCACCGAGCGCATCCGCAGCGACCACGTCGACTGGAGTGTGGGAGTGGCCGCGAGCGGTCCCAGCCAGCCGGCCTCTTACCAGGCCCTGCAACCGGCCGTGCAGCAGACCGTTGCGTTTCTGACGGCCCAGGGCCTCCCGGCCACTCAGATCCAGCGGGATGCGGTGCGCTCCGAGCGGGAGGATCAGCGCGATCCCCGCACCAACGAACTGCGCTCCACCACCTGGACCACCCGCCAGGACATCCGGGTGAGCAGCGCCGATGTGGAGCTGGTGCGCAAGGTGGCTGCCGCCGCTGGCGTGTTGATCGGCCAGGGCGTGCCGCTGACGATCAACCCACCGGCCTTCACTTACACCAAGCTGGCCGAAAAACGGGTGGACATGCTGGCCAAGGCCACCCGCGACGCGGCGGAGCGGGCCCGGGCCATCGCTCGTGAGGCCGGCAGCGCCATCGGTCCGATCACCAATGCCGACACCGGCACCTTCCAGCTGACGGCGCCGAACTCCACCGATGTGGGCAACAGCGGCTCCTACGACACCACCACCGTGGACAAGGACATCACGGCGGTGATGGCGGTGACCTTCAAGGTGCGCTGAGCCCAGGCTGCGTGGAGAATCCGGGCTGAATGGAAGAGCCGATGAAGATCGCCCGCTACAGCGACCCCGACGGCGCCGTGCAGTACGCCCTGGTCCATGGCGATGGGCGCCAGGAGCGGCTGATCGGCAACCCGCTGACGCCGGATGGCGCCGTGAGCCCCAGCGGCGAGGAGGCCCGGATCGCCCAGCTGCTGGCGCCGCTGGAGCCAGCGGCGATCCTGGGCATCGGTGTCAACTACCGCCGCCACGCCGCCGAGTTCGGCTCGCCGATTCCGCAGCATCCGGTGCTGTTCTTGAAGCCGCCCTCGGCCCTGCAACATCCCAACGCCGCGATCGAGCTGCCCACCAGCCTGGCCAGCCACCAGGTGGATGCTGAAGCCGAGCTGGCGGTGGTGATCGGCCGGCGTTGCCGCAATGTGTCGCGCCAGGACGCCCTCTCCTATGTACTCGGCTACACCTGCGCCAACGACGTCAGCGCCCGCGACTGGCAGAAGCGCCCCGAACTCGGTGGCGGCCAGTGGTGCCGCGGCAAGAGCTTCGACACCTTCGCGCCCCTGGGCCCCTGCCTGACCCTGGCGGCGGCGATCCCGGATCCCAACGCCCTGCGTCTGCGCGGCTGGCACAACGAGCTGCTGGTGCAGGACGCCAACACCGACGACATGATCTTCGATGTACCCGCCCTGATCGCCTTCCTCAGCGGCAGCACCACCCTGCTGCCCGGCACCGTGATCCTCACCGGCACCCCCAGTGGCGTCGGCATGGCGGCCGATCCCCCGCGCTGGCTGCAACCGGGTGATCGAGTGGTGGTGGAAATCGAGGGCATCGGCCGGCTCTGCAATCCGGTGATCGCCGAGCCCAGGGCTTGAGAGCGTCGGGGGCGGCTGGTGCCGGGTGCAGCCACAGAACGTGGGGCTGCTGCAGGGGTTGATGGCGTTGCTGCTGGCGGTGGTGGTCGCCTCACTGGCCAGCGGAATCACCGTCGCGCGCCGCTCGATCCGCCGCGACCTTGACCCCGGGGCCTTTGCCCTGGCGGTGGGCGGCTTCGCGCTGCTGGCCCTGCTCCGCCTGGCGGGTCTGGCGCTCTGCCCCCATACCGCACCAGCGCGGTGCGCCAAGCTGGCGCCAACCCCCTGATCTGCCCCCGCGATGGCGCCCCTGCCTGCCCCGGAACCCAGCCAGCAGCTGGAAACCACCGCCAGCCTCGACGCCCGCAAGCTCCGCTTTGAGATCAATCGGGTGCGGCTACCGATGGGAATCGAGGGCCAGTTCGGCATCATTCGCCACCCGGGTGCCTCCCTGGCGGTGCCGCTGCTCGATGACGGCCGGGTGGTGCTGCTGCGCCAGTACCGCTTCGCCGTGGCGGCCCGCATCCTCGAGTTCCCGGCCGGCACCCTCGACGAGGGCGAAGATCCACTCAGCACGATGCAACGGGAGCTGCAGGAGGAGGCGGGCTACAGCGCCAGCCGCTGGGATCCACTCGGAACGATGCTGCCCTGCCCCGGCTATTCCGATGAGGTGATCCACCTGTTCCTGGCCCGCGAACTCACGGCACTGGCGGAACAGCCAGCCGGCGATGACGACGAGGATCTGGAGGTGTTGCTGCTGCAGCCAGCCGAGCTCGATGCCGCCCTGGCCAGCGGCAATGAATACCTCGACGGCAAGAGCCTGGCGGCCTGGTTCCAGGCCAAACAACTGCTGGGGCTCTGAACAGCCTCACCGCTGGAGCCTGCCGCCGCAGCTCCCGGCCCGTTCAGCAGGCGAGCCGATCCTGAGCTGAGAGGCGCTCCTGCAGCCTCCGCAGGCTGAGGCCTCGCTGGTC
Source organism: Bifidobacterium breve (assembly GCA_943325005.2). GTDB lineage: Bacteria > Cyanobacteriota > Cyanobacteriia > PCC-6307 > Cyanobiaceae > Cyanobium. Next base: position 517 of record CALPNT020000033.1, on the reverse strand, counting down.
CCCGCGACCCGACCGGCTCCGCCCCCGCCATCCCTCACCCTTCCCTGCGCCCCCGTTTGCCCCCCATGAGTCCTGAGCGCTGGCTGTTCTGGCATCGCCGTGATCTGCGCCTGGCCGACAACCTCGGCCTGGCCGCAGCGGCAGCCGCCACCCCGGCGCTGACAGGCGTGGTGGTGCTGGATCCGGCGGAGCTGGAGGCCGCCACCATGGCCCCGGCCCGTCGCTGGTTTCGGCGCGAGAGCCTGCGGGAGCTGGGCGAGCGCTGGCAGGCGGCCGGCAGCCGGCTGCTGCTGCTGGAGGGCGATCCGGTCGAACTGCTGCCACGCCTGGCGGCAGCCCTCGGTGCCGCCGTGGTGGCCTGGAACCGCGATGGGGAACCGCTCGCCCGCGAACGCGATCGGCGTGTGGCCGCCGCCCTGCAGGCCACCGGCCGCAAGGTGCTGGTGGACTGGGATCAATTGCTGATCGCGCCGGAGCAGCTGCGTACCGGCAGCGGCGATCCCTACCGGGTGTATGG
>CALPNT020000032.1 GCA_943325005.2 Bifidobacterium breve | reverse complement strand
GCGAGCAGCCGTTCGGCCAGCTGTCTGCCCCACGGATCATCGATGTTCACCACCGCGCCACCTTCGAGCAACGGCGGTGCGAACAGCAGGGCCTTGGCCTCGAAGTAGGCCGGCATGGACGGGTGGTAGTCGAGGTGATCCTGGGTGAGGTTGGTGAACACGGCGCCACTGAAGCGGCAGCCCGCCACCCGCTGCTGATCGAGGGCATGGGAGCTCACCTCCATCGCCCCCAGCCGGGCGCCAGCCGCTGCCGCCGCCGCCAGCTGGCCTTGCAGCCGATCGGCGAAGGCCGTGGTGTGCTGGGCGGTGGCGCTGTGGCCCGGCCAACGGTTCACCAGAGTGCCGAACAGGGCCGTCGGCAAGCTGGCGGCGCCGGCCAGGTGCTCAATCAGATAGGTGGTGGTGGTCTTGCCGTTGGTGCCGGTGACACCGATCAGTGCCAGCTGGCGGCTGGGTTGCTCCCAGAAGGCGGCTGCCAGTTCGCCGGTCTGGCGGGCCAGATCATCCGCCAGCACCAGCACTGGATCCGTCGCGGCAGGTGGCACCTGGCGAGCGGCAGCCGCGCCGATCACGGCGGCGGCGGCACCGGCCTTCAGCACCTCCGGCCAGTAGCGGCCGCCATCCACGGCGCTGCCAGGCAGGCCGATGAACAGATCGCCGGCCTGAATCCGGCGGGAGTCGCAGCTCACACCTGACAGCTCCGGATCGGGCAAGCCCGGCGGCACCGCCAGACCCACCTCGTGCAGCAGCGAATGGAGAGGCTTGGCCATGGCAACGCCGGGTGGAGGCCACCCGGACGAACGTGCCGCCCTTTCTAAGCCGCAGGGCTGGCCCCGTGTCGGCTCAACCAGCTCTGGAGCTGATCTCCCGCCAGGCGCGGCGAGACCCGGGGCAGCTGGTGACAGCCGCCCTCGGCGTCCAGGAGTGCCAGCACCGGCACCTCCAAGTCGTAGCGGGCCTGCAGGGCAGGGTCGGCATCGATGTCGACCAGCTCCAGCCAGGGGGCTGGATCGAGGGCCCGCAGCCGTTGTTCCAGCCCCTCGCAGAGGCAGCAGCCGGCCCTGGTGTAAAGCCTCAGGAGCGCCGTCATTCGGGCACCGGATCGCAGCCGCAGGGCGTGAAGGGATGGCAGCGACCAAGTCGCCGCAGGGTGAGCCAGCCGCCCTTCCAGGGGCCGTGGCGCCCGATCGCTTCCAGGCCGTAGGCGCTGCAGCTGGGGATGAAGCGACAGCGCGGACCCAGCAGCGGCGAGATGGCGAAGCGATAGGCGCCGATCAGGGCCAGCAGCACAGCGGCCAGGGCTGCATTGAGATGGCTGCGAAGAGCGATCAGCCTGACGTTTAGGATCGCGAATCGGCCGGACACGGCGGAGCAGCCGGGATTACCCAGTTTGCCCCAGTCGTTGCCCGTTCGACCATCCCCTAGCCCTGATTCTCTATGTCTCGCTACCGCGGCCCTCGCCTGAGGATCACGCGGCGCTTGGGAGACCTTCCCGGTCTCACCCGTAAGTCCGCCAAGCGGTCTTATCCCCCCGGTCAGCACGGCCAAGCCCGTCGCAAGCGCTCCGAATACGCGATCCGTCTCGAAGAAAAGCAGAAACTGCGATTCAACTACGGCATTTCCGAACGTCAGCTCGTCCGCTACGTCAAGAAAGCCCGTGCCCAGGAGGGTTCCACCGGAACCAACCTGCTCAAGCTTCTCGAAAACCGGCTCGACAACATCTGCTTCCGCCTGGGCTTCGGTCCCACGGTTCCGGGTGCCCGTCAGCTGGTCAACCACGGCCACGTCGTCGTCAATGGCCGGGTGGTCGACATCCCCTCCTTCCAGTGCAAGGCCGGTGATGTGGTGGCGATCCGCGAGCGCAAGGCCAGCAAGCTGCTCGCCGAAGCCAACATGGCCTTCCCGGGTCTGGCCAACGTGCCGCCCCACCTGGAGTTCGACAAGGCCAAGATGACCGCCAAGGTCAACGGCAAGATCGAGCGCGAATGGGTCGCCCTCGAAATCAACGAACTGTTGGTGGTGGAGTTCTACAGCCGCAAGGTCTGAAGCACCGTTGCGAATGGGGTGGCGGCGTCACCCCTCGTACTGCCGATCCTTGGCCCCTGTTGCGCTTGCCGCGGCAGGGCTTTTTTGTCGCTGGCCATCGGCCCGGTCTTGATTGGCGGCCGTCGCTGGCTCGGGCTTGCCCGCTGGAGCAGGCGTGCCCGAGCCAGACCAATAGAACGTTGCTGGAAGAAGAGCAAAGGCTCGGCAGCGGCGAGCCAGTCGTGCGGTAGCCGTTCAACATCGCTCCTGTTCTGACGCCGCTACGGCTAAAACCTGGCTGGGCTGTGGTGGTTGCAGATCAGCCCCAGGGGGGCTAACGGCGGCCACAGCCTCCGGTCCCTTGCCCTCATCCCTGAATCAATGTCTCCAGCGCGGCGGTCACGTCGTCCTGGCGCATCAGCGCTTCACCCACCAGCACCGCATCGGCCCCCGCCTGCATGACGCGATCGAGATCGTCGCGGCAGACCAGGCCCGATTCGCTCACCAGCAGGCAGCCCTTGGCCCGGATCTGCTCGCCATAGCGCTCCATCAACCGCTCGGTGGTGGCCAGATCGACCTCGAAGCTGCTCAGATCGCGGTTGTTGATGCCGATCAGTTGCACCCCCTCCAGGGCCAGCACCCGCTCCAGCTCGGCTTCATCGTGCACCTCCACCAGCACGGCCAGAGCCAGGCTGCGGGCCACCTTGAGCAGGTAGGCCAGATCCACATTGGTGAGAATCGCCGCGATCAGCAGCGCGGCATCAGCGCCGGCCGCCCGGGCCTGATACAGCTGGTAGGGGGAGAGAATGAAGTCCTTGCAGAGCAGGGGCAGCTCCACCGCCTGGCGCACCTCCACCAGCACCTCGAAGCCCCCCTGAAAGAACTGGCGATCGGTGAGCACCGACAGGCAGCTGGCGCCACCGGCCGCGTAGCCCCGGGCGATCGCCACCGGATCGAAGTTCTCGCGGATCACCCCTTTGCTGGGGCTGGCTTTCTTCACTTCAGCGATCACCGCCGGCTTGCGGCAGCTGGCTTTGAGCGCCGCGACGAAATCGCGCGGTGCCGGCAGCTCGGCCACCTGGCTCTGTAACTTCGGCAACGGCACCCGCTCGCGGGCGCTGGTCACCTCCCGATCCTTGGCCCAGACGATCTCCTCCAGGATGTGGCGCGGTTTTTCCTCCGGGTGAGGAATGCCGAATTCAAGGTGAACCACCTTCACCGAGGGGTTGGGTGGCCGGCGACGGAACTCCATCTCAGGACCTCACAGATGCGATAGCCATGGCAGCTTGCTTGTAGGCCACTTCCACCACCTCGCTGAGGGTGGGGTGGGTGTGCACCTCGTTGGCCAGCTGCTGGACGCTCTGGCGTCGGGCCACGGCATTGGCCACCTCCTGGATCAGATCGGCGGCATGGAGGCCATAGATGTGGGCCCCAAGCACTTCGCCGGTGTCCTTGCGGAACAGCAGCTTCATCAGGCCATCGCTCTCCAGTTCGGCCAGCGCCTTGGAATTGGCCTTGAAGTAGCTGCGCACCGAACCCAGTTCAAAGCCCTCGCTGATCGCCAGTTGCTTGGCCTCGGCCTCACTCAGTCCCACCGAGCTGATTTCCGGATGGGTGAAGGTGGCGGCAGGAATCGAGCGGTAATCGATGCGGCGCGGATGGCCGAGGATGTTGTCCACGGCCACGGCCCCCTGGGCGGCAGCGGTGTGGGCCAGCATCATCTTGCCGGTCACATCGCCCACGGCCCACAGATGGGGCACGGGCTTGGCGCCGGCCTCACTGCTGGTCAGCACCCGCATCGTGTCGTCGACGGGGATGAAGCCGCGGTTGGTTTCGACGCCCACCGAGGCCAGGTTGAGCTCCTTGCTCACCGGCACCCGGCCGGTGGCCACCAGCACCGCATCCACCTCCAGGGTTTCGACCGGCTCGCGGGTTTTCATGTCCACCAGCTCGATCAGCACCGGGCAGCCGGGGGTAATCGTCTTGGCCAGCACGCCGGCGCGGGCGTCGATCTCGCGGCCTTCGATCAGCTTGCGAGCCGCCAGCTTGGCGATGTCGGGATCAAAGGTGGGCATCACCCGGTCGAGCGCCTCGATCATCGTCACCTCACAGCCGAGGGCGGTGTACACATCGGCGAACTCCAGGCCGATATAGCCGCTGCCGATGATCGTGATCCAGCGGGGCAGCCATTCCAGGTTGATCGCCTCGTCGCTGGTGAACACGGTGCGGCCGTCGGTTTCGATGCCGGGGGGCACGAAGGGGTCGGAGCCAGTGGCGAGGATCACCTCCCGGGCCGCATACACCCGTTCGACGCCACTGGCCTCGCGCACCGCCACCCGCTGGGGCCCTTCAAGCCGGCCCTTGCCCCGCAGAATCGTGGCGCCGGCGCGCTCCAGGCTCTTGGTGAGGTTGGTGCGGATCGTCGCCACCAGCTGGGCGGCGTGATCGGCGATCTTCTGGCGCTCGAAGCGCACCGGCGCCGCATGGATACCGAAGCCCTTGAGATGCTCGGCATCGGCCAGCTCCCGCACCCGGCCACTGGCCGCCAGCAGGGCCTTGGAGGGGACGCAGCCCCGGTTGACGCAGGTGCCACCCATGTCGCGCGATTCGATGATCGCCACCTTGAGGCCGTGGTCGGCGGCGTGCTTGGCCGCATCAAAACCGCCGTAACCGGCGCCGATCACGATCACGTCGAAATCGAAGGAACCAGGGGCTGCCGTCACCGAGGATTGCTGCGCTTGTTGGAGGGCATTCTCTCCCCTCAGGTGGCGGCGGCACCGCCACGTTCAACGACTCGACCGCCGTGCTGTGGGGAATGGTCACGCAGTGATCGGCCAGGGCCGCCAACTCTGCCGCCAGGCCGGCTCCTTCGTTGCCCAGCAACAGCACGGTGGGCAAGGTCCAGTCCAGGTCCCAGTAGGGCTGGCCGTCGCCCGCCCGGGTGGCCAGCCGCTGCAGCCCGGCAACACCGGCTTGCCGCAGGCGCTGGCGCAGCCCTTCGCCATCGAGCCGCTCCACCGGCAGGGCCAGGGCGGCGCCGCTGGAGGCCCGCAGCACCTTGGGGGCGTGGGGATCGGCACCATCGGCCAGCCATACCTGCTCAATGCCGGCGGCCAGGGCCGTACGCAGCAGGGTGCCGAGATTGCCCGGATCCTGAAGCCGATCGAGGGCCAGCACAAAGCTTGGGGCCGGGCCGGGCGCCAGGACGGGACGCTCAGCGATGGCCACGACCCCATCGGGGCTGCGGGTGGTGGCCACCGCCACCAGCACCTCGGCGCTGGCCGGCTGCAGACGGGTGTGGGAATCCAGGGCCTCCACCAACGGGCCATGGCGACCAAGCCACTCCGGCGTGGCCAGCACCAATTCCAGATTCAGCCCCAGCCGCAGGGCCTCCTCGAGCAGGTGCGTGCCCTCCAGTAACAAGCGCTGCTGCTGCTGACGGCCGCGGGCCTCATGAAGATCGCGCAGGCGACCCACCAAGGGATTGCGACGACTGCTGATCAGTTCGAGGTCAGAAGCTCTGGTGGGAGCGGACATGCAGCTTCTCCTGCAGGATGAGCTGCTTGTCCTGAAGATCAAGGCCACGGACGGAGGCCACTTCTCCCTCCAGACCCTGAGCCTGAAGATTTTCGATCAACTTACGCACCAAAATGTCTTCAACCGTACTCTGGTCGAAAGCATCGGGCGTCAAGCTCTCGAGGAACTTGCCCACCTTGGTCGCCATGAACGCTGAGGCGTTGGTGATCTTGAGAACGATCATGGGTTGGGTGATGCGGATGGGGAGACTTGAACTCCCACGACATTGCTGCCACTAGTACCTGAAACTAGCGCGTCTACCAATTCCGCCACATCCGCGGGCGTAGCGCCGCAGCGGAAACCGCGACGACTCCGAAACCATAAAACATCGCGGTCACCCCAGCCGAGCGCTCAGGCCATTTTCAGGTCCCGGCTCCGCCCGGCGAGTGCCTCTGCCAGGCCCTGGTGCGCCTGATTCCAGGGCAAGACAGTTTGAGTGGCGGCCATCTGGACGGTGTCTCTTTTCATTGTCAAGATCTCCGAACCAGATGATCTGTGTGGACAGCTGAACCATGACCAGTACCGCCGTCCCCACCCCTTCCAAAGTTGGCGCCGCCCTTTCGCTTGTTGACGTGTCTCCGCTTGCTTCCCTTGGCCAGCCCCGGCTTGAAATCCGTGGCGGCCGCCCCCTCGCCGGTGAGATCCGGGTCAGCGGCGCCAAGAACTCAGCTCTGGTGCTGATGGCAGCCTGCCTGCTCACCCGCGACACCCTGCGGCTGCGCAATGTGCCGCCCCTCACCGACATCACCGGCATGGGTGAGATCCTCGGTGCCCTCGGCGTCGCTGTGACGCGCAGCGGCGACAGCATCGAACTCAACGGCGACCACATCAGCAAGGCCGCTCCGCCCTACGAACTGGTCAACAGCCTGCGGGCCAGTTTCTTCTGCATTGGCCCCCTGGTGGCCCGGATGGGCATGGCCCAGGTCCCCCTGCCGGGTGGCTGCCAGATCGGCTCCCGTCCCGTGGTGGAGCATGTCAAAGGACTCAAGGCCCTGGGTGCCCAGGTCACGATTGAGCACGGTGTGGTCACCGCCGTGGTGCCGGGCCGCAGCCATCGCCTCACCGGCGGCCACATCCACCTCGATTGCCCCAGTGTGGGAGCCACCGAAACGCTGATGATGGCGGCCACCCTGGCCGACGGTGAAACCACCATCGACAACGCCGCCCAGGAGCCTGAGGTGATTGACCTGGCGCGGCTGCTGATTGCCATGGGGGCCAAGATCCGCGGTGCCGGCAGCCCGACGATCACGATCGTCGGTGTCGAGCGCCTGCATGGGGCCGACTACGCCGTCATCCCCGACCGCATCGAGGCGGGCACTTTCTTGCTCGCTGCCGCGATCACCCGCTCCATGTTGCGGGTTGCGCCCGTGGTGCCCGAGCATCTCGGTGCTGTGCTCACCAAGCTCGAAGAAGCGGGCTGCCGCATCGAGCACGACGGCAACGGTGTGGTGATCGATGCCCAGCGCATCAACGCCGTGGATCTGCGCACCCAGCCCTTCCCCGGGTTCCCCACCGATCTGCAGGCACCCTTCATGAGCCTGCTGACCACGGCTGAAGGCACCAGCCTGATTGTCGAAAACATTTTCGAGAATCGTCTTCAACACGTCGCGGAGCTGCAGCGCATGGGGGCTTCGATTCGCATGCAGGGCAACACCGCCATCATTGAAGGGGTGGCGCGGCTCAGCGGTGCCCCGGTCCACGGCACCGATCTGCGGGCTTCGGCGGCGATGGTGCTGGCCGGACTGGCCGCCGAAGGCACCACCACGGTGCGGGGCCTGGAGTTCCTGGATCGGGGCTACGCCGATCTCGAAGGCAAGCTCAATGCTGTCGGTGCCGAGATCCGGCGTCTGCACGACGAGCCTGCCTGCCTGCCGCTGGCAGCCTGAGTCCAGGCCACTCTGGCCTCAATCGGGTTCTGAGCCCTGTTGGGGCCTAAGATCGCCATCGCGGGAGCGTGCCGGAATTGGTAGACGGACTCGACTCAAAATCGAGCGCCTTCGGGTTTGTGGGTTCGAGTCCCACCGCTCCCATTACCCCCTCAGTGTCCAGCGCGGCACCTGAGGATGGTTCTCAAGCCTCGGGGTCTGCGGAGGTCACCGTGGCTGCCGTCTTCAAAGGGGCTGGGCTTGCCAAGGCCACTGAGGCTTCGTCGTCGGTGATGGGCACCTATGGCCGCTATCCCCTCGAGTTGGTGCGGGGCAAAGGTGTCTGGGTCGTCGACAGCCACGGCCGGCGTTATCTCGATGCCGTGGCTGGCATCGCTGTCTGCACCCTGGGCCACAGCGATCCGGTGCTGCGCCGGGCGCTTTGCCGCCAGCTCGGCAAACTCCAGCATGTTTCCAACCTCTACCGGATTCCCGAGCAGGAGGCCCTGGCCCGGGCCATCTGCGAACGCAGTGGTGCTGATGCGGTCTTTTTCTGCAATTCCGGCGCTGAGGCCAACGAGGCCGCCATCAAGCTGGCCCGGAAACACGGCCATACGGTGCGCAGCATCGACCGCCCGCTGATCCTCACCGCCCAGGCCAGCTTCCACGGCCGCACCCTGGCTGCGGTCACGGCCACGGGCCAGCCCAAGTACCACCAGGGCTTTGAGCCGATGGTGGAGGGCTTCCGCTATTTCCCCTACAACGACACCGCCGCCTTCGAAGCCCTGCTGGCGGAATGCGAAGCCGAGGGGCCGAGAGTGGCCGCCGTCTTGCTCGAACCGATCCAGGGCGAGGGGGGCGTGATCCCCGGCGATCCGGCCTTCTTCCGCCGGGTGCGCGAACTCTGTGATCACTATCAGATCTTGCTGATCTTCGATGAGGTGCAGATCGGTGTCGGTCGCAGTGGCCAGTGGTGGGGCCATCAACGGCTCGGTGTCGAACCGGATGCCTTCACCATGGCCAAGGGCCTGGGCGGCGGCATTCCCATCGGCGCCCTGGCGGTGAAGAGCGCCGTCGATCACTTCCGTCCGGGCGACCATGCCAGCACCTTTGGTGGCAATCCCTTCGTCTGCCGCGCCGCGCTCACGGTGATCGCTGAAATCGAGCGCCGCCGGTTGCTGCCCCACGTGCAGGCGATGGAGCGGTTGCTGGTCGATCAGCTCCTGGACCTGGCCGACCGCCATCCCGGCCGCATCGAAGCGGTGCGGGGCTGGGGTCTGCTGCAGGGCGTGGTGCTGGCGGAAGCCGGCCCCTCTGCCGCGGAGGTGGTGAAGGCGGCCATGGCCGAAGGCCTGCTGCTGGTGCCCGCCGGCCCCCGGGTGGTGCGCCTCGTGCCGCCCCTGGTGATCCGCCCCCGCCATCTGCGCAAGTTGATCATGCGCCTGGAGAAGGCCCTGATCAGCGTTTGCTGAGGTGTCGATTCCAGGCCGTGCCGCTTCGGCCGCAATCCCCCCGTCGACCGCTTCGCTGCTTCCGGCCCCGGCCGCTGGCCAACAGGGATTGCAGGGGCAGCCGATCGCCCTCGGCCTGCCGGCCCCAGTCGATCTCGACGACCTGCTGGAGCCCTTCGCCCGGCGCGGGGTTGATCTGGGACTGAAGCGGGTTGAGGCGGCTCTGGCCGAGGGAGGCCATCCCGAGCGCCGCTTTGCTGCGGTGCAGGTGGCCGGCACCAACGGCAAGGGCTCGATCTGCACCCTGCTGCACGCCATCCTGCGGGCTGCGGGTCTGCGTTGCGCCAGCTACCGCTCCCCCCATCTGGTGAGCTGGTGCGAGCGCATCCAGCTCGATGATGCCTGGATCAGCCCCGCCCAGCTGCGCGCCGACCTGACCCGCTGGCAGCCGATCGGCCGCCGCCATCAGCTCACCCCGTTCGAGTTGCTGACGGCCGCCGCCTTCGATCGCTTTGCCAGCGAAGCCCCCGACCTGGTGATTCTCGAAGTGGGTCTGGGTGGTCGGCTCGATGCCACCACGGCCCATCCGCAGCGTTCCCTGCTCGGGTTCGGCAGCATCGGCCTGGATCACCGCGAGCATCTGGGCTCCACCCTGGCGGCGATCGCCGCCGAAAAGGCGGCGGTGATGGCCCCGGGCAGCCTGGCCTTCAGCGCCCCCCAGCATCCCGAGGTGGCAGCCGTGCTGACGGCGACAGCGCTCGAACGCGACTGTGAGCTGCGCTGGCTTGACCCCCTGGCGACGCCTGAAGCCGGCGGCCCACCGCTGGGACTGGCCGGCAGCTGGCAGCGCCGCAATGGGGCGGTGGCCCAGGCGATGGCCCTGGCCCTGGCGGCGCGGGGCTGGCCCATCGACAGCGTGGCGATCGCCAGCGGTCTGGCGGCGGCCCGCTGGAGCGGCCGCCTGGAGCGCCGCCGCTGGCAGGGCCGTGAACTGTTGCTCGACGGTGCCCATAACCCGCCGGCGGCGGTGGCCCTGCGCCAGGAACTCGACAGCCAGCAGGGACGCCGTTGGCTGTTGGGCATTCAGCGCCATAAAGAAGCCCCGGAGCTGCTGGATGCCCTGGTGGCTCCCGCTGATCAACTGGCGGTTGTGGCCATCCCGGCCCATGCCAGCTGGAGCGCCGCTGAACTTCTGCTCGAGCGGCCTGCCCTGGCCGGCCGGATCGAAGCGATCAGCGATCCGGTGACGGCACTGAACTGGCTCACGGCCCCGGGGCCCCTGCCGGTGGTGACCGGTTCGCTCCATCTGCTGGGCGCCTTGATCCCGCTGCTGGATCCCCTGGGGCCTCTGGTTGTCGGGCAAAGCTGACCGATCCGCTGCAAACCCGCGGGGCGGGCTGGCAGGGGATCGGTCAGCATCAAGATCAGCCCCCAGCCCCACGCCCTCCCATGTCCTGGATCCCGCCCGCTGCCGCCTCCGCCCCAGAGGCACGCCTGCAGCGCAGCCTGCTCGGCCTGCTGCTGGCCCTGTTGCTGCTGCTCGCCGCACCCAGCGCTCCGGCCTGGGCTGAGTTCAGCGGCATCGACTACACCCTCACCAACCAGAACGAGCAGGATTTCAGCGGCCAGGACTTGGCCCACACCTCCTTCGCCGGCGTGCAGGGACGGCGGGCCCGCTTCGCCGGTGCGGACCTGCACGGGGCGATTTTCACCCAGGCCGCCTTCCCGGAAGCGGATTTCAGTGGTGCTGATCTCAGCGATGTGCTGATGGACAAGGTGGATTTCAGCGGCGCCGACTTCAGCGGCGCCGTGTTGAGGGGTGTGATTGCCGCTGGCAGCAGTTTTGCGGGGGCGATCGTCACCGATGCCGATTTCAGTGAAGCCCTGCTTGATCGCAGTGATCAGCGGGCTCTCTGCCGCGACGCCAGTGGCACCAATCCGATCACCGGCGTTGAGACCCGGCTGAGCCTGGATTGCGGATGAGGCGGCAGCCAGAGCGAACCTGGGCGCATCACCGCTCGGGCGCCTGCGTCCATCCTGATGCGCCCTTGGCCTCCAGCCAGCCCCGCAGTTTGCCGGGATTGAGCAGGCCGGTGGGGTCATGGTTGGTCTTGGCCGCCACCTGGGCTGGATCGATGCCGCCCAGCCCACCCTCCTCCACCGTGATCTGGTGCGGGTCGAACACCAGGGCACCGAGATCGCGGCACTGGTCGATCAGCGCCGCCAGCGCTGTCGGCCCTTCGTAGCGCAGCAACGGCAGCCCCGACAGCCGCACCACACCGTGCTGTCGCACCGCCTCCAGATGCCACAGCAGCCCATCCCCCCAGCGCTGGCGCAAGGCCGCCAGCAGGGGCTGGGGATCGGGGGGCAGCAGTAGCTGCAGGTAGGTCCAGCCAGGCTGCTGACCGCGCCAGTGCAGGGTGGTGTGGTTCCAGCAGAGCTCCCGCAGCGGCAGACCCCGGTTCGCCGCCTGGGCCTCCTGCCAGAGCAGCCGCCCCCCCCACGCCGCCAGCAGGTTCGGGTGGGTCGCCAGGCTTTCGGGTGCGGCCAGCAGCAGCAGACGATGCTCGCCACCGGCGCCGGTGGGGCAACCCAGGGGCCAGGGCAGGCGGGCGGCCACCGGCGCCTCCAGCAGGGCCGCGTTGTTCAGCAGCAGGGCGCTGGCCGCCAGCCCCTGGAGCGCCGCTAGAGCCTGGTTCCAGTCGTCGAAACCCAGCACCAGCTGCTGCCAGGCCACGGCCGCGCAGGTGGGTAGCCGCAGGGCCGTGAGAATGCCGTTGGTGCCATAGGCATGGTTGAGCGGTGCACTGGCGGTGGCATCGAGCTGCAGCAGCCTCGGCTCAGGTTCCACCGTCATCACCTCCAGGCCCAGCAGGTTGCCCGGATCGCGCAGGAAACCCCAGCGCAGCGAGCCGATACCGCCGGCCCCACCGGCAATGAAGCCCCCCAGGCTGGCCGTGCGGTAAGTGCTGGGGGCCAGCCGCAGCGCCCGGGCGCTGGGGGCCAGCTGGCGATCCAGGTCGGCCAGCAGGCAGCCAGCTTCGGCGACGATCTCACCGGTCTCCGGATCGAGGCTGCGCAGCTGCTTCAGACCGGTGAGATCGAGCACCAGCCCCCCTTGCAAGGGCACGCACTGACCGTAATTACCAGTGCCGGCACCGCGCAGGGTCAGCGGCACCGCGAGCCGAGCGCAGGCTGAGGCCACCTGCCGCACCTGATCCAGTCGCTCAACCTTCACCGCCAGCTGGGCGCGGCACGGGGCCAACAGGGGGCTGAGAACGGGGGAATACGCGTAGAAATCCTTCGACAACCGCTCCAGCTCGTTCTGCTCCTGGATCGGATGCAGCGCCGCCAGCGCCGCGGCCAGCTCGGCGATGCGCTGGGGCGAGGGCGGGGGCGGCAGATCGGGCAGCTTGGCGAGGGTCATGGGCAGCGCGGCAGGGAGGCCAGCAAGGGGGAGAGTCTCTCGCCCGGCGGTGGCGGCAGCCATTGCCCGCCCCGCAACACCCGGCGCTGGGGAGCCTGGGCCAGCAGGTGCCGCCAGCTGCTGGCCCCGAGCACCAGCAGATCTGCTGGGGCACCGAGCCGCAGCACCCCATCCCAGGCCAGGCCCAGCAGCCGGGCTGGGGCGCTGGTGAAGGGGGCCAGGCCCTGCCGCTGCCAGGGCACCACATGGCTGATCAGCGTCGCCAGCCGCAGCAGCTCGATCGGATCGAAAGCGCCGCCCGGATACCAGGGGTCCTGAACGTTGTCGCCGCCCAGGGCCACCTCGACGCCGGCCAGCTGCAGCTGGCGGATCGGCGCCTGGATGCGGTGGAGGGGCGTATGGCCCGCCCGCCGGCCCAGCAGCCAGAGATTGGTGGTGGGCAGTGCGATCACGCCGATGCCAGCGGCGGCGATCGCTTCGCAGAGGCGCTGGCAGGGGGCCTCCGCCAGCAGCGCCATGCTGCTGGCGTGGCTGCAGACCAGCGGCACCTCGCTGCGCTGGTCCAGCCGCTCACGGCTCACCATCGCCACGCCGCGGCCCGGATCGCTGCTGCCCTCATCGATGTGCAGATCCACGGCGCAGCCGAGCCGTTCCGCCAGTCGCAGCAGGGCCACCAGCCCATCCCGATCGCGGCTGCGGGAGGCGAAGGGTGGACCGATCACTCCACCCAGTACCCCGGCGGCAGCGGCGACGCGGGCCGCGAGGGCCTCGCCTTCAGGACTCAGCCAGTGCTGGATCGGCACCATCGCCACCAGCTGCAGCTCCAGCCGCCCTGCCCAGCGCTGGCGCAAGGTGGTCAGGGCTTCCCAGCTCGGAGCGGCAGCGGTGCCAAGGCTGTCCACATGGCTGCGCAGGGCCCGCAGTCCATGGCCCCAGGCCAGCGCCAGGGCCTGCTCACCGCGTGCCAGCACACCTTGCTGTTCGCGGCTCTGCGCCTCTTCGCAGTTGGCGGCGAAGGCGCCGGCCACGGTGCCGTCGCGATTGGGGAAGGCTGCGGCCGTGAAGGGCTTGTCGAGATGGGCATGGGGCTCCACCGGCGGCGTGATCGCCAGGGGCAGCTCGCCGGAGCCCTGCGGCGGCAGGGGCCCTGTCCCAGGTTGCGGCCAAGGGTGGATGGCGCTGATCAGCCCCTCGACATGCTCGAGGCGAACCGCCACCAGGCCCTCGTCATCGGCACGGCCCAGACCCTCGAGCCGGGGATCGAGCAGGGCCCGCGGCAGCCGCAACGGCGGCAGCAGCTCAGGCTGGTTCATGGGGCTGTTCCCATTCAGGGCCTTTCGGCGCGGCTGGGCCCATTGTCCTGGCCTGTGCGCAGCAGCACAAACCGGCCCGCTGCCGCCAGGGTGAGGGCGTGGTAGCGGGGCAGGCTCCAGTTCAGCAGGATCCGCTCCCCACCCAGTTCGGTGACGTAAAGACTGAACAGGCCCAGGTTGCGGCGGCGGGAATGCTTCAGCGCCAGGTTCCCCAGCACCTGACGCTGGGAGTCCACCACCGCCGGGCAGTCCCGGATCACCAGGCGCAGCATCAGGGGCAGGCCATCCTCGCGACAGATCTCCTCGGTGATCAGGCGGGTGAGTTGTTCGGCGGCGAATTCCCGAAACTCGACCGGGCCCGGGTTGGTGGCAGCCAGACCGATCACCCCGCCAGCTGTCACCAGCACGCTAAGCAGGGTGGAAGTGGAGGGGAAGCTGGAGGGAGGCAAGCGCCAGCTGGCGTTGATCACTCCAGAATTGCAAACGACGACTCCGCTGCCGCCTCGGCCGGGCCGGCCGCCTATTCGACCACCCTCACTCCAGTGCAGCCAGTGCAGCCAGTGCCGAGTGCCCCCAGCCGGCGCAAGCGGGAACCAGGTTGAAAGCGCCTGAGCCCCAGCCGATCCGATGCCGAGCCAGGAACAGCAGGGGGCAGAAAAAATCGGTGAAGGCTTGGCACCTCAGGCGATCACAGGCAAAGCCATGGGATCGGCTGGCCAGCTCCAGGCAGCCGTCCCTTCAGCCTGCAAGAAGCCTGGGTCCGGTCAGATCAGCCCCTGGATCCCGTCAGCCTGCCGATGTTGTAGGTTCCCATTTATGCGGCGGGCGTCGCCAAGAGGTTAAGGCAGTGGCTTGTGGCGCCACTATTCGGGGGTTCGAGTCCCCTCGCTCGCCCTTTTTTCTGGTCCGGTGTCTCTGGCACCGGATCTGTTTTTTTGCCCCATGCAGCGAGGCCGGGTTGCTGCTGGGCTGAGCGCTGAGCTCAGCAACCCGCCTGCAGCAGGGCATCCAGCAAGCCGTGGCCACCGGCTCGCACCGGGTCGTGGCAAGGCAGGCCGGTGTGGGCGGCCGTGGCGGCCAGCGCCGTGGCCGCGGCCTCAGCGTCGAGATGGCCGGTGTTGAGGGCGATGGCCCGCACCCTGGGAGGCTCCGAGTTGGCGTCATGGGGACGGGCCAGGGCCGCCATCGCCTCCAGGGTGGCGATCAACGCGTCCAGGGGGGGCAGGGGAATGTGGGGGTGATTGCGGATGGTCTCCTGGCCGGCGCGATGCACCAGCAGCAGAGCCGTGGGCTGGCTGCCCCGCAGCAGCGGCAGGCTGGCGGTGGACCCCGGATGGCAGAAGGAGCCCTGGCCCTCCACCAGCACCAGGGTGTCGGGCCCGGCTCCCTGGGCGGCCTCCAGCACGGCCCGCTCCACAGCGCCGGCGGCGTAATCGACCCGCACCGCATCGAGGGCCACGCCCCGGCCACTGATCAGGATCCCCGCCTGTCCCGTGCCGACGAAGCGGGCGTCCAGGCCCTGGGCTGCGGCTGCCGCCTGCAGCTCCAGGCAAGCGCTCATTTTTCCCACTGACATGTCCGAGCCCACTGCCAGCCAGCGCCGCCCCGGCAATCCGGCGGCCAGGGCGGAAGCCACCGCTAGATCGGCAGGTTCCTGGCGTAGATCCCAGATCCAGCGGCCCGGTCGCACCAGGGCCGCCAGTTGGGGATCGTCCCCCAGCCGGGTGTGCAGCCCGCTGGCCAGGCAGAGGCCCGCCTGCAGGGCGATCGCCAGATCGGTCCGCACCACTTCGTCCAGGCGCCCCCCGGCCGGGGCAAGACCCACCACGGCTACCGGTGGTTCTGAAGGGAGGGTGTCGGAGCTGCTGGCTCGTGCCGCGCTCAGCAAGGGCAGGGCCTCGGCCATCGAGGCCAGCACCGGTACGGCTCGATCGATGCCGGTGATCTCCCGCAGGCAGGCCCCCGCATGGTCCGGATCGATCACAGCCAGGATCGGTCCCCGTCGGTAGCGCAGCAGGGTCAGGCCGGTCTTGCCACCGAGGTTGTCGAGGCCGTGGTGCAGCAGCAACACCAGCGGCGCTGCGGCACTCAGCACGAACCCAGCTCCAGGCCTGCCGCCGCCGCGCCCGTGGTCTTGGCTGTCACCCCCAGGCCCGGGGCCAGGCCGGCCCGCAGCCGATCCGCCTCAAGCCGTGGTCCTTCGAAGGGGTCATCGAGCAGGTTGAGATGGCTGTCGAGATCGGGCCACTGGATCAGGGGCAGCAGCTGGGCGGCGGCGCCGTTGAGCAGGGCGCTGTCCGAATAGCAGCCCACCATCACCCCCAGCCCCAGGCGGCGGGCGGCTTCGGCCATCAGCAAGGCTTCGGTCAGGCCGCCACTTTTGAGCAGTTTGATGTTCACCCCGTCCACATAGGGGGCAAGACGCACCACATCGGCCAGGTTCCAGCAGCTCTCATCGGCCACCAGCGGGATCGGGCAATCGAGCTCGAGGGCGGCGAAGGCGGCGCAGTCGGCATCGGGATCCTCCAGGGGTGGCAGCGGTTGCTCCACCAGCACCACGCCGTGCTCCGCCAACCAGCCCAGCATCGAACGGGCCGCGGCGGTATCCCAGCCGCCATTGGCATCCACCTGCAATTCGAGGCTTTCGCCGCGCTGCTGACGCCGCCGCTCCAGGGCCGTTGCCACGGCTTCCACCAGGCTGCGATCGTGCTCCAGACCCTCGGGGCTGCCCAGCTTGAGCTTGATGCGGCTGGCCGGCAGCTGGGCCCACCAGCGCTCCAGCCGCTGCAACACCGTGTCCACCGACCCCAGCCCCAGGGTGACGCTGGTGGGAACCGCCAGCTCGCTGTCGAGTCCCCAGAGTTGATGCAGCGGCAGACCCAGCCGCTTGCCCCACCAGTCGTGCAGGGCCAGATCGAGGCCACAGCGTGCCGGCGGCGACAGGTCGGCCAGCAGCGGCGCCAGGGCCTGGAGTGGCTGGGGAGCCAGACCGACCAGACGGGGGAACAGGGCCTCCAGTTCGCAGGCGATCGCGTCGCTGTCGTAGTGGCGATGGCCGGTCTCGAAACCGCCGGTCTCACCCAGGCCGGTGATGCCCTCATGCTCGATGCTCACCAGCAGATGTTCGACTGCCGCCGTGGTGCCGCGGCTGATGGCCAGGGGAACGGCCTTGGTGAGGGGGAAACGGCGCAGGCTGCAATGCATGGTGAAGGTGGAGCAGGCCGGCTTTTGCCTCACGCTGGCACAAGCCGGGTCCTGGCCTCTGCACCGTTCCACGCTGGCAACTGAGCCAGCAGGAGCATCGGATCCGCTCCTTCTGACTGTGATGAAGGGCACGGTGGGCGTGGAAGCCTCGGGTGATGCCTGCAATGCCATCAACCTGGATCCCCACGCCGCTGCTGGCCATCGATCGCGGCCAGAAATTGGCCCTTTTCTGTCGCCAGGAGCTCACCCTGGTGGAGCACCTGGCGAGAGGCAGCAGGCGATGCCGGAGACTGGGGCGATGACAGCGACCGTACCCAGCGAGGGCGCGACCCTCGCCCCCCAGACCAGCCTCGACGCCGGCGCGCCGCCATCGGCCAGCGGTGCCCCTCGGCGCGGCAGCTACTGGATCACCACCTTTGGCTGCCAGATGAACAAGGCCGATTCCGAGCGCATGGCCGGAATCCTCGAGGCGATGGGCTACACCGCCGGCAGCGACGAGCACAGCGCCGATCTGGTGCTTTACAACACCTGCACAATCCGCGACAACGCCGAGCAGAAGGTCTACAGCTATCTCGGCCGTCAGGCCCAGCGCAAACGCGACAACCCCCACCTCACCCTGGTGGTGGCCGGCTGCGTCGCTCAGCAGGAGGGGGAGGCGCTGCTGCGGCGCGTGCCCGAGCTCGATCTGGTGATGGGCCCCCAGCACGCCAACCGGCTCGACACCCTGCTGGCCCAGGTGGAGAGCGGCCAGCAGGTGGTGGCCACCGGCGAACACCACATCCTCGAAGACATCACCACGGCCCGCCGCGACTCAACGGTCTGCGCCTGGGTGAACGTGATCTACGGCTGCAATGAGCGTTGCACTTACTGCGTGGTGCCAGCGGTGCGGGGCCGGGAGCAATCGCGGTTGCCGGAGGCCATTCGCCAGGAGATGGAAGGACTGGCGGCCCAGGGCATCCGGGAAATCACCCTGCTGGGCCAGAACATCGATGCCTACGGCCGCGACCTGCCCGGCATCACCCCAGAGGGTCGCCGCTCCCACACTCTCACCGACTTGCTGCAGCACGTCCACGACGTCAAGGGGCTCGAGCGGATCCGCTTCGCCACCAGCCATCCCCGCTACTTCACCGAGCGGCTGATCGACGCCTGCGCCGATCTGCCCAAGGTGTGTGAACACTTCCACATCCCGTTCCAGAGCGGCGACGACGACGTCTTGCGGGCGATGGCCCGCGGCTACACGGTGGATCGCTACCGGCGCATCATCGAGCGCATCCGCCGGCGGATGCCCGAGGCCTCGATCAGCGCCGATGTGATCGTTGCCTTCCCGGGTGAAACCGATGCCCAATACCGCCGCACCCTGGATCTGATCGAGGAGATTGGCTTCGACCTGGTCAACACCGCCGCCTACTCGCCCCGGCCGAACACCCCGGCGGCCACCTGGCCGGATCAGCTGGAGGAAGCCGTCAAGGTGGAGCGCCTGCAGGAGCTCAACGCCCTGGTGGAACGAATCGCCCGCCAGCGCAGCGCCCGCTATCTCGGTCGGAGCGAAGAGGTGCTGGTCGAAGCGGTGAACCCCAGGGATGCCAGCCAGTTGATGGGCCGCACCCGCACCAACCGGCTCACCTTTTTTCCGGCCCAGCGCGCCGATGGCAGCGTCATCACCCCAGGTGAGCTGGTGGAGGTGCGCATTGAGCAGGTGCGTGCTTTTTCGCTCAGTGGGGTGTCGATAGGTTGAGGCCATGCCCAGCCAGGGCCCATTAGAAGTCTGTCCCAGTCGCTCTCGACGGTCGCCGATATCTGCGCTGCTGCGAGCGGGAACCGCCTTTCAGCACGTTGGCCTCGCCACTCCAGAACCCTTCTGCTGCAACCGATCGGATCAGCTTCCTCAAGGCGCTGCCCGATTGCCGCATGCGCCGGGGCATCCGCTATCCGCAGTGGTGGATGCTGCTGGTGGAGGGTCGTCAAGTCACTCTGCTCGACGATCACTGATCCACCAGGGATCCGTGCGGATGCTGTCCCCCGGGTTCAGGCCGTTCCCCCAGGATGAAACCACTGCAGCGGCAATGACCCGTGAAGGTGATCGTGGATCTGTGCGTCGTGCCGATCGGCGTGGGCGTGCACCTGGCGCCCGACATCGCCGCCTTGCAAGACGGTGCTCACCGACGCCGGCCTCAAGATCCAGCTGCATCCCAACGGCACCGCCATCGAGGGCGAGTGGGAGCCGGTGTTCGCCGCGATCGAGTCCTGCCACCAGGCCGTGCATGCCATGGGCTGCCCCCGCTCTCCACCACGGTGAAGGTCACACTCGGACCGACAAGGACCAGACCCTGGAGGACAAGGTGGCCAGCGTGCAGGCGCTGCTCTGATGTCAGGCCATGGAGACGAAGCCACCGAGGTTCTGGCCTTCTGGTTCAGCGAGACCCAGCCGCGCCAGGTGCTACTTCGGGACCAGTTCCCACGGCAGGTCTGGCGCGACACCGCCATGGCTTTCTCTGGTGATCGTCAGGCTCTGGCGCTGAGCCTGCAGGCAGTGGAACTGGGCTGGCTGATGCCGTTGATGCACAGCGAGGATCTGACGGTGCAGGAAGCGGCGCTGCCGCTGTGCTCATCCGATCTCAGGGCGTGCCAGCAGCAGGTTGATGGCCTCCGCCGCAGCGGTCACAGCGCTTGACGAATGTTGGTCAGGGCTGCCGGTTCTGGCCCGGCCCCGAGCTGTGGCCACCTTGATGCTGGTGATGCCGGCTGTCAGCTTCTGACCTTGAAGGACCTGCGGATCTGATCGAACCAGTTCCCAGGCAGGTCACCAGGCCGTAGCTGAACGCTCGCCATTGAGCGGGCCAGCGGCAGGCCGCCACGCTGCAGAACCGCCACCACATGCAGGGTCACCGCGAGGGCGATCAGCAGCCAGGCGAGCAGATGGACGCTGTAAACGAGGTGATGGAACTGGCCGTCGCGCAACCAGTCCTCGTCCATCAACTTGCCGCTGCCCACCGCCATGACCAGGGCCACCAGGGCGAGCGCGTTGGCGGGCTGCCGCAGCCGGAGCCGGCCGGCGGTGAGTGCATAGAGGGCGAACAGAAGGGCGAGCGGCCAGAGCAGCACCCCCACCGTGCCGTGGATGTCGATCCACTCACCGGCAAGGGTGAAGGGCAGCCGGCCAAACCGCCCGTCATACCTCGAGTACACCAGCAATCCCGTGAGCCAGGCCAGCGGCACCAGCAGTGCCGTGGCGCCATGCAGCAAGCGCAACAGGGAGGGTTGGTAAGGACGGGGCATGGCGCGGGAGGTGAATCAGGACTCAGCTGGAGTTGGGTCTTGAGGGCAGGACTTGCCGGGCATCAGCTCTGCTCCCAGCGGAATCCCTGGTCATCCCAGGCCTTGGGATCCTCGATCGGCTCCAGATGGGTCAGCACATGGGTGCGGGTCAAGGTGGCGGCCACCTTGTGCTCCAGCTGGTCACAGAGGTCATGGCCGGCCTGCACCGTCCAGTGGCCCGGAACGAGCACATGGAAGGACACGAAGCGGCGCGAACCGGCCACGCGGCTGCGCAGCGCATGGAAGCGAATCTCGTCGCTTTCATAGGAAGCGAGCAGGTTGTCCAGGAGTTGCTGCTCGTGATCGGGCAAAGAGCGATCGAGCAGACCGGAGGCGGTTTCATGCAACAGCTTCCAGCCTGTGAACACGATGTTCACCGCCACCGCGATCGCGATCAGGGGGTCGAGGATCGTCAGGCCGGTCAGCTTCACCAGGCCGATGCCGATCACCACACCGATGGATGTC
>CALPNT020000031.1 GCA_943325005.2 Bifidobacterium breve | reverse complement strand
GGCTCAGGCCGTGGCGCTGGCCAATGGCGAAGTCGTTGGGGTCGTGGGCGGGGGTGACCTTGACGCAGCCCGTGCCGAAGGCCGGATCGACGTGCTCGTCGGCCACGATCGGAATCTGGCGGCCCACCAGCGGCAGGGTGATGCTGCGGCCCACCAGATGGGCGTAGCGGGGATCGGCAGGATTCACGGCCACGGCGGTGTCGCCCAGCATCGTTTCGGGGCGGGTGGTCGCCACCACCAGATGATCGATCGGGTGCTCGCTAGCGGCCGGAGCCGCGGCTGAAGCGTCCGCCGCCAGCGGTGTGAGCGGATAGCGCAGATGCCAGAGGGAGCCGTCCACCTCCTTCATCTCCACCTCCAGGTCGCTCACCGCCGAGCCGGAGGCGGGGCACCAGTTCACCAGGTATTCGCCGCGGTAGATCAGCCCCTGCTCATGCAGCCGCACGAAGGCCTCCACCACGGCTTGGTTGAGGCCGGGATCGAGGGTGAAGCGCTCCCGCTGCCAGTCCACCGAATAGCCGAGCCGGCGCAACTGGCCGACAATCGTGCCGCCGCTCTCGGCCTTCCAGGCCCAGGCGCGCTCGAAGAAGGCATCGCGGCCGAGGTGATCCTTGCTGGTGCCTTCGGCCTTGAGCTGCTTCTCAAGAATCGTCTGCACGGCAATCGAGGCGTGGTCGGTGCCAGGCAGACACAGCACGTTCTTGCCCTGCAGGCGCTGAAACCGCACCACCGTGTCGATCAGAGCCGTGTTGAAGGCGTGGCCCATGTGCAGGCTGCCGGTCACATTTGGCGGCGGGATCACCACAGCGAATGGTTCCCCCGCTGCCGCCGGATCGGGATGGAAGGCGCCGCTGGACTCCCAGGCGGCCTGCCAGCGGGCCTCGGTGCCAGCCGGGTCGTAGGTCTTGGCGAGACCTTCAGCGGCCCCAGGCGTAGGCAGAACGTCAGACACGGCGTGGGTACAGGCGCAGCCCCATCGTCTCAAAGCGATGGCGGCTGCTGGTGCACCCAGGCCTGAAGGCCGTGGGCCAGATCAGCCACCGCAGCCAGCGGCACGCCCACCTCCGCACCGACAGGGTGGGAGGGGACACCACGAATCTCCAAGCCCAGGGCCACCAGCACCGCAAACAGCGGGTTCACCGTGATCACTTCAAGGGCGAACTGGTGAATAAACACCTCGAGCAGGGACAAGCCCAGCACCATCGCCAGAACCCGAATCAGCAGACGGAAGCGACAGCGGTGGAACGAACACCTGAAGATCAAAGACAAGGCCTGCAAGGCCGCATCCGATGATCACAAGCCACAGACAAACACGTTGCACGACGGCCGGTCAGGCGCCTGATCGCGCCCAGTGCTCCACGACGCCCATCGCTGTCGCCTGGCGCACGCAATGCCGTCTTCTGCGTCACTTGCCGAACCCGGCTCGGCGCACCGTTCAGCACCAATCAAAGCCGTTTTACAGGCGTATCGGCATCCACCTGGCACCTCCAACCCTGCGGCCTGAAGCCTTAACCTCATCTTCACCTGCATTCGCCCATGACGTCGCCCCAAGCCAATCGAGCCCGCATCAATGAATTCTTGCTGCGCCTGCGCAGCGAAGCGGAGCTGAACCAGGCGATGAAGCCCGTCACCACGGCTGCGGGCGTAGCCGCCGTGGCTGAGGCCGCCGGCTTTGAGCTGAGCCCGGCCACCCTGGTGAAGGATTTCGCCCAGCGCCTGCTGGAAGCCGACGACGATCAGGCCGTGACCCTGTTCGACAACTGCGGCTGGGACCATGGCGAGATCGCCTGGGTGCTGAAGACCTGGGATCTCCCAAGCGCTTGAGCACCGGAAGCGGATCGGGATCCAGTCGGTAGCGTTGATGGGCGCAGACCAACGCAACCGAGCCTCTGAACCGCTACCGCCGAGGCCACTTGCACTTCCCCCTGAGCTGGCTGCTGGCGCTGGTCGGGACGTTTGCGGCCGGCTTCAGCCTGGGGGGCTGTACGGGCCTGCGGCGTGAACTGCCTGTGGTGGTGTACGTGGCCGTTGGCCTCCATGAAGGCCATCGCATCAACCGCGACACGGCGGTCAGCTTCGCCAGCCATATCCGCCAACTTGTGCACGAGTTCGGCAAGCTGCACCCGAATGTGCTGGTGCAAACAGCTCTGTACCCCGAGGCCGAGCTGCGCGAACAGATTCGGCGGCGCAACCGCAGTGGTCTGGGACCGGACCTGATTCTCACCTCCTCTGACCTGGCCAACGAGTTTCTGCAGCAAGGCCTGGCAGCGGCGATGCCGCTGGATCAGGAAGAAAGGGATCAGATCGATCCCGGCCTGCTGCATCAAGTCCTCGACTCCCAAGGCCGCCAGGCCGGCCAACCGTTGGTGCTGTTCACCCAGCTGGCCTGCTTCGATCGCCGCCGCGTCACCCAGCCACCAACCACCCTGAAGGAGCTGCTGGCCCAGACGGCGACAGGAACGAGAGTGGGGCTTTCGCTCGAGCTGGGTGGCCTGCTCTGGACCGCCGGCAGCCTCGGCGGACTCTCCGGAATCAGCGCCGCCGCCCGAGGCCTGCAGCCCAGCCTCGAACAGAAGCAGGGCATCGTTGACTGGATGCACTGGTTGCAGGATGCCAACAACCAGCAGCGGGTGACGTTTTTCAACGACCAGGCGTCCCTGCGCGATCGCCTTGCCGCCGGCTCCCTCGACTGGATCAGTTGCGAGAGTTCCGATCTCAATGGACTGTGGCGCTCGATGGGATCCCATCTGGGGATTTCCACCCTTCCCGATGGCGAGGGGCTGCGGGCTGCGCCGTTGAGCAAACTGAGGGTGCTGGCCCTGGGCCGCAACTCCAGCCGACATCAACGGGCCATGGCCATCGCCCTGGCCCGGTACAGCCTGAAGCCTCTGGTTCAGAGGAGTCTGACGCTGGACAACCGCAGCTTCCTGCCGGTCAATCGCTACGTGAACGTGCCGGTGCGGAGCTCCCAGGTGCTGGCCACGATGGTGGCGGCCCGGCAGCAAGGCGAAAGCAGCGAACCACTGCTGAGCTGGTTCCATCTCCACGATCCAGGCGTCAAACAGCTGGAGGCCGTGCTGGTGCCGCTGGTTTTCGGCGTCATCGAACCCGAGGCCGCCACCGAAGCCGCCTTGCGCATCCTGCGGAAGCGGCCATGAGAGAACTCATCGCCGAGATTCTGAGCTGGCTGGGCTACCTCGAGCGCGGCTCCGTTCAGCTTCAACTCCTGCTCCTGGCCGCCGTGCTGCTGAGCCTGCAGCTGCGCTGGACCCGGCACTGGCTGCTGAAGTGGCCCCGAGCCGTGAGTCCCCTGCTTGGCAGCGTCGTGGCGCTCCTGCTCAGCCTCGGCCTACAGGCCCGTGGCAGCCCGGCCGGGCTGCTTCAGTTCCTGGGCCTCAGCTGGCTGGGCTGGACGCTGCTGAACCTGCTGAGAAGGCCCTTGCTGCGCTGGCTACCAGCGCAACGGGTTGATCAGCTGTTCAGCCGGATCATGCGCCCCCTTTATCTCTTGCTGGCGGTCCTGGCCCTGATCAATCAGCTGGACAGCACTCAGGACCTGGCCGTGATCGGCATGGGCGAACTGTTTGGCATTGAGCTCACGATCGGCAAAATTGCCAAGTCCGTACTGGTGATCTATGGGCTGCTGGTGGCATCTGGACCACCAGCAGCGGCCCTGGCCTGGTTGCTGCAGCGGCTGATCGGCATCAGCGATGGCAGCCGCAAGGCCCTGGAAATCATCCTGAGTTACACCGTGGTGGGGCTGGGGATCACGGCTGTCTGCTTTCAGCTGGGCCTCAACAGCACGGCCTTGCTGGCGATCGCCGGCGGCCTCTCCGTCGGCCTGGGCTTCGGCATCAAGGAGGTCTTTTCCAACTTCATCAGTGGAATCTGGCTGTTGTTTGAAGGTTCCGTGCGCCCCGGGGAGGTGCTGATGCTGGATGGCGATTCCTGCGAGGTGCGCAAGCTGGGGCTGAGGGCCACGCTGCTGTGGCGCGACCGCGACAACGCTGAATTGCTGATTCCAAATCAGACCTTCTTCACCACAGCGGCCACCAGCTACACCGCCAGCGATCGCATGCGGCGTAGCCAGGTGACTGTGGGGGCCGCCTATCACCACGACCCCGTCATCGTGATCGCCCTGCTGGAGGCCACGGCCCTGCAGGTGGCGCCGGTGCTGCAAGAACCCGCCCCCAAGGCTCTGTTGCTCAGCTACGGCGACTTCGCCATCAACTACGCCCTGCGCTTCTGGATCGCCAACCCGATGGACAACGTGGCGATCTGCAGCGAGGTGAACCAGGCCATCTGGCAGGCCTTCCAGGAGCAGCAGATCGAGATTCCCTTCCCCCAGCTGGTGGAATATGCGATGACCTGGCCACCGGAGGCCCGCAAGCCCAACCTGAAACAGCCCGCAAGCTGAGCCGCCCACAAGCTGACCCGTCCGGCTGGCCCACAGCTTCAGCCTTGGGCCAGCCGTACCAGATAGTCCTCCAGCCGGCCGGCATTGATCCAGCCGGTGGCGATTGTCTTGCTGTGGTCGTGGCTCACCCGGCCGCGATGGATGTGGGAAAGCCCGGCCGGAAAGATCACCAGTTTGCCCCGCTCAGCCGGCTCGTGGTGCTCCTGCCAATGGAACTCGGTGCCCCCTTCCGGCAGATCATTGCAATAAAGAATCCAGGCCAGCACCCGATGCACGGGCTCGGTGGCCTCGTCGCTGATCGTCCAATCGCAGTGCCAGCTCCTAAAACCCTCGCCCGGGGCGTAGCGCTGCAGATTGAAGATCGGATTCACGAACAAGGCTTGCTGCGGACAGCACTGCCGCAACCTGGGGCGCTCCTCCAGGTAGCGATGCAATCCAGCCGTGACGCCGCGCACGATCACCTCCGCCAGGGCGTAGGCCTCCGGATCGGAACGGTCGATCGCCACCAGGCTGATGTCGGTGGAGACTTTATCGAGCTGGCGCTGATCGGCCTCACCGCCAGCGGCAGCGTCATCGCCGAAAGCCAGGCCACGGCGCTGCAGCTCAGGGCGACGATCGAAAAAAGCCATGATTCCATCGGCCAGGGCCTCATAGCCGGCGTTGTGGAAACTGCCGATCAACCGCATCTGCCCGGTGCTCCCTTCCGCTCCAACCCTAAACAGCCCAGGGCAGAGCCCACAGTGCCTCCAGGGCTTGCCAGCGATCCCGATCGGCCGCCACATGCGCCGTCAGGCCCACCCGCTCCAGCGCCAGCGCCACCTGCTGCCGATCCGGTGTGCCGCTGTCAGCCAGGGGATTCAGCGGCAGAGCCAGCACCTGCTGTTCAGCCGGATCAGCCAGCAGTTGCAGATTGAGATCACTGAGCTCTCGCTCGAAGTAGACGCGGCGCAGGCGTCGGGTCAGGGCCGGGCCAAGCGCCGCGGCGAAGGCCTCCAGCGCGGCCCTATCGCTGGAACAGCCGCAGTTGAGCGCCAGCCAGATCAACAGCTTGGCCCAGCTCTCCGGGGTCCACAGGGGCGGAAAGCTGTCGCGGTGCTGACGCACCAGCTCGGCGAGCGCGAAATCAACCAGGGTGGCCTGGAGGGCGGCGGGATCTGTCATGGAGAAAGCACGCACCTGCCGCCGGGGACGGCAACCGGCAAACTGCATGAACATCTTCCCGGAAAGCCGCCATGCCCCTGGACCTGAACGACCCGGAGCTCGAGTTCAACGACCTGGTCACCGCTTACCAGAGCTGGGTGATGGCCGTGATCAACGACGAGAAGCTGGGCGGCGAGCCCCTGCTCACCGACGAGATCGCCGATGACGCTCTCAATGCCATGCGCTTCCTGCCCGATGTCGTGACCAGCGCCATTGAAACCACCCTGGCCCGCGTCTACGACGTGGATCCCGACGAACTGGCGGAGCTGCTCTATCCGGAGACCTGAGGCCCAGGCAGGGCTACCCCGGCGGCGGCAGGCGGAGCGGGACTAGGTTGAGATCAATCCCAGCAACGGTTTTCTTGACCCATGGACCGGCCCAGCCCGCTCTGCTGACCCCAAACACTGCTCCAGCGGGCACAACTGGCAGCAGCACTCCAAGCGGATCTGCACCACTGCGAACGGATTTCGATCTGAAGCCGTTCATGACCAGCTCCGACTGGATCGGAGCCTGGCAGCTTGTCAACACCCTGGTGCCCTATGCGGCTCTGTGGTGGCTGGCTTTGTGGTGCCTGCATGCGGCCCCATGGCTGCTGCCTCCGGTTCTGGTCGCGATGGTGCTGCTGTTGGCGCGCTGCTTCTCGCTGATGCACGACTGCGGCCATTACTCCCTGTTCCGCAGCCGCCGGGCCAACCGCTGGCTGGGCTTCCTGCTGGGGGTGGTGGCGGGCATCCCCCAGCTGCCCTGGTCACGGGGCCACGAGTTTCACCATCGCCATAACGGCAACTGGGAGCGCTACAAGGGGCCCTCAGCGCTGGTGAGCGTCGAGAACTATGAGCAGATGGATCCAGCGGCCCAGAGGCTCTATCGCTGGCTGCGCCATCCATTGATGCTGTTTCCCGGCGGTTTCTTCTACCTGGTGATCAAGCCACGGGTGGAGCTGCTGCTGGGCCTCTGGGGTTTCGTCCCGGATGCCATCCACCGCCTACAGGCCAACCCGCAGACGCCATGGGCCGAGCTGCTGGCCAAACATAAGAGCCGCTACTGGCATAGCCCTGAAGAGTTCATCGACCTGCTGCTCAACAATATTGCCGTCCTCAGCCTGTGGTGGCTGATGGCAACACTGGTCGGAGCCGGCAACTTCTGGCTGATCTATGCGCCAGTGATGACCTGTGGTGCCGCGATCTTCATCTGTATTTTCTTCGTCCAACACAACTTCCCGGGCTCCTATGCCCATAGCGATCGTGACTGGGATGCCATGGAGGGCACGCTGGAGGGCACCAGCAATCTCACGATGCCCGCGATTTTCGACTGGTTTTCTGCTGACATCGGTTGTCACGCCATCCATCATCTCTGCGCGGCGATTCCAAATTACAAGCTGAGGGCCTGCCAGAATAAAAATAGTCACCTCCTGACCAATATCACCCTTTTGAGTCTGCGCGACATCCCCATCTGCTTCGACTACATCCTCTGGAATCAACAAGCCGGTCGCCTGACCACCGCGACAGGCCTGTTGCCAACCCGCAAGCCGCGTCTCAGCAATTAATCACGATTACGAAGCTCAGAAATCCTTTTAGTCAGTTTTGGCGACAATCATGATCACCACCAACAACAACGCCGCCAACCCCAACACTGCCAACCCTCCTGCCGTATCCACGTCCTGACCTCAGAGGATCCTTCTGTTCTAGTGCAGCCGTCGCCTCAGGGTTCAACCGGCATCTAGGATGGCAAGGATCCCAGGTGTGGGACAGGGCAGAGCTGCATCGGCCCAGAAAGCTGGTTGCACCATGGAGCAACGCAGCCGGCAACCCGATGCATACAAAGTGCAAGAAATCGGACAACACCTTTAACCCCCAGCGAGCAATGACATGACGGAATCAACAGCTCCAAGCCTCACCATTGGCCAGCTGGAGGCGAAATATCCGATGTACTGCAAAGCCATGCGACTTCTACTAAAGGAAGGCTGCACCCTGAAACAGATTCAACGCACCGTGTGCTGGGACAGGCTAGAGATTCTGCATAACAGCCTGCCCAAGAGCTATAAGTCTCCCGAGTATCTGTTTCTGCTCTTTCGCCGTGAATGGGAGCAGCACAAGGCCAGCCTGGTTTAGCGCTTTCATCAGACACCAGATCCCGTTGCTGGCGGCCGCCAGCTGGTCGCCGTGACCGATCTCGACCGCAACCGGACCTGCAGCCAGCACGGCTTCAGGTCTGAAGAATCCTCGGCGGCCACGCTTGATCAGCTGCTGAGTTACCAAAAAAAACCGCCCCCCGGAGGGGACGGTTGGAAGAGGATCAAGCCCGCAGGCTGATCGCATCAACAAGGGAATGGATCAGTAGCGGCCGCGGCCACCACCACCACCACCGCCGCCGTACCCGCCGCCACCGCCGCCACCGCCGTAGCCGCCGCCGCCGCCACCGCCGCCACCACCACCGCCGGTGCGGGGCTCAGCTTTGTTGACACGGATGGTGCGACCCATCCATTCGACGTTCTGAAGATCGTCGATCGCCTTGGTTTCGTCGGCCGCGTTGGCCATTTCCACAAAGGCAAAACCGCGCTTGCGGCCGGTGTCACGGTCGAGGGGAAGGCTGCACTTGCTGACCTCGCCGTACTCACCGAACAGTTGACGGACATCCTCTGCCTCGGCATCGAAGGAGAGGTTGCCTACGTAAATCGTCATGGACCTGAAAGAAGAAACTATGAACCTGATCCGCCGAAAGCCCTGAAGGAAGTTGTCAGCTTGCTGGAGAGAAATCTTTGAACCACCTCGATGCTACAGCATGATGGACGGCTGGTGGATCGTCCATGGCGATGCATCGCTGTTGACGATCCGCAGGGGGAGACAACAACCCAGGCTTACCGAGAACCCAACAGCGCCAGAACGCCTCTCAACGCCAGCCCTGAGCCCCGCCACCAGCCCCAAACCACGCCGGCTCAAACCAACGACATCATGAGCCTCAGCGGCAGCGGAGTCAGCGGCTTGCTTCGCACCCCCAGGGCCCAGAGCTGCCTCTACAGCCCCCGCATCCCAGGCCACCACTCCGGTCCCGGCCTTGGCGCCCCCTGCGGCTGCCAACCCAGTCCAAGCAACCGCAAACGGCACCCCCCGGGCCTCCAGGCACTGGAGGCCCGGGGCCTGGCGCCAACCTGTCGCCATTGCCACCAAGGCGGGTGCCGGCCAGAGCGGAAAATAGGCTCCACGCCACGCGCTGAGTCGAAAAGAATGACAACCGTCCCCCACTCCAGCGCCGAGCTACTGAGCGGCTACCGCGCTGCCGCCTCCGAGCGCGAGGCCCTCGGGGTGCCGGCCCTGCCCCTGAACGCCATGCAGGCCTCAGCTCTCACCGGGCTGCTGGAACAGCCCCCCGCCGGCGAGGAAGCCTTTCTGCTCGACCTGCTGAGCGAGCGGATCCCCCCAGGCGTCGATGAGGCCGCCTACGTCAAGGCCACCTGGCTGAGTGCGATCGCCCAGGGCCACACCACCAGCCCCCTGGTCAGCCCAATGGAGGCGGTGCAGCTGCTGGCCACCATGATCGGGGGTTACAACGTCAGCGCGCTGATCGCGCTGCTCTCGAACCCTGATCCAGCCATCGCCGCTGAAGCGGCCACCGGCCTGAGCCGCACCCTGCTCGTCTACGACGCCTTCAACGACGTGCTGGACCTGGCCGCAGCCAATCCTTATGCCAACCAGGTGGTGAATAGCTGGGCCAACGCCGAATGGTTCACCGCCAAACCCGAACTGCCGGCCGAGATCACCGTCACCGTGTTCAAGGTGGAGGGCGAAACCAACACCGACGACCTCTCCCCCGCCACCCACGCCACCACCCGCCCCGACATCCCCCTGCACGCCAACGCGATGCTGGAGACCCGCATGCCCGGCGGGCTGGAACGGATCGGCGAGCTCAAGCAAAAAGGCCATCCTGTGGCCTATGTGGGCGATGTGGTGGGCACCGGCAGCTCGCGCAAATCAGCGATCAACTCGGTGCTGTGGCACACCGGCACCGATATCCCGCATGTGCCCAACAAGCGCTCGGGTGGTGTGATCCTGGGCGGCAAGATCGCGCCGATCTTCTTCAACACGGCCGAGGATTCCGGCGCCCTGCCGATTGAATGCGACGTCGCGGCGCTCCACTCCGGCGATGTGATCACGATCCGCCCCTATGCCGGCACGATCGAGCGCGCCGTTGGCCAGCCGAATGCCGGCGAGATTGTGGCCCGCTTCGAGCTCAAGCCCAGCACGATCACCGATGAGGTGCGCGCCGGCGGCCGCATCCCGCTGCTGATCGGCCGCTCGCTCACCGACAAGGTGCGCGCCCAGCTGGGCCTGAGCGCCAGCGAGCTGTTCATCCGCCCGGTGGCCCCGAGCGACAGCGGCAAGGGCTTCACCCTGGCCCAGAAGATGGTGGGCAAGGCCTGCGGCCTGGCCGGCGTGCGCCCCGGCAGCAGCTGCGAACCGCTGATGACCACCGTCGGCTCCCAGGACACCACCGGGCCGATGACCCGTGATGAGATGAAGGAGCTGGCCTGCCTGGGCTTCTCGGCCGATCTGGTGATGCAGAGCTTCTGCCACACCGCCGCCTATCCCAAGCCGGTGGACCTGAAAACTCACGCCGAGCTGCCCGATTTCATCAGTTCCCGCGGTGGCGTCGCCCTGCGCCCCGGCGACGGCATCATCCACAGCTGGCTCAACCGCCTGCTCCTGCCCGACACCGTCGGCACCGGCGGCGACAGCCACACTCGCTTTCCGCTGGGCATCTCCTTCCCGGCCGGCTCGGGCCTGGTGGCCTTCGCCGCCGCGATCGGCGCCATGCCGCTCGACATGCCCGAATCGGTGCTGGTGAAGTTCACCGGCAAGCTGCAGCCCGGCGTCACCCTGCGCGATGTGGTCAACGCCATTCCCTATGTAGCGATCCAGCAGGGTCTGCTGACGGTGGCAAAAGCCGGCAAGAAAAACATCTTCTCCGGCCGGATCATGGAGATCGAAGGATTGCCCGATCTCAAGCTTGAGCAGGCCTTTGAACTCACCGATGCCACAGCGGAGCGCTCCTGCGCCGGCAGCACAATCAAGCTCTCAGTGGAAACGGTGAGCGAATACCTGCGCAGCAACGTGGCGTTGATGAAGAACATGATCGCCCGCGGCTATCAGGATGCCCGCACCCTGGCCCGCCGCATCAAGGCGATGGAAACCTGGCTGGCCGATCCGGTGCTGCTGGAGGCCGATGGCGACGCCGAGTACGCCGCCGTGATCGAGATCAACCTCGATGAACTCAAAGAACCGATCCTGGCCTGCCCCAACGACCCCGACAACGTCAAGCTGCTCTCGGAGGTGGCCGGAGAACGAATTGATGAGGTGTTCATCGGCTCCTGCATGACCAACATCGGCCACTATCGCGCCGCCGCCAAGGTGTTGGAGGGCCAGGGTGCCAACAAGGCCAACCTCTGGGTTTGCCCGCCCACCCGCATGGATGAGGAGATGCTGAAACAGGAGGGCTACTACGCCACCTTTGAGGCGGCCGGCAGCCGCATGGAGATGCCCGGTTGTTCCCTCTGCATGGGCAATCAGGCCCGAGTGGAGGACAACACCACCGTGTTTTCCACCAGCACCCGCAACTTCAACAACCGCCTCGGCAACGGTGCCCAGGTGTATCTGGGTAGCGCCGAACTAGCGGCGGTGTGTGCCCAACTGGGCCGCATTCCCACTCCGGCCGAATACCTGACCATCGCCACAGCCAAGATCGACCCCCAGGCCAATGAGCTCTACCGCTACCTCAACTTCGATCAACTCGAAGGCTTCGAGGATGCCGGCCGGGTGGTGAGCGCCGAAGAGGAGGCGAAGGTGCTGGCGGGGGTGTGAAGGCCCATCGGGGAGACTGAAGACTCACCCGACATCTTGATCAGCCATGTCAGTAGATCCATGCGACGTCCTGGCGAAGGTGTTTACAGCCCTTGATCGCCGGGATCCGGAGGCGATCGAGGGCCTGCTGGGCGCCGATGTGGTGCTGGTGGATGAGGTCAGCCGTCGCTGGCTGCGGGGCTCTGCTGAGGTCGCGGCCCAGCTCTACGGCATCCTGGCGGCCACCAGCTTCGTCGAAAGTCGCCTCAGCGATCTGCACAGCCGCCCCCTGGGCAGCGACGCTGTCCTGGTGACCGGCTGGCTGGATCAGAGCTACCGCCTGGACGGCCAGGACCAGACCATCTCGGCACCATTGAGTGCCTGCCTGGAACACCAACAGGGCAGCTGGCGGCTGATCAGCCTGCACGCCGTGCCGCTGGTTGAGAAGCAGGACTGAACTCGTCTTCCCCTGGTTCTCCGCGCCTGCTCTGCCACCAGGCAATAGACCAGCGGCGAGGCTGATACGGCCAAGAACCCGCAACGGATAGCGGTGAAGACGGCCGAACTGCTGCCTCCAACACCGCGCAGGCAGCACACAGGTCCAGAGGCGGTATCTGGTGTTTGATCTGGTCGACCAGGGCCAGTCCGACATCAAGGGCGGCAAACTTCCGGGGCGGCACCGCCATGGATGGATTCCCCCAACTGTCAAGACAGTTCTCGCCTGTACATGCTGCCCATGCGGGGGCTTGAGGAGATGGGCAGAAAATCGTACAGCGGAGCAGCCATGGCTGATGTCAGGAGGCAGATGAGTCCGGTGCTGGCGGAGCTGGCGAAAACAGCCCGCTCATGCTCGGTGTAGCAGGCCTGTATATAGCCGTCAGGCTTGTGCCTAGCAGGACACAAAACCCAATGCGGCAGAGTAGACCGTGACCTGAGCAATCAACACGGATACAGCCGCCGCACCTGGGCTCATTCAAGCCCCCACAGGGTCTAGCCGTCACAGAAAATCTGGTCAAATATGCCTGTGCCACCTGGGGTCTGAGCAATCGGTCGTCCAGTCTCAGGTGGCGACGCAGATGGCAGCGCCGTCGACTACAGGGATCCATAGCGGCCGCACGAGTCTGCTGGCACGCGCCGCAATCCCAGTCCCCAGCGCCACAGTCCGGACGGTGTAATGAAGGGAACGGAACGCTCCAGGACAAGCTGGCTCTGGCAGCTGCTGAGGATTCCGAGCACAGCCACCAGAGCCACCAGCGGCAGGTGCCAGCTCGGGAACCTGACCCTGAACAGCATCCGCTAGGCCGGGATTAACCTGAGATGGCTGATCAGGTCGAGAGCGGTTGCATTTTGTTCTGGGCGTAGACTTTGTAGCCCTGTCCACCCTTAAGGCCTAACCGCCACCCAGCTAGGACCTTAATTCTGTCATGACAGCCATTAGTCAAGTTGTCAAGCGTCATCCCTCGGGATTGGTTGACTATCAGGTACGCATTTACCTCGGCTTCTTGGGCAACGAGAAGGTCTTACGAGTCAGCTGCAAAACCGATGAGCTCATCCCACGCCGCTGGCGCCTCTCCGCAGCAAAAAGCGGGAGCTTCTGGGAATTACGCCTGAACCGCATCAAACCAGGAACAGCACTATTCTTTCGACTGGAACTTAACGACGGCCGATCCATACCTTTCGTGCCGCTGGGTGAATCGGATGTGGTCAACGGCGTGGTCCGTGTTCCTGATTATCACCCCAGCTGGCTTCAGCCTCGAGCCGTGACAACCAACAAGGCAGCCAGCGAGCCAAGCATGGGAATGGCCGTCCTGCTTGAACAGACTCTAGAAGGGCTGCTGGCAGACTACGAACAGGGGGTGTACTTCACAGATGCCATCGAAGAGCTCTTGGCCTGGAGCGTGGCCGATCGCATTCTGCAGACCAAGATCCCGGAGACAGTACGCGACCTGGGTTACACAGAAATTATGTTCCCTCTGTTCGCATCAGTTGCAGACCGCTGCAACCTTGACCCCAAGTTCAATTATCTTGTCTACAATCTCTCCGCCGACTGGCAACTGGGCACGGCCAGTGATATCCGGTCCCTGGTACACCGTTTTCGTGAATGCGGCATTGAACTGGTACCAGACCTAGTCTTTGTACATCAGGTCAAGAATCCGTACCCGGGCAGCAGCGATGATGTGAGCATGCTTACCGAAATTTCATCGCCATTTGAAGATTCAGATCCTTTTCTATTCCGGGATTATGGCACATGGCATTTCAAGCTGGAGGACCCAATTATTCGAGAGATCATCGTAGACAAGATCCTGGAAACAATCCTGATACTCGACTTCCATGTGCTACGAGTTGACTATATCGATGGATTGCTCATGCAATCAGCAAACAGGGCGACCAATCATGGAGCTCTGCTGTTACATGAGCTCAGGGAGCGTCTTCAACGAGACTGCCCTGAAGTTCGGATTATCGGTGAAGCGTTTCAAACCGCAGACGATCCTTCTGTTCGATCACTGATCGATTCAATCTATTCACCCCGTGGCTTCAGCCTCCTGGATCTACTACTCACCTCGGTACCGGATCGCGCCATCGCCACCCGCGATGCCGTCGATGGCCTGACCAAGCTTATAACTGCTTTCAACGACCAGAGTCAAGCCGAAAGCAACTACAGCCAGCTTCATGATGAATGCTGGTGCGATCACTGGATCAGCCGGGGCCGGCCCCATACCCCATGGGCCTATGGCGCTATGCCCATGGGGCTGACCTTGAAGCGCATCGACAGCCTGATTGAGGACAGTTGGATCGAGCGGACGCACCGCATGGAGACGGCCGTGGCCCTGACCCTCTTGATTCGGACCCTCGGGCTGGCCTTGTCGTTCAGCCGCTGGATGGAAACGAGCGGCTGCCTGAGCCTTGATCAAGGCAGTCTCGACGATCCACTGCACTGGCAGTTTCCCTGGTCACCGACGGGAGCGCATTCCAGACGGTTATTTCCGGCATCAGGATTGAGCGAGGATCAACGGCGAGACCTGATCTCCGGCGCCCGAGCCCATGTGGCGGCGGCAAACCATCTGTTTCGACGCTTGGGACGCTCCGAACGGAGTCCACTGGGAGTGCCATTGCGAATGGTTCATGGCGACATTCAATCGGGCCTGGCAGCATTTGTCCGCTGGGGTCGAGACCATCCCAACCCTGCCTTGGTGCTGGTGAACCTGAGCCCAGTGGAAGCTGCTGACCAAGCTGCTTACGAGATTGATCTCTCTTCAGCAGGCTGGAAGAAGGAAAACAACCCTGACTGCCTCAAGGCCCACACCCCACCCATTCTCGCTAAAACAAATACGCCGGTGCTCTTGACACA
Source organism: Bifidobacterium breve (assembly GCA_943325005.2). GTDB lineage: Bacteria > Cyanobacteriota > Cyanobacteriia > PCC-6307 > Cyanobiaceae > Cyanobium. The sequence continues at coordinate 6,035 of CALPNT020000031.1, read as the reverse complement.
AAGCCGAGGATCAGCGAGCCGCTATCAGCTGAATCGGCCACTGCAAGGCTATGAATCCATCGTCTTCGAGGTTCCTCTCCATGATCGCTAACTACACGATCTATCAGCAGGCTCTCGACCTTCAGGCGAGTGGTTTCGATCGGCTCTCCTCGATCACAGTAGGGGTCGGTGTCGCCAAGTTTATGCAGATACTTCTGCCCCAGCTAGCGTTCATCATCACCTCGTCGATCCTCACACCGCAGCGGCTAATGCCAATATCGCGCAAGATCTCTCCAGGTCGTACGCGCATGTCACAGCTTGCCAAGGCGCAGGAATGGGTCAATGGCTTCCAGCGTCTGCAGGGTTTTTTCGTATGGAAGCTGGCCTGCGATCTCGGCTTCTTCATTATTGTGACCCAATACGGAAGCTGGCTTAGAGCATTTACACTCTCAGGACTGCTTACTTATACCACACTGCAATTTATTGTCTATTACTTGATCGGCCAAAAACTCATTCTGGCGAATCTAGCTCGCCGCCAGCCGCCAAACAAGCCGAAAAGAATTCGCACCACTTGGTGGAAAAACATTGGCTCCAAGCTGTTCTACGAAGAGATGGGAGTCACGATCAGCCAGGTCAGCGGCGGCATGATCATTGCCAAGATGCTGGTTGACTATGGGGCCATGTGGATCACTTGGTCGGCCTATACAGTTGGCTTCTTCTTGTTCGCCAATGGCGGCCTTGAGCTGTCGTCACTCTACGTTTTCCCCCATGCAACAATGATCAGCCTATATCTCTCCGTCTATCTCGGATATGCAGCCATGTTCACAATCGTCGAACGCATATTGAAGAACATTACCCTAAGGAATTCGCTCTCCCCGTGGAACAGCAAGCTGTTTCTCTCGACACAGTTTAAGCAGGTATTAGCTACAATAGCGATCACCTTGATTCTGCCATTTCTGGTCGGTCAACTGACGACAGGCTGGAAGATCGTGGGCGAGACTTCCTCACGGCTTAATGGAGTACAGGACCAATGGGCAATTTCCCTGGATGGGAATCCACCGCAATGGAAATCAAACCAACCGCTTCGCTTGGAATGTGATCCTAGATGCCTGGAATTGCAATTCAAGCAGGGTCCCTACACGACCAACAATCAATGAGCAAACCAGTTCTAAGCCTACCCGTTCTTGTTTCGGCAGGCATTGCCGCCATCACAGCCACATTTGCCTATACAATTTTGGCTCGCCAACCCAGCAATCAGTCCAATCCTGGGTTGAATAGCTCTACATTTCAGACGGACTTTCTGCAACAAAAACACATCCCCAGCAGCGCTTCTGACGGCATCTCTACTCAGGAAGCAGATCGCTGGAGGAACTATTCTGGAAAGCTTGGCAATGACGTATTATACTATATCTTTGTTGATCGTTTTTTCGATGGAGATCCAACCAACAATCGCCCAAGGACAAATCCCGCCTCGAATGGATCGGCAGCAACAGCGCAACTTGAACAAAAGCTCTCTGATGCAATCTATGATCCCAGCCATCGCTTGTTCGGCCTCTATTTTGGTGGCGACCTAGAAGGGGTGCGTAAAAAACTTCCCTATCTAGCCGAATTGGGAGTAACCAAGATTGTATTATCCCCCATTCAAGAAGGGGCTCCGGGCTTCAGAGTGCGCCGGGAAGTCAACATGTTTCTCGACAATGGTGATGGCACAACCGATCGAACAGGACGCTCGAATCTGCTTGCAAACTACCATGGTTACTGGATTCGTGACTGGTTTCGTCTCGATCCCCGCATGCGCAGTGAGGCGAAGCCTGATGGCCTAAAAACCCTCAGTCGACTACTCGATGAAGCTCATCGTTACAACATTGGAGTGATCCTTGATCTCACACTGCACCATACATCGCTAGTCGCCAAACCAGCTTCATTCAGCCCAGATTCATCACTGTTGAATGTGTTTCCGGCACTGGGCGAGGTACGCAAGCATGGCAAAATTCTGGCCAATGTAAATTCGCAGCCAGACTGGTACTATCCCGCCTGCCAGATGGACTATGGACGGCCAACGGCGAAGATGCTAACAACCTGCCAAATCGATGCCGGACTTCCAACGCTAAACCATGGCAATCCCATCGTAAAAGACTATCTTCTCAAGGCGGCCGAGTTTTGGATGAAGGCAAACCCCGGCGGCGCCCAGGTGGCGGGAATTCGAATAGATGCCATCAAACACATAGATGCCGGCTTTGTGCGAAAGCTGGTGGAGCAAACTCGTCGCATCAATCCTCAAGCAGTCATTTTTGCCGAAGATTTTGGCGGCGGATCGCAGACAGTCACCACAGCCGACATTCTTGACTCCGTAGGAGACATCAGCACGATCGACTTCAGCTTCACAAATAGTATGCGCTACTTCTTCTCTGGCGATCGTTCCTGGACGGGAAATCGCACCAATGTCGAAGCTTCGTCGCTGGGAGACATTAAGACTCAAGACCTCTCAACTCTGACCCCTAATTGGTTCGCAAATCCAGCCGGGGTTCTAACAGGTACACAGGATTCAACAACTCTGTTCCCTATCAACTACCCGGCTTCCAAGAGTTGGATCACGTCTCTGGAAACCCATGACGCACCACGGATGCGCACCTTCCGACATCAGATGAGTGATCCCCAGTATGCAGCCATGGTCGCCTTTCATTTTGTCGCACGCGGTGTGCCGATGATTAATTATGGCGCCGAGACTGGCCTCTCCGTCCCTCCCCTACCTCGCAACAGTGGCCTGAATGGCTTAGGTGGAGATCCCTTCAATCGCCAAATGATGATCTGGCCAGGTCAGAGTGGATTCAATCGATCCTTGTTTGAGACAACCAAGACCTTCGTCCATCTTCGCCGTAACAATCCCGTGCTTCGCTACGGCGATACGATCTTTCTCCGCCCGATTCCCGACCGTTGGAGACGTCGTCCGCTACTTATGCTCAGAGTCAATGCAGCGACCAGCAAGCAGCAATCCGGTGACAAGGCATTCCTGTATGCGTTCTCACCTGAAGGTGGTCGTTTCCACTTCCGGTTGCCTGCCAGTGCGAACCGAGCGCGCAGCCTCTGCGATGTGCAGACCAAGGCCTGTATCCCAAGAGATGGACAACAACAGCTCTATTCGGTAATACTTCGTCCTGATGTTCATCGGGTCTTGGAGATCACCTTTTAGTCTCCCGAGAACCGAGGCCAAACTGATGTCGACTTGATCATATTGTCCCATCTGACTTGTGCAGATCCTCGCGGGGAAGCACACCGCAAGCATCTCATCAAGACCACGAAGGAAGGGATAAAAAATCACAATTAATGCCATCCTGAGCCCCCGTATTGTGACCAATCTGAAAACAATCTTCCACTGCAATATCGACATCGCCAAGCATCGCCGCACCAACGCCAATCGTCGCCGCTGGCCCAACTTGGCGTTGAGTCTGACGTTGCTGCCATTCCTGGTGTCGGCTGGCCTGGCCTCCACACCGCCGATGGCGGACGGCGCCGTAGCGGATCCTCCGGGCCGCAAGGTGTTGGTGGGCAGCGATCCTTCCGACCATGGCCGGATTGTCTTCACCGGCAGTCATGGCCAGTTGGATGAAATCTTCTATCCTCAGCCCGATCGTGTGGTGAACCTGGCCCAGCAGTGGCTGGTTACAGCGGCCGATGCCAGCTGGAGCGAGCTTGAATCGCAAGGCAGCCAGCAGCTGCAGCGGCCGGATGGGCAGGCGTTGGTCTGGAGCGGCCTGTCGAAGTCCGCTCGCCAGCACTGGCAGATCCGCCGCAAGGTGTTCGTGGATCCCCAGCGAGATGTGCTGGTGCAACGGCTGTGGCTGCAGCCGGGCCATGGCGCCACTGCCGTTCCGGTGCGCTGGATTCTGCGCAACCGCTCATTGCTGCGCCAGGTGCGGGTGCTGGAGGCGGATGGAAAGACGATTCTGCTGCGGCACGATGCCGATGGGACGGCAATGGCGCTGCTGCTCTCACATCCCTGGCGTCTGCTGCCATCCTCTGGCCTTGGCGACACAGACAGCCTGCTGCTGAGCCCCCCTGCCACCGCCACCGGCCCGCTGGAGGTCACCGTGGTCATGGGGTTTGGACGCAGCGAGGAGCAAGCGATCGGACAGGCCCTGGCCAGCCTCAAGGCCAGTCCCGAGGATCTTGAGCGCGCTGCGATCGCCGCCTGGCACCGCTATGCCCGCGGTCTGGAACCGGCCGTGCGCCGCGATCCCGCGTCGCTGCTAGCGGCTCTAGTGCTCCATGCCGCCCAGGACAGCCGCAGTGGCGGCATCGTTGCCGGCCTCGGCACCCCCTGGGGCACCACCAACCGAAGCCTTAACCCCAATGGCTATCACCTCGTGTGGCCTCGCGACCTGGTGCATTCCGCCGAGGGCCTGCTGGCAGCCGGAGACCGCCGGGGAGCCAACCGCGCCGCCGATTTTCTCTTCCACACCCTGATGCAGCGGCAGGCCTCCAGCCAGCCCCTCGCCAGTCCCGGTCGTTTTCCCCAGAACGCCTTCCTCAACGGCCAACCCCATTGGAATGCCACCCAGCTCGATGAGACAGCGCTGCCGCTGCTGCTCGCCTGGCATCTGGATCGCCAAGATCTCTGGCCCCAGGTCAAGCTAGCCGCCGACTACCTCGCCGCAGCCGGCCCGGTGACCCAGCAGGAGCGCTGGGAGGAGATGGAGGGCTATTCCCCCTCCACCCTGGCCGCCGCGATCGCCGGCCTGGTCTGCGCCGCCGATCTGGCCCAGCGGGCCGGTGATACGGCCGCCGCCGAGCGCTGGCTCGCCGTCTCCGACCGCTGGCGCAATCACCTCACCGCCTGGACCTTCACCATGACCGGTCCCCATGGCGATGGCCGTTACTTCGTGCGGGTGGATGGCAACGGCCAGCCCGACGATGCCGAACGACTGCGCTTCGCCAATGGCGCCGGCTTTCAGGATGTCCGCGACATTGTTGATGGCGGCTTCCTCGAGCTGGTGAGACTGGGAGTGATGCATCCCCGCGACTGGGCGATCACCGCCTCGCTGCCAGAGCTCGACCAGGTGGTGGGCCGCTCGTTGCCCGGAGTCGGCCCATTCTGGTTCCGCTACAACGAGGACGGCTACGGCGAGCACAACGACGGCCGTCCCTACGCGCCCACCGCGGGGGCCGGCTCCGGCGAAGGCAGCGGTCGCGGACGGCTCTGGCCGATCCTCACCGCCGAACGGGGGATCTATGCCGTGCTGAGCAACGGCCGCGGGGCCGCTGGCCTCCCCTACCTGCAGGCCCTGCGCGCCACCGCCTCCCCCGAGGGGATGATCCCTGAGCAGATCTGGAACCCCTCCACATCCGTGGATGGCTGGGAGACGCTGACGCCGCCCGGCGAGCCGGTGGGAAAGGCCAACGGCTCGATTCAGCCATTGCACTGGGCCATGGCCGCCTCAATTCAGCTCGCCCTAGCAGTAGAGCGAGGCCGCTATCCCGTGCCGGCGGTGGTTTGTCAGCGCTACGGCTGCAGCGATCCCCCCGCCATTCTGAGCCTGGAGACCAAGGGTTCGCTGGCGCCGGGGGAACGTCTGGTGCTGTTGGGTGATGACCCGCGACTGGGGGCCGGTCGCGCGGATGCCGGCCTACCCCTGCGGCGCGTGGGGGCGGATCACTGGAGCGCCAACGTCACGCTCTCGCAGGGGCGTCACTACCGCCTGCGGCTCGTGCGGCTGGATGCCTCCGGGCGGCCTCTGAGCCAGGGCCCTGACACCTCACTCGGCCTCGCACGGGAGTCCTCCGGCGGGATCGTCCGCAGGAGCGTCAGCCTGCCCCTGCCGAAGACCTGAGCATCGCCGCCGCCAAGATCGATCCCCTGGCCGATGAGCTCTACCGCTACCTCAACTTCGATCAAATCGAGGGCTTTGAAGACAGCGGTCGGGTGGTCTGCGCCGATGAGGAGGCCAAGGTACTGGCGGGGGTGTAGACGACCAGCCGACCATCAACCGGCCATCAGCAGTCGATAGGCCCTATCCAGGCGCAAAAAGGCCTCGGCATCACCGCCCAGATCGGGATGG
>CALPNT020000030.1 GCA_943325005.2 Bifidobacterium breve | reverse complement strand
TCGGCTCGCGCCGTTCCGTTTGGGACTTGGTGAACCTAGCAGCTCACCCTTCCGACCCTTCCTTGTGTCTTCCAGTTCGAGGCGTTTCAGCTCTCGTTCCTTCAGCCACTCCGCTGGGACGGCCGCTCGGTTTCCCGCGCAGTCCAAAACCATACCATCACCCCCCGGATCCTGCAACTCCCGCCCGGAACAACCCATGGATTCAGTCACGGATCCGAGACCCCCGCTCAGAACCGATAGCCCAGGAAGGCAAGCAAAATTGACTGGCCATGGTGCCCGACCTGCGGCAACAGAGGCTTCAGCGAGGCAAGACATGGCTAGAGAGCGGCCTATTCCTCAAGGCGTCATGGCCCTCGATCAGCTCAGCTTCGGCACCCATGACCTGGAAGCCACAACGGCGTTCGATCGAGACCAACTGGGCTTTGAACTGCTGATCCATGAATGGATCCTGCTGGAGGAAGTGGGGTCGGATTGACCACGCCTTCTTCGACTGCGGCGGTGGCTGCTGCCTCGCCTTCATGCAGTGGATCGATGTCCCAGGAATATCGACTCATTACGACACGGACATCAACCGTGGTCTCGGCGTACCGGCTGGCACGTTCCACTTCGCCTTTCGCTGCGACTCAGTCCAGGCCCTGGAGGAGCGGCGCCTTGCCCTGATAGCACCGACGGCGTGGTAGGGGAGTTGATCGATCTGAATCCCTACCGCTCCTTTTTCTTCGACGATCCGGTCAACGGCCTGCGCCTGGAGTACACCGTGCAGCCGCACCAGCCCGGAGCCGGGGACCTCGATCCACTCCGGCGCCAGTTCAGGACCAACCTGGCCTTATTCGGCGCGGCGGCCATTCCCGCCGCTGGCAACCGCGGCTAATCGCGTAAGGCCTCTGCCCAGGGCATGAACCGTTCGAGGGTTTGGGGACGATCGGCCACGAGCACCGGGAAATCGGCGTGGGACAGGTCGGTGCCCGCCGCAATACCGCCCGGATCCCGCAGCAACCAGCGCACGGGACATTGCAATTCTGAAAGCACCAGCCAGGCAGCCGCCAGATCCCAGATCTTGGGCGTGGCCTCCAAAGCCGCCACGGTCTGGCCCATCGCCACACTCACCAGATTCAGGCTGGCCACCCCCAGCAGACGAATTTTGCCTGGGAAGCGACGATCCGGCAGTTTCTGCAGCACACCGATCGAGCGGCTGCAGAGGGATGCGCAACCGGCACTGTGGGACTGGATCGACGGAGGCTGCAGCGGCTTGCCATTACGCCAGGCTCCACCGCCGCGAATCGCCACGATGCGCTGCCGCAGAGGCGGCACATCAAGGATGGCCAGCACTGGCTTGCCGGCTTCGAAACGCGCCATGGAGATGGCCCAGTAAGGGATGCCAGCGGCGAAGTTCGTGGTGCCATCGAGCGGATCGACAACCCAGTAAGCGGAACTGCCTGGCACCTGCTTCTGTCCCTCCTCACTGAGCACCCCCTCTTCTGGGAACAGTTCCGCCAAACCCCGAACCAAAGTGGCATCACTCCAGCGATCACAGGCCGTGATCAGCGAGCCATCGTCCTTGAGATCGGACACCATGTGGCCGAAATCGGCGCGTTGGCGCTCGGCAACGCGATCAATCAGGGAGGAGAGCGCCGGATCAAGGGCGGGAGCGGCGAGCATCATCCGAGTTCCATGGCCAGGACCTTTGTAAGGCTGCGGCCCGTATCCTCCCTGAACTGGTGGATGTTGATCCTGTTGAGCAGCACCAGGGCCAGAACAGCCACAAGAGTTTCCACCGCCAGCACCAGGGCGAAGGCGGAATAGGAGCCGTTGCCCAGATGGAGCCACCGCCCCAGATCGTAGAGGGCACCACCGCAGAGCTTGCCCAGTGCCCTCGAGATGGCCTGGGCCAGGCCCCAGACCCCGACAAAGGTTCCAGCCGCCTCCGGCAAGGTGAGATCCAGCATCAGGCAGAGGGTGCTGTTGGTGGCGATGCCAGCGGCAAGGCCAAAACCAACCATGACCAGCTTGAGCACCGGGACATTAGGGGCCAGGCCACACAACAGGAGCAGCAGCAGGGAAACCACAATCAAGCGACAGCCCAGCCTGGCCGTGGGCAGTTTGCCCAGCCAGGGCACGATCCAGAGTCCGCCCAGCAGCAGTCCCACCAGAGTGCCGATTCCCCAGAAAGCGTTGAGCTGGGTGGTGGCAGCGATCGGCATGGCAAACACCTGAGCCGCATAGCTCTCGAGCACCGGATCCTGCAGAAACAGCCCGAGGGTGAACAACACCAGGAAGGAAAAAAAGACGAGCACCTGGCGGCTGGAAGTGATCAAGGCCCAGGACTGGGCCAGGGTGACCCGGTCCTCCCGACCCGCCTGGTTGGCGCCGAGCTGGCCCGGCGCTTCCATCCCCCAGGTGGCAATTAACGTCAACACCATCACCAGCGCGGCGACGATGGCCATGAAGCGCCGCAGGGTTGGCTCCAGAATCGCCGGATCGACCACCCCATCGAGGGATCGCAAGCTGATGCTGATGGCGATGGCACCGACCACGATGCCAACGGTGAGCATGCACCAGATGATGCCCACGGCCCGCGGGCGCTCAAGCTCCTCGGTGCGATCGATCACCAGGGCCAGATAGGGCGTGGTGGCCAGCGAAATCGCCAGGCCGTACAGAGCGAAAAGGCCGCAGAGGCCAGCGATCCCACAGGCAAGGGCGGGCTGCTCACCCACCACCAGCAGGCGACCGACCTGGAAGATCAACGGGATCGAGGCCACTGCCAGAAGGCAGAACAGGCCCGTGCCGATCAACACGTAAGGCACTCGATGCCTTGAGGCGATCGGATGGGCATCGGAGACCTGGCCGAACAGCACCCGGGCCGGAGCCACGAATTGCTCGAAGGCCAGGGCACCGCCCACCAGTAGGCCGGGGAAGGCCAACTCGGAGAGCATCACCCGGTTCAGCAGACCAGCAAAAATCACCGCCAGGGCACCCAGGCAGGCCTGAAACAAACCGAGCCTGAGGCAGGCGAAAACCGAGAGACCCGGACGACTGGGCACAGGCAGGAAGCTCAGGGAGCGAGCGAGGGAACGGCGGCGCTGGGGGGACGGGATTTGGCCTGACAGGCGGGCACCAGCGGCTGGACTTCCACCGGCACATCGGTAGCACCAACTACCACCGGCTTCTCCGGAGGCAGGCTGGGAGCCGGGCAGATCGAGATCTGATCGAGGCCGGTACGACGCTGGAGGCTGGCCAGCCCCTTGTTGTAGTCAGCGATGGCATTGGAGTAGCGCACCTCTGCCTGGGTCAGGTCCCGCTGGGTATCCACCACTTCCCGCTGGGTGGTGACGCCGGCCTGAAAGCGCAGGCGGGCCAGGCGCAGGGATTCGCGGGCGGAAAGCACTTCGCGGGAGGTGGTGGTGATGTTGCGGTTGTTGGCTTCGAGTTCATAGAAGCTCCTTTCCACTTCCTCACGGATTTGATTGCGCTGATCGGCGAACCTGAATCGCTTTTCCTCAGCGAGCTGTTTTCCACGGCGATAGAGGGCCTGGGAGCCGCCGCCATCGAACAGATTCCAGCGCACGTTCAGGCCGACGGTGTTATCGACTCTCCAGCTCAGTTGGTTGGGAACCGCTTGGCTCTGGTAGATGAATTCGTAACCACTGGTGCGACCACCTGAGAGGGTGTTGACGATGTTGAGCAGCGGCTGGATCTTGGCCAGCTCCGCATTGGCTTTGCTGTTCTCCACGGAGATGTCGAGGATGAGCTGATCGAGCTCTTCGCGGAAGGCATAGGCCGCCACGATGCTTTCCTGCAGCGTGGGCAGCCAGGTGCCGATCACCCGGGAGGGATCCTTGGCCGTCGGGGTGATGTCCTGGGGCAGAGAGAGCAACGCGGCCAATGTGCGCCTGGCAATCGACTGACCTGGCTGACCGGAGCCGGTGACGGCGCCGTAGAGGGCGTTGGTCAGCAACTGCTGGTCGCGGGCCAGCTGGGTTTCGGCCTGGAGAACCTCCAGCTTGGTGGCCACGCCGGCCTGGAAGCGGGCCCGGGCATCGCGCAGGCTCACCTGGGATGAGCGCACCGACTCCTGACCGATGCGCACCTGCTCATCAGCCTGTTGCAGATTGAAGTAAGCCGTGGAGACCTGCAGGCGCAGATCACGCAGACCGATCAAATAGTTGTTCTTGGCCTGCTCGAATTGATCGCGGGTAGCGGCGATCTGGGGATTGCGACCTGGACTGATCAAGGCCCAGCTGGCTTCCAGGTCAGCACCCATATTCCAGATGCTGGAGCTGGTGAGACCTCGCTCCTGGCCCGTACCGGAGTTGCCGTTGCTGTACTGCTGGCCGCCCGTGAAGGAGGGGAAGGAACCGGCTCGGAGTGTGATCTGGGGATACCAGAGGGAAATCTGAGACCGCAAGGCCGACTGGGCTTCCAGGACCTGAACCGCCAACGCCTTGAGGTTGGGATTGTTGACCTCCGCCAGCGTCAGGGAGTCGGCCAGACCGAGGGGGCGAAGTTCCCGAATGGTGACCTGGGTTGGCTTATTGGGCAGGACCAGCGGCAGCGGCGCCTGCAGCAACCGAAGATCCGGAGGCAGCACGGTGGCGGCTGGCGGCAGAACCGTGGGATTGGACTTCGGGCGGCTCCCCTTCAGCTGGGTGGCCAGCGGCAGCTTCTGGGGGTCGGGATCCTGGGGACCGGACGGCTCGACCACAGCCGCAGCGGCTGCCGCGGGCTGGGACTGGGCACCGGCTTGTCGCTCAAGGAGCGCAAGAGCCAGGGGAGACACCATCAGGGCCGCGAGCAGGAGATGGTGATGCCTCACTTCCAGACCAGGACAATGCGACTGAGCTTAGGCATCCCTCCCCCAGCTGCCGAGGCACATGGCCACCAGATCGTCCGCACCCCCCAGCACCTGGATCGGCACTGGTAGAGCCGCCCTGAGCTCCTCAAGGCTGCAATCGTCGAGGAACACGTCCGCTCCCTCGCGCAACATCACCCTGGGCAGGAGCAGCCGATCGCCGAGATCCCTGCCTGCGAGACCCTCCAGCAGATCGGAACCGGTCAGCAAGCCCGTCACCACCTGCTGCTGCCCCCAATAGGGACTAGGCAGGCCGATCAGCAACAACTCCACCCCCTCGACCCGATTAAGCCGATCCACCACCGGTTGAAGGGCTGCCGCCACCAGATGACCGACCACCCAGCTGCAGCGGCGAGGCTGGGAAATGCTGACCGGCAGGGTCTGGGTGGCGACATCCAGTTCTTCAAGAAACGCCCGAATACTGCCGACGCCGTTTTCCTGCTGGGGCAGATCCTCATAACTACCCCTGGGTGGCAGGGGTAGACCAGCCATCAGATACCACTCGTCAGAGAGCCAGGCAAAACGACTGCCCAGATCGCGCTGAAACCTGGCCTGCAGGGGTTCCACCTGGGCAATCACAGCCCGGGCCGCCGCCGGATCCACCGGTCGCAGGACATCGCCGGCGGGGCGAAAGCGGGTGAGCCCCACCGGCACCACCGCCGTGGAAAGCACGGCTGGCCAATCGCCATGGCCGAAGGCGGCCAAATCGGTGAGGGTGCGCTCCAGGGCAGGCCCGTCGTTGAAACCGGGACAGACCACCACCTGGGCATGGATCTGAAGGCGCCGCGCAGCGAACCACTGGAGCTGCTCCAGGATCAGGGCTGCCCGTGGATTGACCAGCAGACGACTGCGCAACTCCGGATCCGTGGCATGAACCGACACGAACAGCGGCGAGAGCCGCTGTTCCTCAATCCGCTGCCAGTCGGAGGCGGTGAGATTGGTGAGGGTGAGATAAGAGCCGTAGAGAAAACTGAGGCGATAGTCGTCGTCCTTGAGATAGAGGCTGCGGCGGCGTCCCGGTGGCTGCTGATCGATGAAGCAGAACGGGCAATGGTTGTTGCACTGCCGCAGGCCATCGAAGAGTGCCTCGGTGAAGCCAAGCCCCAGGGCCTCATCCCAATCCTTCTCCAGTTCAACCTGATGGAGGCTGCCGTCCGGATCAAGCACCTCGAGCACCAGCTCCTCCTCGCCCTGCAGAACCTGAAAATCGATCAGGTCGCGGGGGCGGACGCCATTGAGGCTCAGCAGGCGATCGCCGGGCTGGAAACCCAGTTCCTCAGCGATCGAACCGGCTGCCACCGTGGCAACCACTGCCGGCTCGGGCTGCCGCGACTGGCTCTGGCCTTCGGCCTGGACCAGGGCGAGGGCGGCGGAGGGCTCATTCCACACGGAGGGGTGGGATCACAGTGTTCGGGCTCCACTTTGTCGCCCGCCTTGACCCGTTGGGTCAGAGCGTCCCAGCCTCAAGCTGGCGGAAGAACACGAGCAACACCACGCCAAACACCAGGCGGTAGCCAACGAACACCCAGGTGCTGTGCCGCTGCAGGAAGCGCAGCAACCAGGCGATCGCCAGCCAGGACACAATCCCAGCCGTCAGCACCCCGACCAACATCGGGATCAGGCCGCCGTTGGCCGGCATGGCGATGGCATCCTTGAGTTCAACCAGGCCGGCCAAGGTAATCGCCGGGATGCCCAGCAGGAAGGAAAACCGGGCGGCGTCCGCGCGTTGCCAACCATCGAACAACGAGGCGGTGAGCGTGCTGCCTGAGCGGGAAACCCCAGGCACCAGAGCCAGGGCCTGGGCCAGACCCACCAGCAGACCATCCCGAGGGGTGACCTGCTGGAGCTGCCGGCGACGGGAGCCGATCAACTCAGCCGCGGCCAGAATCAGAGCCATCACGATCGAAACGATGGCGATCGAGGTGAGGCTGCGCAGGCCGGAATGTTCGTAATCCGGCACGAAATGCTTCATCGCCAGCCCTGCCAGCACGATCGGCACGGTGCCCAGCGCGATCGCCACCCCGAGCCGGGCCGCCGGATCGCTCCACTGGCCATGGCGGAACGCGCGGGAGATGCCGGAGACCACCTCCAGCAGATCGCGGCGGAAATAGGCGAGCACAGCGACGATGCTGCCGAGCTGGATCACGGCGGTGAAAGCAACCCCCGGATCTCCCCAGCCCAGCAACACGGGCACCACCTTGAGATGGGCGGTGCTGCTGATCGGTAGAAATTCCGTCAGCCCCTGCACGATCCCGAGGACAACCGCATGCCAGCAGGCCTGCGCCAGGGACAAAACGCCGGCGGTGGCGATGATCGGCATGCCTCAGGGCCCGAATGGCTGAAACCTTATGGCGGCGGCAGCCACGGATAGAGGGGGCAAGCCCCTTAAGGTTGATCATCTTTCTTCACATCGGGTGATCGGGGTTTCCTCCAGCCTGTCCGCCGGCGCCGCGATCCGGCCTTCCAGCGCCCCGCCGCTGACCACCAGCCTGGTGGTCAGCCAGGCCAGGCCCCGAACGCGTATCACCCTCGCCACCAAAACGGATACCTGGTTTCTGCCTCTGGCGGCAGCCTTTCTGGTGACAGTGCCGGTGTTTCTGCAGGCACCCTGGGTCCGCATCGCCCCGGCCAGCGCCGTGTTGGTTACGGCGCCGCTCCTGGCCCTGGGCATCCTGCTCGAACGCCACCGTCTTCCCACCTGGTCGGCCTTCGGGGTTCTGCTGGTGGGTTTCAGCGGCAGCTGGCTGGCCGGCTGCCTCTTCTGGGGTTGGTGCCGGCTCCATCCGATCTGGCACCTTCCAATTGAGGCCTTCGCCCTGCCCCTGGCGGTGGCTGGCCTGAGCAGCCGCTGGCGCCTGGCCGGGGCCTTCTATCTCGCCTCTCTGCTCGGCACAGCCACCACCGATGGGGTGATGGCGCTCACTGGCGTCATGCCTCTCTGGCCGCTGGTGGTGGGGGCTCCGCTGCAGGAGGCTGGCCCGCTGCTGCAGCAAGCCGCCCTGCTGGTGGTCCAACCCCTACCCCTGCTGGCGATCGGCCTGGCCGCCGCACTGCTGATCGGGATCTGCCGCCAGCTCTGGCGGCGAGCTGGTATCTGGCGCGTGAGTGCAGCAGCCCTCGCCACCACACTGGCGGTTGATGGCCTGTTTCTGGCCGCCGCCCTGCTGGCCCCTGGCCTCAGTGGCCTGATCTGAAGCACCGTGGCCCAGGCCCTCTGTTCTGAAGATCTGCAAAAGCCGGGCAACCGACCCGGACCGAGTGGACAGCCTTCTGTAACGTTTGGGGGTGGTCGTCGGGTCCTGAATCCGCGGACCCACCGGGAACGGCACACCATCAAGGCGTCGTTTCCTCCACCCCAAGTTCTCTCTCCGACGGAGTGATGCGATGAAGCGGCTGTTTGCCTGGATCATGAGTGGTGTGGTGATGGCCGGTCTGCTCGTGAGCCTGGTGTTGCCGGCTCCGGCCTTTGCCGACCAGCGCCGTAACAGCGCCGATGACAAAATTGCCGAGCGGGCCGGCAAGGTTGATCTCAATAACTGCTCGGTGCGGCGCTTCCAGCAGTACCCCGGCATGTACCCGACCCTGGCTGGCAAGATCGTGCTGGGTGGCCCTTACCAAAGCGTCGATGATGTGCTCAAGCTCGACCTGACCCAGCGCCAGCAGGAGCTGTTCGAGAAGTACAAGGACAATTTCACCGTCACCGCTCCTTCGATCGCCCTGAATGAAGGTTTCGATCGCATTAACGACGGTCAGTACCGCTGAAGGCCGCGATTGAGCTGATCGCCGCCTCCAAACCGATGGGCCAGATCCACTCGATCCCTTGCTTGAACCACCCCTTCCTCGCCCCTTGAGTCTCCCCTGAACCTCAGGGCAGATTTCAACCAACGAGCTCCAAGAGGCAGCGGTTCCAGCTGCCCCGGTCCAGAATCCCCAGCATCTCAACGGGCCATTCCTGCACCAAAGCCGCCGGTATCTCCGGCGGCTTTTTGATGTGTTGCCAATCACCCCTCTCCCATAGGCTCAGCAGCGCAGCGGACAGGCAATGGCATCGTCACCAGTCCTGGCGGCCCCGAATCCGGCAGCCGCGGAGCCGCCCCTGCCAGGGCTTTGGGACGTGGTGGTGGTGGGCAGCGGAGCCGCCGGCCTGATGACCTGCCTGGCGCTGCCAGCGGAACTGCGGGTGCTGCTGCTGAGCAAGGAGAGCGGCCCCCCCTCCGCCAGCCGCTGGGCCCAGGGGGGCATCGCGGCGGTGACCAGCAGCGATGACAGCTTTCAGAGCCATATCGACGACACCCTGCGAGCCGGAGCCGGCCTCTGCGATCGCGAGGCGGTGGAGATGCTGGTGCGCCAGGCGCCGACTTGCGTCGAAGCGTTGCTGCGGCTGGGCATGGACTTCGACCGCCAGGGCCAGGCGCTGAGCACCACCCTGGAGGCGGCCCACAGCCATCGCCGCGTGCTGCACGCTCAGGACCGCACCGGCGGCGCCCTGGTGGATGCCCTGGAGCGGCAAGTCCTGCGCCGGCCGGGGCTTGTTCAGCGCAAGGGCATGCAGGCACTGCAGCTCTGGATGGAGGCGGGCCGCTGCGTCGGCCTGCAGGTGATCGATGGCAGCAGCTTGCGCTGGCTCCGGTGCGGCGCTGTGGTGCTGGCCAGCGGCGGCGGCGGCCATCTCTTCGCCCATACCACGAACCCCAGCCAGGCCAGTGGCGATGGCGTAGCCATGGCCTGGAGCGCCGGAGCCGAGGTGCGGGATCTGGAGTTCGTGCAATTCCATCCCACCGCCTTGATGTTGCCGGGGGCCCCCCACTTCCTGATCTCCGAGGCGGTGCGCGGTGAGGGAGCCCGACTGCAGGACAGTTCCGGACGCAGCCCGGTGGCCGATCTCGCCGGCGGTGATCTGGCCCCGCGCGACCAAGTGAGTCGCGCCCTGGCCCGCTGCATGCAGGCCCAGGCGGTGGATCACCTCTGGCTCGACCTGCGGCCGGTGGGGAACGAACGCCTGGACCGTCAATTCCCGACGATCCTGGGGCGCTGCCGCAACCTGGGGCTTGAACCCACGACCCAGCCCATCCCCGTGGCGCCGGCGGCCCACTACTGGATGGGCGGCATCGCCACCGATCTTCAGGCCGCCACCAGCCTGCCGGGGTTGTATGCCGTAGGTGAAGTGGCCTGCACCGGCGTCCATGGCGCCAATCGGCTGGCCAGCAACTCCCTGATGGAGTGCCTGGTGTTCGCCCGGCAACTCGCCTCGATCCAGCTGCAACCCCTGCCGCCCGAGCGTCCTGAAACGCAGCCCGAGCGTTGCTGGGATGGCCCCTGCACCGAGGAGCTGCTGGAACCGAATCAGGCCATCGCTGAACTGCGCCAGCTGTGTTGGAGCGTGGCAGGGGTGGAGCGGCGGGCCAGCTGCCTGGCCCCCGCCCTGCGCGAGGTGACCCTGAACCTGGCCCAGCTGCGCCACAGCCCCCTGATTCGGGCTGCCCATGATCTAGAACCCGGCGAGCGGCTGGCTCTCTCCACCCCGCAGCGCCAAGCCTTGCTGGGCCAGCAGAATCTGCACCAGCGGCTGGTGCTCGCCGGCTTGCTGATCGAAGCGGCCCTGTTCCGCACCGAGAGTCGCGGCGGCCACTTCCGCACCGATACCCCAGCCAGCGCCTTGTTCTGGCAGCGACACACGCTGCAGCAGCGCGGCCAGAGGCCCCGAACCGCACCTGTCTCCAACCCCTGATCTGAAGGGCCTGCACTAAGACGAGCTGCGGGTTCGGCAAGCCCATGCATGGACAAGCCAAACAACGAGCGGATGGACGACTGGGGCCTAGAGCTGCTCAGCTGGCCAGGCCTCAGAGGCGTCGGTGGGGCCAATCGTTGGGCATCCCAGACCGAGCCTGCTGCAGAAAGCCTGGGCGACTTCAGGCCATCAGCCTCCCTTGAAGCCACTCAGCTCGGCCAGCTTGGCCAGGGGCTTCACACCGGAATCAACCTTGCCATCGATTTCCCAGGCAGGAAAGCCATCGATCTTTTTGGAGGCACACAGGGCCGCCTGGCTGTTATGGCCATCCGGGGCGCATTCAATGACGATGAGTTTCTCGCTGGCCTGCTTGCCGAACAGCTCTTTCTGTTCATGGCAGTGGGGGCACCAGTAAGCGCTGTACATCTTGGCTCCCACCTTGGTGAGATGTTCGGCCAGAGCGAGGCTGGCGGGGGTGCTGGGAGCGGTGACCGGAATCGGCATGCCCTTCCCGACAGGCACCGCCGGCCGACCGACGGCGGTGGACCAGCCCAGGCCCAGCACCGTGATCAACAGAGCCGTCAACACCCCCCGGAAGATCAACTGGCCCCGATCGTTCCAGTCATTGCCGATCAGGCTGAGCACCAGCAGCGACACACTCAGAAGCGCCGACAGCACGCAGAACGGGCAGAACGCCTGGATACGGAAGACCATCAAGCCCATCAGCAGCAGGCTGAACACAGCCATGCCGGTGCTGATCAGAAACAGCCCCCACCAACTGCGTTCGTTCAGGCTGCTGCGGCTCTCGCCCTTGAAGACCAGCGGCACCAGAGCCAGCAGCAGCACCGCCAGATAGGCCAGACAGCCGAACAGCGACAGGGGCTGACCAAAGAGCGAACCCCAGACACTGTTCAACACCTTGTCGCAATCGCCGCCACCGCCGGGGCAGAGCAGGGGACCAAGCAAGCCCCAACGCTTGAGGGTGATCGAGCCCGTATCCAGAGCCCCGATCGTGGCGAGCACAGCCATCACGATCCGCACCCAGCGGCGGCCAGGCTCATTGCGACGGCGGCTGTTGAGGCGATCGGCCAGACGGGTGGAGGTCACGGCATGGAGCAGCACTGACTGGATTCTCGCAGTCGCCGCGGAGCGCCGCCGCAAGTTTCATAGGGTGGTGGATTGGCCCCGACTCCGCCCCATGGGATTGCCCACCATCGCCTTTGCCCATCTGGGCTGCGAGAAAAACCGGGTGGACACCGAGCACATGCTCGGCCTGCTGGCCGAGGCGGGCTATGGGGTGAGCGCCGATGAACGGGAGGCTGCGGTGGTGGTGGTGAACACCTGCAGCTTCATCCAGGACGCCCGTGAGGAATCGGTGCGCACCCTGGTGGAACTGGCGGAGCAGGGCAAGCATCTGATCATTGCCGGCTGTCTGGCCCAGCACTTTCAACAGGAGCTGCTGGAGTCGCTGCCGGAAGCCAGGGCAATCGTCGGCACCGGCGACTACCAGCACATCGTTGAGGTGCTGCAACGGGTGGAGGCGGGCGAGCGGGTGAACCGCGTGAGCGCCAACCCCACCTTTGTGGGCGATGAACACCTGCCCCGCTACCGCACCACCTCCGAGGCGGTGGCCTACCTGAAAGTGGCCGAAGGCTGTGACTACCGCTGCGCCTTCTGCATCATTCCGAAGCTGCGCGGCAACCAGCGCTCACGCACGATCGAATCGATCGTGGCCGAAGCCCACAACCTGGCAGCCCAAGGGGTGCAGGAACTGATCCTGATCAGCCAGATCACCACTAATTACGGCCTCGATCTCTACGGCAAGCCCCGGCTCGATGACCTGCTGCGAGCCCTGGGTGAGGTGGAGATCCCCTGGATCCGGGTGCACTACGCCTACCCCACCGGACTCACACCGGAGGTGCTCGCCGCTTATAGGGACGTGCCGAACGTGCTGCCCTACCTGGACCTGCCGCTGCAGCACAGCCACCCCGACGTGTTGCGGGCGATGAATCGCCCCTGGCAGGAGGGCATCACCGGCCCGCTGTTGCGCCGCATCCGCGAGCAGCTCCCCGAGGCGGTGCTGCGCACCACCTTCATCGTCGGTTTCCCGGGCGAAACCGAGGAGCACTTTGAGCACCTGCTCGATTTCGTGGCGGAGCAGCGCTTTGACCACGTGGGCGTCTTCACCTTTTCGCCGGAAGAGGGCACCGCCGCCGCCGAGCTGCCCAACCCCGTACCCGCCGCCATCGCCCAGGAGCGCAAGGATCGGCTGATGGCGTTGCAGCAGCCGATTGCCGGTGAGCGCAACGCCGCCTGGATCGGCCGCATCGTCGACGTGCTGATCGAGCAGGAGAACCCCAGCAGCGGCGCGATGATCGGTCGCTGCGCCCGCTTCGCCCCCGACGTCGACGGCGAGGTGCACGTACAACCTGGACTCGGGGGGCTCTGCGCCGCGCCCGGCACCATGGTGCCGGTGCGCATCCTCAGCGCCGACAGTTACGACCTCCAGGGCGAAGTGGTCGGCGCCACCGCCATGGTGCAGGACGCCCAACAAGCCCACCGGGCAGCCGGTTGAGTCCAGCTGCCGCTGCCGCGTGGCGGCACCGCCATCAGCGCAATATTTTTTTGTGGGCCTCCGGCCTGAGTACCGCCGGTTCGTTTGCGGGCATCACCGCCAAGGGCTGGATCCTGCTGCATGGCAGCAGCAATCCGATCCTGCTGGCCCTACATTTCGGCGCCCTGGCCCTGCCGGCCCTGGTGTTCAGCGGCGCCGCCGGGGTGGCCACCGATCGGCTGGGCTGCGAGAAGGTGCTGATCCGGGCCCAGTGGGGGCTGGTGGCGGGGGCGTCCCTGGGCGCCCTGGCCATCCCGTTGCTGACGGGGGCGGCGCAGGTGTACCTGCTGTTGCTCAGCACCCTCGTGGTGGGTGTCGCCAGCAGCTATGAGCTCACCGCACGCAACAAGTACTGCACCCTGTTGGTGGAGGAGCCGGAGCAACTGGCCCCCTACCTGACGAGCTTTTCGGTGGTGTTCAACGTCGGCAAACTGGTGGGCCCACCCCTGGGCGGCTGGTTGCTGGCCCTGAGCAGCCCGACCCTGGCGCTGGCGATCGATGCGACCAGCTATCTGTTGCCGATCGCCTCGGTGCTCTGGCTGCTGCAGCCCAACCGGGCCGCGGAACAACGCAGTACCGGAGGAGCCACAGCCTCCCTGGCCACAGCCTGGCGGGAGTGCGGCCCAACCCTTCGGCACGTGCTGCGCTTCACCGCCGTGGCCTGCCTGGTGAGCTTCTTCCACCCCGGGCTGGCGGCGCTGATTGCCTCCCAGCTGCTGGGGCCCTCACCCCAGGCCCTCGGGCTGTTCACCAGCGTGCTGGCCGCCGGCAGCATCTGCGGTGGCATCGTGCTGCAGCGCAACAGTGAAGCCCTGAGCCAGCGGCCCGGCCTGTTACTCGGCGGCTGTTTGGTGCTCACCGCCCTGGCCCAACTGGGCATGGCGGCCTCCCGCGGCCTGCCGCTGAGCCTGGCCATGACCTTCCTGATCGGCGCCGGCACCGCTTGCCTGCTGAGCGGGACCAATCTGATCGGTCAGATCGGCGCACCGATGGTGCTGCGCGGCCGGATGGCAGGCCTGGGCCAGATCGCTTTTCTGGGCGGCGGTGGGCTGAGCGGTCTGCTGGCGGCGCTGCTCAGCATGAAGGTGGGCCTGGGTGCCACCTTCATGCTGATGGGCAGTGCGGGACTACTACTGGGGATCAGTGAGCTGACCAGACGCGGCGGCCTGAGGCTCAGATCAACTTGACGCCCTTGAGGATCACAGCCGAAAGGAACGCGGCGGTGAGACCACCACCCACCAGAGCCAGATAGATCGCCACACCCATGACCACAACGGCGAAGAAGAAGCTGCCATTACAGCAGAAGGAAGGACGCAAGGAGGGCACAGGCAACGCGGGGACTGGCGCGCGGGTCACGGCAGCGGCCAGCACCATGGCAAACAAATCCAGTGGCAGCCTGCACGTCGCAAACCGCGGAGACCACTTAAGGTTGCTTGAAATGGCACGCGACAGCGGCTCCCAGGACCTAACCCAGCATCCCCGAACCGCCATGCAGGCGATGAGGGCCCCTTCCCTCCTCCCCCTCAGCACTCCCCACCAGCACTCCGCATGCGCACCCTTTTCATCTATCCGGAGTTTCCCAAAACCTTCTGGAGCTACGAGAAAATCCTCGAGCTGGTGAACCGCAAGGTGCTGCTGCCACCGCTCGGCATCGTGACCGTGGCGGCCCTGCTTCCCCAGGAGTGGGAGATGAAGCTCGTCGATCGCAACGTGCGCGAGGTGAGCGAAGCCGAATGGGCCTGGGCGGAGCTAGTGGTGATCTCCGGGATGATCGTGCAAAAGGCCGATATGGCCACGCAGATCGGCAAGGCCAAGCAAAGGGGACTGCCGGTGGCGGTGGGTGGCCCCTTTGCCAGCTCCACCCCAGACGCGCCCGAACTGCAACTTGCAGACTTCAAAGTGCTCGACGAGGGTGAAATCACCCTGCCGATGTTCATCGAAGCGATCCAGAAAGGTGAGTGCTCCGGACGCTTCAGCTCCAATGGCGTCAAGCCGGATGTCACCGGCACACCGATTCCCCGCTTCGACCTCCTGGAGCTCGACGCCTACGACTCCATGTCGGTGCAGTTCTCCCGGGGTTGCCCCTTTCAGTGTGAGTTCTGCGACATCATCGTGCTCTACGGGCGCAAGCCCCGCACCAAAAATCCTGAACAGCTGATTGCTGAGCTTCAATATCTTTACGACCTGGGCTGGCGCCGCTCCATCTTCCTGGTAGATGACAACTTCATCGGCAACAAACGGAATGCCAAGCTGCTGTTGCCAGCGTTGAAGGAATGGCAGATCAAGCGCAACTATCCCTTCAGCTTTGCCACCGAGGCTTCCGTTGATCTGGCTGCTGACGATGAACTGATGGAAATGATGGCCGAGTGTCGCTTTGACAGCGTCTTCCTCGGGATCGAAACCCCAGACGAGGCCAGCCTTTCCATTGCCGGCAAGCACCAGAACACGCGCAGCTCACTGGAGGATTCGGTGGACCGGATCACCTCCTTCGGCATCCGGGTGATGGCAGGCTTCATCATTGGCTTTGACGGCGAGAAGACCGGAGCAGGCGATCGCATCGTCACCTTCGTCAGCAACACCGGCATCCCAGCGGCGATGATGGGCATGCTCCAGGCCCTGCCCAACACGGGACTGTGGCATCGCCTGGAAAAGGAAGGCCGTCTGATTCAGGAGCAAGCCGACGCCAAGGGCGTGAACCAGACCAACCTGCTCAACTTCGTGCCCAGTCGCCCGATCCGCGATATTGCCAACGAGTACGTGGATGCCTTCTGCCGGCTCTACGAACCGAACGCCTACATCGACCGAGTGACTCACTACTACACCAAGATGGGGCAGCCCCGCTGGCAAAAGTATGTGAAAGCCGCGGCCTTAGGCAAGGCCACACTGCCCACCTGGACGGACGTCCGGGCTTTGTTGATCGTGATCTGGCGTCAAGGGGTGCTGCGCGACACCCGCTGGCGTTTCTGGCGCTCCCTGCTGAAGATTGCCCGACTCAACCCGAACAACTTCGAGCAATTCGTCGTGACCCTGGCACACAACGAGCACTTCCAGGAATACCGCGGCATCGTGACCCGTGAGATTCAGGTGCAGCTGGCCTCGTTGCCCCCCGAGCCCCCGCCAGCGACGGTGGAACAGAGCCGCGAACTGCAGCCGGCTTGAGGTCTGCCTACGGTCGCAGCGGCGGTTCAAACTGTCTTCAATCCTGCACGTATTCGAGCCCCTCAATCAGGCACAGTTCCGCCTTCTGCAATTCCCGGCCCAGGTAGAGGGCGTGGTCAAGCCGGCTGAGTGGCTGGCCGCCGACCCTCTCCGTGAGGGCGATGCCCAGCTGCTTAGCGCTGCTCCCCCGATAGATCGCCAGCGGCGGCCGCGGACCGGCACCGCGACAGCTCAGCACCTCGCCGGTGTCTGGATCGGTGGCCAGGCCCCGCTCATCGACGCCGTTGCCGTAGTGCTCGGCTACCAGCTCGCCGGCCTGCCGATCGAGCTTGATCAGGAAATAACCGGCGGGGTCCAGGGCGATGAAGCGCTGGGACAACTCCTCATCCAGGTTCTGCCGCGAATGCATCGGATCGGGAAGGAGCATGGGGTGGATCGTAAGCCGCATGGAAAGGCAGTTCGGCGTTATCCGCCGCAATCTCCGCCAGCAGCTGCTGGTTCGCACCTGGCAGCCAGTTGCGCAGAATGGCATCGAACTGGGGCTGACTCCAACGATGCAGGCTGGCCCTTGGTTCGGCGATGAAGCCGCGGCGGCGCTTATGGCGGCCACCGGCACCAGGGTCGAACAGGCGGATCCCCGCGGCGATGGCCCATTCAATCGGGGCGTAATAACACACCTCAAAATGCAGGTTATCGAGCTCCAGGTCGCTGCCCCAGTAGCGGCCCCAGAGAGCATCGCCACCGCGCACACACAGCGACATGGCCACTGGCTCGTGGGGATCACCCCGGTGGGCGCTGAACAGCACCAGATGCTGCCGCAGCTCGATGGCTGCAGCCTCGAAGAAAGCCTCGCTTAGGTATTTGCTGCCCCAGGCCCCCCAGCGGCTGCAGTGCTGCTCATAAAAATCATGCATCCGCCGCAACAGGACAGCCGGAATCGCCTCACCGGCAAGGGGTGTCACCGTCAGGCCCGCCTCCTGCACCGAGCGGCGCTCGCGGCGGATGTTGCGCCGCTGATTGGCATTGAAGCTGGCCAGATAGGCCTCGAAATCGACATGGCCGGGATTGGTCCACTGGCTCTGCTGATTCAGCCAGAGGGCACAACCTGCCGCCTCCGCCAACGGCTGCCAGAGGGGATCAACGTAGAGAAAGTTGCAGCTGAGAATGCTGTTGCGGCGACAGAAATCATCAATCAGCTCCAGCATCAATGCGGTCAGCTCAGCGGCGTCCTCGCCGGCGGCGAACCAGAAGCGATAGCCCTGAACCGGACTGAGCGGACTCATCCCCACCAGCTTTGGGTAATAGCGCAGGCCGAGCTGGCCGGCCACCTGGGCAAACGCCTGATCAAAGACGAACTCGCCGTAGCTATGGCCTTTGAGATAGAGCGGCGCCACCGCCACCAACTGTTCGCCGCGCCACAGCCCCAGATGGCAGGGCTGCCAGCCCTGGCGCGGCACGATGCTGCCACTGGTCTCCAGCAGCTGCAGCCAATGCCAATCGTAGAAAGGCAGCGTTGTTGCGCTTCCGGGACTGCCCTGCGGGCCCGCCAGCAGCTCCTGCCACTGGTCTTCGGGCAGCTCAGTCATGGCCTGATGCCAGCGCGCCTGGAGCTCGGCCATGGGCAGGAGGGCCGCAGAGGGTCGCAGAAGGCGCAAAACTAACGAAGCCATCTCTGCGACCGAGCCCCCAGCCCATGGGCCAACCGCCACCATTCGCGGCGCCACCGTTCGCAGCGCCACAGATCGCAGCGCTGCTGTTCTCCATTCTGGGAGTGGGGGCGTTGGCCCAACCCCTGCCGGTGCGTGCCGGCGTGCTGGGACCGGTGCTGATGCTGCTGCGACCCCAGCTGGAGCAGCGGCTGGCCGCCGCCTGCGTGACCGCCGCCGCTGGCGAAGACCAGGAACTGGCCAGCCATCTGCAGGATCCCTGCCGCAAGCTGGCGGTGCCCACCAGCAAGTGCCTGATCGAAGAAACCGACAACACCGGCCGCGGCCTCGGCGTGCTCACCGAAATGCTGGGGGGCCGCTTCGGCAATGACAGCGAGGTGGTGGTGAAACGCTGCCTGGCCCGACTGCTGGGCTTGCCGGCCGACAGCCTGCGGGAGGTGCCCTTGCAGGATCTGGCCCGACGCTTCGGCAATCGCAACCTGCTGCAGGGCAGCAAGCCCTAAACCCGGCGGTAGCGCACCAGCAGTTCCTCCCCCAGCAGCGGCCTTTGCTCCACCAGACGCCAGCCATTCTGGCTGGCCAGATCCAGCCGGGCGTCCGCCCCAAGCCAGCTGTGGGGGCCGCCCAGCAGCCGGGGGCAGAGGGTCAGCTGCAGTTCATCGAGCCAGTTCTCGGCCAGCAGGCTGGCCGCCAGGCTGGCGCCCCCAAGCACCACGAGCCGCTCCAGTCCGGCTGCCGCCAACTGCGCCAGCGCCTCACTCCAGACGCAGCAGCACCACCGGCGGCCAAAGCCCGAGGCAGCGGGCCGCGGCGGGGCCGGATCCAGCCGCAGGCCCCGCTCCAGGGGCTGGTGCAAGCGGTGTAGCCCAGGCGGCGGTTCAAGCAACAGCAGGCCCCGCTCCAGCGGCTGCTGAAAAAAAGGCAACTCCGGTGGCACCACACCGCTGCGGCTCACCACAATCGCCAGCGGCTGGGGAGCAAGACCGGCGGCACTCCGCTGCCTCAGCAATTCGGGGCGATGAATCAGGCAGGTGCTGCCGTGCAGCCGCAGCGTCTGGGCCCCGAGCAGCACCGCATCGGCCCAGGCCAGGGCCTCCTCCAGCACCTGGCGATCGCCGGCACCACCGATCTGGGCCGCACCGCCCTCAGCCGCTGCCAGCCGACCATCCAGGCTGATGGCCAGCACCAACCGCAGCTCCGGACGACTCAAGCGCCGGCGAGGGCCTCCAGGGCCGGCGGCACCATCTCCAGCTGGGCCGTCTCGGCGAACACCTCAGCGGCGTTGTTGGGGCTCTCCTGCAGGCGCACCTTGTGCAGCCTGGCGCCGGTGGCGGCGATTGGCGCCGCCAGCAGATCGGCGATGTGCAGGGCGATGTTCTCGGCGGTGGGCACGCAGGCAGCGAAATGGTCCACATCCTTGTTGAGGAAGGTGTGATCAAAGGGCTCCACCACCAGCTCCTCCACCAGCTGCTGCAGCACCGCCAGATCGCAGACCATGCCGGTGCGGGCGTCGATCGGGCCGCGCACCGTGACATCAAGCAGATAGTTGTGGCCATGGCCGTGGGGCCGGGCGCACTTGCCGTAGATCGCCTCGTTTTCGGTTTGGCTGAGTTCGGGCCTGGCCAGCCGATGAGCGGCGGCGAAATGGCTGCGGATCGAGAGGAAGGCGTCCATGGGATCGAGGTGGGGACCGCTGAGCACATCGGCCCAGAGCTTGGGGTGTTCGTAAAGGCGGATGCCCATCACGGGCAGGTGGGGCGTGAGCCGATCCCGGATCGCCAGGGCCAGGGCCTCGGTGGTGGGCAGCCGGCCCTCGGGACGGCTGAGGTCGAACTCGGGCCAGATCCCGTTGAGAAAGCGGAAATCCAGGGGCTCGGTGATCTCGCGGCGGATGGCGTGCTTCACCTCTGAAAGGTTGAGCACCATGCCATCGGCGTCGAGGGCACCCCCCATGGCGACAATCAGCTCATAGTTGTGCCCATGGCCCGGCGCGATGCTGCAGGGACCGAAGCGGGCCTGGTTCTCGCCATCACTGAGCTCAGGCAGGCGGTAGAGATGGCTGGCGCTGAACACGGCCCGGCGCGTGATCAGACAGCGACGACCCCGACCATGGGGAGTGGCGGACGCCGTGGTTGGGCCGGGTGGCGCCGAGGACGGGGTGGGAGGGGCCAGGGAGTCGCCAGGTGGGGCTTCGGGTGGCGTTGCGGCTGGAGCCTGGGGCGGCGCCTTCAAGCCTGCGGGGGTCATGGCCCAGGTCCAGGGCACTCCATCCTAGAAACGGAGCCTGAAATGCCGTCGATCGCTGCCATGGCTGCGGCCTCCCCCCCTGCAGGCGAACTGGCCCGGCGGCTGCAGGGTCTCAACCTCTATCTGGTCGGCATGATGGGGGCCGGCAAGAGCGCGGTGGGTCGCCCCCTGGCCGAAGCCCTGGGCTATCGCTTCGTCGACGCCGACAGCGTCATCGCCCAGACGGCCGGCCGCTCCATCCCGGAAATCTTCGCCAGCGACGGCGAAACCGGCTTCCGCGACCTGGAAACCGCCGTGCTCGATTCGATCGCCCACTGGCATTCCCTGGTGGTGGCCACCGGCGGCGGCGTGGTCACCCGGCCCCGGAACTGGGGCCATCTGCAGCAGGGGGTGGTGATCTGGCTGGATGCACCGCAGGAGTTGCTGCTGGCGCGCCTGGTCGCCGACAGCACCCCCCGCCCCCTGCTGGCTCAGGCTGATCCGGCCGAGCGCCTTGGTGCCCTGCTAGCAGAGCGGCGCCCTCTGTACGGGCAGGCCGACCTCTCGGTGGAGCAACTGGAAGAGGAATCCCCCAGCCAGATCGCCCACAAGGTGCTGGAGGCCCTACCGGCCATCCTGCGGGAACGCCAGCAGGCTCCCGAAGCAGCGGCCCAGCTGCTGGACGAGGCAGGCCAGCCCACGCCAAGCCTCAACTGAGCTCCAGGGACCAGGCCGATGACCGATCAGGCTCCGCTCCGTTACGTCCCCTGAATCGCCGCGGAGCCTGTTCGGCACAGCCCAACAGGCCGGAAGCCCGTGGGTCAGCTGGCGAAGGGCCCCACGGACTCCACCGGGTCACCGGAGGCCCCCCTGGCCTCAGCCCCCGGGCGGCTCCAGCCGCACCGCGAACCACTGGATCGTGCGCCCCGGCTCCAGCTCCAGCTCACAGGCGGTGTCGAGCAGGCGCTCCGCCTGGGCCGCCAGCCCCCCCAGACTCGCCAGATCGGCCGGAGGGCGCTCCAGCCGGCCCAGCTGGTCGATCAGCCACAGGCGGGTCTCCTCAGCACTGAGGATGCGTTCCTCCGCGGCCGGCTCGAGCACCACGTAATGATCGAGTTCCCGCAGCAGGGGATCGGACATGAAACAACGCCGGCAGAGCGCCATCCTGGCGCTCCTGATCGCCGCCCTGGTGCTGCTGCTGCCCGCGGCCATCCCCCGGTCGGCCAGGGCCGAGGCTCTGGCTGCTCCTGCCCTGGCGGGAGGCGGCTCAGCCCTGGCCAACCGGCTGCAGCAATGGCCCGACTGGCACCTGCCGGCGCCCCTGCCCCGCGCCAGCCAGCGGGATCTGGCCTGGCCCGCCTGGTTCGCCGGCGACTGGCGGGTGAGCAGCGCCGTGCAGCCGGATGGTCG
>CALPNT020000029.1 GCA_943325005.2 Bifidobacterium breve | reverse complement strand
GCTGGAGCTGGCGCCGGCCGCGCCGCAGCTGCAGTCTGGCCTGCTGGCCGGGGCCTGGTGGCGCTCCCTAGCGAAGCTGCTGATACAGGGCCACGAAGCGTTCCAGCTCCGGGGCCAGTTGCGGCCAGCATCGCTCCATCCGAACCGCAAAGGTGGGCAGGGTTTCACCGGGTTCCGGGTCCATGCCTGCCCTGGCCAGTGGGCGCAGGGTGGCGTCCAGGGCCAGCCGGGGAGCCTCGCCCACGCTGCGGCTCGCCTCGAGGCCAGCAGGCCGGCGCAGATCAGCTGCAGCAGGCTGACCAGCCGGTGTTCCGCCAGGCTGCCGGCCTCCCACAGTTTCAGGGCGGTGAGGGCCCCCAGGCCGATGGCGAGCAGGGCCATGGCCAGCGCTTGCCGTGGGGTCGTGGCGCCACCCAGGCGGGGCGGGCGGGATCGGCAGCGGGCCAGGGCCGCCAGGCAGGGCTGCTCACTCTTCCGGCCACCATCGCCTCCAGCAGGGCGCTCTGGGTGCGAGGGGAGGCCCGGTTGATCTCATCGGCCTGCAGCACTTGGCTGAACAGGGGCCCGCTCTGGAACTGGAAACGGCCGCTGGCTGGATCGAACACATCGACGCCGGTGAGGTCGGCGGGCAGCAGGTCGCTGGTGAAGCTGACGCGCTTCCAGTCCAGTCCGAAGCTGCGGGCCAGGGCTTCGGCCAGGGTGGTCTTGCCGACGCCGGGCAGATCTTCGATCAGTAGATGGCCGTGGGCCAGCAGGCAGGCCACCGCGAGCCGCACCTGGTTGTCCTTGCCCAGCAGCACCTGGCTGATCGCGGCAGGGACTGATCGCGGCAGCTGTGTTACACAGCAGGCATCGCCGCTGTCGCTCGCCCCTGGCCTCGTCCTCCGAGCTCCATGGCGGTAACCGCCTTGCCGCCGCCCGCCGCCTCGGCTGCCGGCCAGAGCAGTTGCTCGATGCCAGCGCCTCGCTGGTGCCCTTCGGGCCGCCGGCGCGCTTGCGTCGCCGCCTGGCCCGCCTGCTGGCTGAGGGTTCGGCTCTGCGGGACTATCCCGATCGCGGCTATCTGGATCTGCGCCGGTCGATCGCTAACCATCACGACCTTGATGTCGCCGCAGTGCTGCCGGGCAATGGCGCCGCCGAGCTGTTCACCTGGGCGGCTCGGGATGCCGCCGCCGCCGGCACCAGCCTGTTGCCCACCCCGGGTTTTGCCGATTACCGCCGTGCCCTGGCCTGCTGGCAGGGGGCCTGGCAGCCGTTGCCGCTGCCGCTGGACTGGACGTCAGCGGGGCCGGGGCCGCTGCCGGGGCTGTCGTCTGACGGTCCCAGCCTGCCGGCTGGCCCCGAGGACCCGCTCGCCCTTTCGCTGCCGGCCGACCCGCAAGTGCTCTGGATCACCAACCCTCACAACCCCACCGGCCAGCTCTGGAGCCGCGAGGCGCTCGAGCCGCTGCTGCAGCGCTTTGCCCTGGTGATCGTCGATGAGGCTTTTCTGCCCCTGGTGCCAGGGGGGGAAGCCCAGTCGCTGGTGCCCCTGCTGGCGGATCATCCCCAGCTGGTGGTGATCCGCAGCCTCACCAAGCTGCTGTCGATCGCCGGCCTGCGGCTCGGCTATGCGCTGGGGGATCCGGCCCGCCTGGCCCGCTGGAGCAGTTGGCGTGATCCCTGGCCGGTGAATGGCCTGGCGGCCGCCGCCGGCGACGCTCTGCTCAGCGATCGGCGCTGGCTGCGGCGGGTGCAGGACTGGGTGGCCGCGGAGGCCCCCTGGCTGCAGGCCCGCTTGGCGGCGATCCCCGGTCTCGATCCCCGGCCGACAGCGGTGAACTACCTGTTGTTGCGCGGCCGGCGCAACGGGCAAGTGCTGGAGCTGGAGCCGCTGCGGCTGGCCCTGGAACAGCGGCATCGCATCCTGCTGCGCGATTGCCGCTCCTTCGAGGGGCTTGATGGCACCTGGCTGCGCCTGGCCCTGCAGGATCGGGCCGGCAATCGCCGCCTGCTGGCGGCCCTGGGGCGGGAATGGCCGGGGGTCAGGGCCGGGGGCTGAGGGCCGAAGACGGCGCCAGGGGCAGCGATCGCTGCTGCATCACGCGCTGAGCCAGCTCGCCCGTTAGCCCCGAACCAGCTGCCGGCCGTCAGCCGCCTGGAGCGAGGTGCGGGGAGTGATGGGTCCGCAATCAAGCCAACGCCTCAATCAACTGCGCCAGCCGCTGCTCGGCATCGCGCACCGCCAGCCGCTCCATGCCGGCCCGCAGCTCCAGCAGGGGATCGGCGGCTGTAGCGGCGCCCCGCAGCCTTGGCCCCAGCAGCCGCCAGACCGCCCGGGCCAAGGCGGCCTCCCCCGGAGCGTGCTGCCAGACGATCACCGCTGCCCCCAGTTCCGCCGCCGCAATCGCGTTGGCGTCCTGGTGGCGGTCGGCGGCCTGGGGGAAGGGCACCAGGATCGTGGGGGTGCTACACACCGCCAGCTCGCTGAGGCTGCCGGCGCCGGCGCGGCTGATCGCCAGATCGGCGTGCTGCAGCAGGCCCGCCAGCTCCTCACTGAATTGCCGTTCCACCACCTGCGGCAGCTGGAAGCGGCCGGCCTCTGGGTCGTTGCTGCCGGTGAGGTGCACCACCCGGCAGCCTGCGTTCACCAGCGGTTCGATCAGGGGTCGCACCATGCGGTTGAGCCCCACGGCCCCCTGACTGCCGCCCATGATCAGCACCAGGGGGCCGGTGCCGGTGGGCACCCAGTCGGGCAGGGGGGTGGGCTCGAGAAAGGCCCGACGCACCGGCGTGCCGCTCACCAGGGGGTGACAGCGGGGCAGCTGCTCGGCGGCCTGGGGCAGGCCCACGGCCACATGGCGGCAGAGCCGCCCCAGCAGCCGGGTCACCTTGCCGGGGATGGCATTGCTCTCATGCAGCAGCATCGGCACGCCACACCAGCGGGCCGCCAGGATCGTCGGCGCGGCGATGTAGCCGCCGCTGCTGAACACCACATCGATCCGTTCGCGCCGGATCAGGCGCCGCACCACCCGGGTGGCGGCCAGCAGCTGCAGCAGGTTCCAGAGTTTGCGCAGGCCTTGGCCCTGCAGGCCGCCAGCGCGCACGGTGTGCAGCGGAAAGCGGGCCGGCACCAGCTCGGTTTCCAGCCGGTCCGGCACCCCCAGCCACAGCACCCGCCAGTTGCTGGGCAGGGCATCAGCCACCGCCAGGGCCGGGAACAGATGACCGCCCGTGCCGCTGGCGGCAATCAGAAGCGTCGGCATGGGGGCGACCGGGTGGCGGCGGGGGCGAGCGCGCCTAACTTAAAAGCCAGGTTTCGGAGCGGACCGCGTCTGTTTGCTTCCCGGGCCCGCCTGCGCTCCCCCGTTCGCCCTCCCATGCCCTCGCTTCGCCGCTTGTCCCGCGCGGTCCGTCCAGTGCTGCTGGGAAGCCTGCTGGCCGCCACGGCACTGACGGCTTCGGGTCTGGGGCTGCCAGCCGTGGTGCGGGCTGCCGCTCCCTCCGCTGCCCAGTTGCAGGTGCTGGAAAGCGCCCTCAACGGCGCCGATCAGGCGGTCCTGCGGGCCCAGCTCGACAGTGGCGCCGGCCTGGATCCGGGCCTGATCGAGCGCCGCTGGAGTGCCCTGCGTCAGCAGTTTGCCAATGCCCGCTGGAAACTGAGCCCGGGCAGCCCCGCTCGTGATGGCCAGCCCACCGTCAACCTGCGGGTCACGGCCACCCGAGAACAGGGCAGTGTCACCTACCGGCTCACGGCCGATCAGCTGCTGGTGCTCCAAAGCGATGGCCGCCGCATCAATGCTGAAACCCTGCTGCAGGAGCAGTCGATCCTGCGCAGCGGCGAGGTGGATCTGCCGGTGAGCCTGCTGATTCCCGATGTGGTGCTCACCGGCCAGCGCTACGACGTCGATGTGATCTTTGATGAGCCCCTGGATGGGGCGCTGGTGGCCGGTGGCCTGCTGGCCCTCACGCCTCAGCAGGTGGCAGCGATGGAGAGCCCCAGCCTCGACCTGGCTGCCCTCGGTGGTGGCGGTCTGTTCAAGACCGTCCAGGCCCCCTATGCCCCCGGCTCCCAGACCTGGGCGGTGCTGCTGGTGCATCCCAAGGGGGTGCTGAGTGCCACCAAGCGAGTGCGGGTGGTGGCCGATAAGGCCTCGCTGAAGCCCTGAACGTGATCGACCGTCCCCATCGGATCTGGGTGGTGGATGACGACCCCGAATTACGGCGCATGCTCGCCACCTATCTGGGCGAGCAGGGCTATGCGGTGCGCTGCCTCGAAGGGGGGGGGCAGTTGCTGGCCAGGCTGGAGGGCCGTCTGGGCCCGGAGCGGCCCGATCTGCTGGTGCTCGATCTGATGCTGCCCGGCGACGACGGCCTCACCCTGCTGCGGCGCCTGCGCGATGGCGGCGATGACCTGCCGGTGTTGATGCTCACCGCCCGCGCCGACGGCGTCGATCGCATCATCGGCCTGGAGCAGGGAGCCGACGACTACCTGGCCAAGCCATTTCTGCCGCGGGAGCTCACGGCTCGCATCGAGGCGGTGCTGCGGCGCCGCCGCCGTTCCCCCAGCGGCAGCCCCCAGCCCGAGAGCCCGCCGGTGCGTTTCGGCACCTGCCGGTTCGATCCCGCCAGCCGCACCTTGGAGCGCGATGGCGCCGCGGTGACGATCACTTCCGGTGAGTTCTCCCTGCTGGCGGTGTTTGTGCAGCATCCGCAGCGGCCGCTGTCGCGGCAGCGCCTGGTGGAGTTGGCCCGGGGCCCAGGCAGTGACACCGACAGCCGCAGCATGGATGTGCAGGTGTCGCGGTTGCGGCGCCTGATCGAGCCCGATCCCGCTCGCCCCCGCTATCTGCAGACGGTGTGGGGTTACGGCTACGTGTTTGTGCCCGATGGCCAGCCCCGTGCCTCCTGAGCTGGTCGGGCCCCGCCAGTCGCCAGCCGGCGGGCGACGCCATGGGTTGCTGTATCCGGCCGTCGCCCTGGGGGTCACGGCCCTCAGCCTGGTGCTGCTGCAGCTGCTGGTGGGCCGGCGCCTGGCCGAGCAGCAGCTGCAGCAGCTGAGCACCCAGGTGGCCGCCAACCTGGTGCTGGGGGAGGTGGCCCTGGAGCGTTTCAGCCCGTCGGTGCTGGCCCAGCTCAGTGGCCTGCGTCTGGCGGTGGGCGCCAGGCCCGAGCTTCCAGCCCTCAACAGCCCGCGCCCGCTTGCCGATCACCAGTTGCGGCTCCAGGCCCGCCAACTGCGTGCCGCGCTCTGTCGCCATCTGCCCCGCTGTCCGGCGGTCTGGCCGAGCGATAGCGGCCCTCGGGGGGTGTGGGTCGAGCTGGGGTCGCCGCTGGAGACGGTCTGGTTGTTCGCGCCGTTGCCTTCGCTGCGGGGCTGGCCGCCGGATCCCCGCCTGCTCTCCCTGGCCCTGGGGGTGGCCGGGCTGACGACGGGCCTGCTGTTTTTGGCGGTGGAGGTGCAGCGACCCCTGCGCCAGCTGGAGCAGGCCCTCGGGGCGGTGGGCCTGGAGGTGAGGCCGGCGGCCTTGCCGGCCTGTGGCGCTGCTGCCGTACGGCAGTTGACACAGCACTTCAACGCCATGCTGGCGCGGTTGGAGCGGGCCAGCATGGACCGCAGCACGATGCTGGCCGGCATCGCCCATGACCTGCGGGCGCCGCTCACCAGGCTGCGCCTGCGCCAGGACTGGGCCGGCGCCGAAGCCGATCTGAGGGCGCTGGAGCGCATCACCCGCCAGTTCTTGCTGTTTGCCGGAGCGGAGCAGGAGTCGCCGCTGCTGGTGCCCCTGGAGCAGCTGGTGGCGGAGGCGGCAGCGGTGGTGGGCGCGGTGCCGCTGACGATGGCGCTGGAGCCGATGCAGCGCCGGGTGCGGCCGATGGCGATCAGCCGCGCTGTGACCAATCTGCTGGAGAACGCCCTGGCCCATGGAGCCCCGCCTCTGCATCTGGTGCTGCGGGCTGGCGGCAGCGACGGCTTTGAAATCCAGGTGTGGGATCGGGGGGCCGGCATCGCCGCGGACCAGTGGGCCGCGGCCCTGGCCCCCTTCCAGCGGCTCGATCCGGCCCGCGGCGGGCAGGAGGGACATTGCGGCCTCGGGCTGGCGATCGCTGAGCGAATCGCCAGCGACCATGGCGGTGGCCTGCGGCGGCTGGGGGGTGAGGGGCCGACTGGGCTGATGGGGGCTGGCTTCGGCGTCGGCCTCTGGGGGCGATCCCTGTCGCCAGATGTGAGCGCTGAGTCACATCCGCTCACATCTAGGCGGCTGGCGGTTCGATTCCAGTCTGATTTGCGCTCCAGAGTGCTGGGGTTGATCAGACGCCTCCGGCGCTTGCCCCCATGCTGAAGCTCCCTTCCCGCTCCATGCCCCTGCTTTCCCGCCTCAGCGCCGTTGCTCTCGTGGCGGGCCTGGGCAGCAGTGCGGTGCTGTCCCTGCCGCTGGCTGCTCTGGCCCAGCCGGAGGGGCAACCCGGCAAAACCCGCCCGACCCAGGCCCAGATGGCGAAAATCTTCCCCGAATTGCGCAGCCTGCAACTCCAGGATCGTCGCGCCCGCATTGCCACCTTGCAGAGTGCCGAGCGCTGCATCAAGGCAGCGACCAGTGCCACAGCCTTGCAAAGCTGCATGAAGCAGGAGCGCAGCGCCATCATGGTTCAGCGCCAACAGCATTTCATGGCCATGCGCCAGCTGTTGGAGCGCAATGGTCTGCCGGTGCCCGAGCTGCGCCGAGGTGGCCGCGATACCAGGCCAGGGGCACCTGGTGCGGGCCCCGGCACCCCCGGCACCCCTGGCGCGGGTCTGCCGCTGTAGGGCGTGCGTCGCACCACATTTTGAGGCGCGAGGCGATCCGAACGGATCGCAGTGCAATGGCCTGAAGGGGCGAATCCTGAATCTGGCTGATGCTGAGGGCCGTTTGCCGTTGGCCAGCCAGATCTTTGCTGCCAGGTGTTCGTTGTCTGTGACCCGTTGTTCGAAGGCCAGGACAGGCTCCTCACGCCAGCGCCACGCTCAACCCCGGCTGAGCTCAGCTTGATGGCATCGGCATCGCGCTGCTGATGGGTTTTCTCTTCCAATCTGATCGCTGTTGAGAAGGCCTGGGCCCGTCGGCAAGCCAGCTTTCATTGTCGATCTCAGTGGGTGCGTCTGCGGCCCGGTTCATCGGGGGAATCCAGGTGGTGTTGGCACCATCGGACGATCACCCTGTCAGGGTCCGAATCACGGGGTGCTGGTGCCCCTACGGTGTGCTTGTCCTGGTCAATCCTGCTCCAGCATGGGCACTGCTTCTCTCCGTTCTGTGGACCGTCGTCGGCTGTCGGTCCTGGCCGTGTCGGCCACGATGTCCCTGGCCGGTCCCATCGTCGCTGGCCCAGCCGGAGCTCTGCCGGTGTGCACTTTCCTGATGCCGATTGGTAGCAATGGCACCTCGGCGATTGTCAGTAAATCGGTGGGGGCTCCCAAGGTCACCCCCTACGCCATGGTGCTGGGCCGCACCAATTGGAACACCGACTTTGCCGTCAATCAGTCTTATAGTAGTTATAAGTTTTTCTTCACGGCTAATTCTTCCGACCCTAACGCTAAATATCCGGTTCAGGCCTACATGAAGTTCACCGATGGCTCCAGCCTGCAGGTGGTGAATGAATCGATGAATCCGCCGATGGGAACAGGCCAGATGTTTGGGCCATTTCCGGCCGTCCCCGGCAAGCAGGCCAGCCAGATGAACTTCAAGGTGGGTGCCAGCGCCGACCCAGGCGCCCTTGGTTTCAGTTATCGGATTTCGGTGCAGGGCTGCAGCGACTGAATCTGAGCATTCAGAACCTTCGATCCAGCCATCAGGCGGAGCAACTCCGACTGATGGCTGGATCCCAGCATCGCGCCCATCAACGGGTCGCTCACCCAGGGTCAGGGGGCTTTCACCTCCGGACAGCTGGCACCGTTGAAGCGGCTGGCAATGCGTTTGTTGCCTTCGGTGTAGATCTTCTGGGCCTTGGCGGTGTCGCCACTGGCCTGGGCGCTGCTCAGCTTGGCGGCGAACGTTGTGCAGGCCTCGTTCAGGCTCATGGCCCGACTCGGCGAGGTGAGCAGCAGCGGCGCCAGAGAGGCCCCCAGCAAGGCGGCCATACGGAGCGGAACGGGGATCGAGGTCATGGCGGCGGGATCTTGAAAGGGGGAGGTTCAGCAGGGGGATGGAGGGGTGAGATTCAGCGCGGGCCCACATGGTTGACCGGGCCGCCCAGGTTGGGCCCGACTCCTGGACCAGCGGCGGGCCTGACGGCCGGAGTCACGACCACGGGCCTGACCACCACAGGGTTCACTACCACGGGGGTTGCGGTGGCGACGGGGCGGCGCACCACGCAGCCCCTGGGCAGGCCGGCACCGGTGCAGTAGACGACGGCTGCGGCCGGGGAGCCCGTCAACAGGGAGGCGGCGCTCAGCAGCGCTGCGGCAGCAAGGGCTTTGAACACGGGCATGGCTGGGATGGGGAGAGGGGCTGGGACGGTTCCCAGAACGTCGATTCTGGCCTCGCCAGGCCGGGGCAGCGGTGGCAGGTGCCCATCCCCCGGCCCGGAGGGATGCCCTGGCCCGCTCAGCTGCGGCGCCCCAGCACCACATCCATGGCCCGCCCCACCAGTTCCAGGCGGCTTTTCGCCCCCAGCTTGCGGCGCACCGTCTTGCCGTAGGTGCGGGCGGTTTCGTAGGTGAGCTGCAGCTGTTCAGCGATCTGCCGATCGGAACATCCCTGGATCATCAGGTCCAGGATCTCCCCCTCCCGCGGTGTCAGCCTCAGATTTGGATCCTCGTCGAGGCCCCCTTGCTCAAGCAGGCGACGTTCGGCTTCCGGTGAGAGGTAGGTCTTGCCCATGCAGGCGGCAATCACTGCCTGTAACCCGCCACCGGGTTTGCCGATGTCGGCATTGCAGAAGATGCCCTCAATCTTCAGGGCCCGGGCCTGGCGTACATCGGGGGTGGGGCTTTGCATCAGCATCACCACCCGCAGATCAGCCACCACAGCCCTGGCCCGCCG
The DNA here is from genome assembly GCA_943325005.2 of Bifidobacterium breve. Classification (GTDB taxonomy): domain Bacteria; phylum Cyanobacteriota; class Cyanobacteriia; order PCC-6307; family Cyanobiaceae; genus Cyanobium. The sequence continues at coordinate 13,304 of CALPNT020000029.1, read as the reverse complement.
GACAAGGGAATAGCCGTCGCCCTGCTCCAGGAGATCCGAACAGATCAGCAGACCGGGCCTTCCCCTGGCGATGTAAGCCAGCGCGGCCTCTTCGCCGGTCACGGCCCCGACCACCAGGTTGTTTCGGTGAACAAGAGTACAGACAAAAGCCAGGGACAGCCTTGGGGCGATCGCGAATACGAACTTCAGCCGTATCCCGCTCGATAGAAACCAGGACGCCATCATGCGGCGATTGGGCTCCAGTTGGTTGAACCGGTTGGTGAAATCGGCGATCTCCGGCTGGTTTTCGGTTGGCATCAGTGCCCCTCCTGCGTGCTGGGTCGCTGCCTGGCTCTGGCGGACTGGCGCAACTCCCCCACCACCAGCACGGTGCCCAGCAGGGTGAGCGCCAGCACCATGCCATGGAGCCAGCTGGGTTCGCGCCCCAGATCCCAGGCTTCCAGCGGCAACATCGTCAGCAACACCCCCAGCAACATCCATTCCCCCCAGGGGCGCTGGCGCAGGGTGGCCAGTGAGGCCACCGTGATCAGCACGGAACAGAGGGCCGCGGCGATTGCCGTCATCTCCAGGCGCCCTGGGCTCATGTCCATGCCCTGGCGTGCCAGGGCTGCCAGCACCAGGCGATGACCTGCCCCGAGGCGATCCGCCAGCTCCGGCAATTGCTGGTAATGGCGGATGCCAACCAGCGACAGCAGCGCGGCCACGAACAGCACGCCGGCTTCCAGCAGCTTTTTGAACAGCACCAGCTTCAGCAGCAGGGGTGTGGATCGGGCTGGTTGGTTCATCGCCACCCTTGCTCAATCAGCCAGCCATCTGGCGCCAGCCTGCCATGGGATGGGCCGCCAGCCAAACGCCCGCCGACGGTGAAGCGTCAGCGGGCGAGAAGATCGGCAGAGCGGTGATCGGCGACGGTCAGCAGCAGCAGCAGCAGGCGGGCCGCCAGGGAAGCTGACTCAGCCGTTCACCAACCCCGACGAGGGGCGTGGGGAGAATCAGGCCTCATCGAGAGCGGCCACACCGGGCAGCACCTTGCCTTCAAGCAGCTCCAGGCTGGCGCCGCCGCCAGTGGAGATGTGGCTCATTTTCTCGGCCACGCCCACCTTTTCGACGGCCGCCACCGAATCACCGCCGCCGATGATCGTGGTGGTGCCCGTCGCGCTCAGATCGGCCAGAGTATGGGCGATCGCGTTGGTGCCGGCGGCAAACTTGTCAAACTCGAACACGCCCATGGGGCCGTTCCAGATCACGGTCTTGCAGTCGGCCAGGGCGTCCTGGAACACCTTGATCGAGTCGGGGCCGATGTCCAGGCCCATCCAGCCGTCGGGAATCGCTTCCACCTTGGCGATCTGGCTGTTGGCGTCGGGGGAGAAGTTGTCAGCCAGCACCACATCGGTGGGCAGCAGGAACTGCACACCCTTGGCAGCTGCTTTGGCCTCCAGTTCCTTGGCCAGCTCCAGCTTGTCCTCCTCCACCAGGCTTTTGCCTACCGAGAGGCCGCGGGCCTTGTAGAAGGTGAAAATCATGCCGCCGCCGATCAGAATCTTGTCGCACTTGTCGATCAGCGCCTCGAGCACGCCGATTTTGCTGCTCACCTTGGAGCCGCCGACAATGGCGGCCAGGGGACGCTTGGGTTCATCGATGGCGCCCTGCAGATACTGCAGTTCTTTCTCCATCAGCAAGCCGGCCACGCTGGGGCTGAGGAATTTGGTGACGCCTTCGGTGGAGGCGTGGGCGCGGTGGGCGGCGCCGAAGGCATCGTTGACATAGATATCGGCCAGGGCAGCCAGCTGCTCGGCGAAGGCCGGATCATTCTTTTCTTCCTCGGCGAAGAAGCGCACGTTTTCCAGCAGCAGCACGCCACCTTCGGCCAGGGCCGCCACCTTGGCTTCGGCTTCGGCGCCGATGCAGCTCTCGGTCTTGATCACCGGCAGGCCCAGCAGCTCGCTGAGGCGGGCGGCCACGGCGGTGAGGCGCATGGCTTCGTTTACCTGACCCTTGGGACGGCCGAAGTGAGCCGCCAGGACCACCTTGGCGCCATGCTCCCGCAGGTGGGCGATGGTGGGCAGGGCGGCGCGGATACGGGTGTCATCGGTGATGGCGCCGGCGTCATCCAGAGGCACGTTGAAGTCGACCCGCACCAGAACGCGCTTGCTGCGGAGGTCTGCGGCGCCGAGGCTGGCCAGGGAACGCTTCGCCATGGATTTGGTATGGGTAGGGGAAAACGGCCGGAGCTTAGCCCCAGGCCCCGGGCCCCCTGCCGGTTTTCCCCTGCTCAGGCCGTGGCCGAGGGGTTGGTTGCCCGTCTAGACAGGAGCTGAGATCGAGGTTCAAGAGCTCGTCGCCATGTTCGACATCGTCCTCTTCCCCGTCGACAACAGCCGTCAGACCCTGGACACCGCTGCGGTGGCCCTGCGGCTGGCCCAACGCCACGGCAGCCGGCTGGTGATTCTTTCCGTGGTGGAAGCCGAGCTGGGCGCCATGCACGATGGGGCCGCCGTGGCCAAGCTGCTGGAGCAGGTGCGCAGCAGTTTCGAGCAGGCCGGGATCAGCTGCGAGGTGATGGAGCGGGAGGGTGTGCCGGCCTTCGTGATCGGTGATGTGGCCGATGAGATCAATGCTGATGTGATCGTGATGGGCACCCGCGGCCTGGCCCTGGAGGACGATGAACACAGCACGGCCGCCCGGGTGATCCAGCTGGCGCCCTGTCCGGTGTTGGTGGTGCCCTGATGCCGAGCGGCTCTGACCACGACAACGCCAGCAGCCTCTCCCCTGTGGACGGGAGTGCGCCAGTGGACAGCGAAGCTGAGCGCGAAACGGTGGCGTGCGCACCGGTCAAAAGCCTGGCCGGCGCAAGGTTGAGTGGACTGAGTGGGGTCGCCCTCAGTACGGCCGCTCCCACGATTCAGTGGTATCCGGGCCACATCGCCAAGGCCGAGCGCTCCTTGGCGGCCCATCTTGAGAAGGTGGATCTGGTGATTGAGGTGCGTGATGCGCGCATCCCGCTGGCCACGAGCCATCCGCGACTGCAGCGCTGGATGCGCAACAAGCAGCATCTGCTGGTGATTAACCGCCGCGACATGGTCAATGAGGCGGCGCGCCTGGCCTGGGATGGCTGGTTCCGGCTCAGGGGTCAGACACCCTGGTGGTGTGACGCCAAGGTCGGCACCGGTGTCAAGCAGCTGCAGCAGGCGGCGATCCGCGCCGGCGAGGCCCTCAATGCCAGGCGGGCGGGCAGGGGGATGAAGCCACGGGCGGTGCGGGCCCTGATGCTGGGATTCCCCAATGTGGGTAAGTCGGCGCTGATCAATCGGCTGGTGCGTCAGAAGGTGGTGGACAGTGCCCGCCGCGCCGGCGTCACCCGCAGCCTGCGCTGGGTGCGAGTTGGTCAGGATCTGGACCTGCTTGATGCTCCCGGTGTGCTGCCGCCGCGTCTTGATGACCAAATGGCTGCGCTGCGCCTGGCTCTCTGCGACGACATCGGCCAGGCGGCGTACGACGTTGAGCAGGTGGCGCTGGCCTTCGTGCGCCTGCTGGCTGTGTTGGAGCCGGCGGCGGCGGCGGGGGTGGCACCGGGTTTGCTGGAGCGCCGCTATGGGGTGGCGGTGCCCGTGCTCAGGGCCGCGATCGTCGATGCGACCTCGCCGAACTCTGGTGAGCTGGCAACACCGGATGCGGCCCATTGGCTGCTGGCGGCGGCCAGCCGCCACACCAGCGGCGACAGCCTGCGCATGGGCCAGCGCCTGCTTGACGACTACCGCCGTGGGCTGCTGGGGCCGATCGCTTTGGAACTGCCCTGAGCGGGCCCGTTGCTCAGCCGTTTGAGGTCGGGCCAACAGGGATGAGTCCCCGGATCAGTTCCGTCGGCATCAGTGGTGAGCTGGCGACCGCCCCAGGACTCAACCAACGACCTGGCCAATCACGGTGATGCAATCAGCCAGACGCTGGATAATCTCACCGTTGCGTGATTCGGCGAGTTCGTCGTCCAGTCGCACCGACGGGATGGCCGCATTCTGCAGGCCAGTAGGTAGGCTGATCTTGAGGGGAGCATTGAGCTGGGAACCATCCCGTCGGCGTGTGTTCATGCACCCAATCTGCAAATGGCAGATCCAGGTTGACGACGCCTGAATGGCTGACTGCAGTGACATTTTGGTTCGCTGCCGATGGGGGCTTCTCGCTGTTGCTCAGCCGCCCGCTTGACTCATGCCGAGCTGGATTGGTTGGGCTGGATTCTGGATCTTTTCTGTTTGGTTCAAATTTAAAGTGTGTGCTGTCTGAGTGATTCCTGTGCGATGCATTCATCGACTGGGCTGGTGCTTCTCGCCTGTCCAGTGAGCTAATGAGCGCAGGGTTGCCGTAGTGCTGCGAGGTGATCCAAGCGGCCTCCCGGGATGGTCTCATGAGTGCAAGATTGACTTGATCTCAATCCTGATCCGCATCGATTCGCGAACTGAATCTGTTCAGGACTTGTTTGTAGTGATCTGGCGAAGAGTTCACTGCCGAGCCTTCGGGTTGTCGCGTCAGAGGGTATTCGGTTCCCGCTGACACGACGGAATCGTGATTGATGTTGTTCGGGGTGGACTATCGTTCGGGGTAGGCTGCTATCGCGTCATAGTCGTTCTTGCTTCGGGCGCCTGTTGGGCGGCTCTGGGCCTGCCAGCTGTCGCTGGGTCACGACCACTCGGCTGTCCAGTGCCGGATCTCCGCCCTGGCCATTCCAGCTGCTCCTTAAGATCGATCCAGATGATCGGGTTCCGGTGTTGCAGCTTTCCAGTGGCCTGTTCCGTTTTCGGGCGTGTCGATGAGTGCTTTCGGCGAAGGTGAAGGCGAATTGCTGACGCTGCACTATCCCAAGCCCCTGCCGATGCGCCTGGATCGCTGGTTGGTGGCTCAGCGGCCCGAACAGAGTCGGGCCCGCATCCAGAAGTTCATCGAAGCCGGCTATGTGCAGGTGAACGGCATCACTGGCCGCGCCAAAACTCCCCTGCGCCCCAACGACAGGGTGCAGCTGTGGATGCCGCCGCCGGAGCCCCTGCCCTATCTGCTGGCCCAGCCGATTCCCCTCGATGTGCTCTATGAGGATGACCACATCATTGTGCTCAACAAGGCCGCCGGCCTGACGGTGCATCCGGCGCCGGGCAACAAGGACGGCACCCTGGTCAATGGTCTGCTGCACCATTGTCCCGACCTGCCCGGCATCGGCGGCGAGATGCGGCCTGGCATCGTGCACCGGCTCGACAAGGACACGACGGGCTGCATTGTTGTCGCCAAGAGCCAGGACGCCCTGGTGAAGTTGCAGGTGCAGATCCAGAAGCGGATCGCATCGCGCGAGTATCTGGCGGTGGTGCATGGGGTCCCCGAAGGGGACAGCGGCACGATCATCGGCGCCATCGGCCGCCATCCGGTCGATCGCAAGAAATACGCCGTGGTGCACGACGGCTCCGGTCGCCACGCCTGCACCCACTGGCAGCTGATCGAGCGGCTCGGCGATTACTCCCTGCTGCGCTTCAAGCTCGACACCGGCCGCACCCATCAGATCCGGGTGCATTGCGCCCATGTCGGACATCCGATCGTGGGCGATCCCACCTACAGCCACTGCCGCCATCTGCCGATGAAGCTCACGGGTCAGGCTCTGCACGCCGTGGCTCTCGGCCTCGACCATCCGATCAGCGGCGAGCGGATGTTGTTCGAGGCGCCGCTGCCGCCGGTGTTCGAGAAGCTGTTGCTGACCCTGCGCCGCCGGCTGGCTTAGGGGTGCTGTTGTTGGTCCGCGGCCGGTTTCGCTGCTCGACCAACGATCTTCCGCGGTGGGCTGGAAGCGGCTGCGGTGGTGCTGGGGCCGGCCGAGCTGCTCTGGTGCCAGCCGATGGACGCCAGGCTGGGCGAGCGCCTGCCGAAGCTGGGATTGGCCCGCTGGGGCTGCTGGTCAAGCGGTTCTGCGGGGCAGCCTCACGCCGTGGCCCGGCCGGTAGCCCCACGGTTGGCGCCCCCTAATTGGCTAAGGCGCCAGGGAGGCGAGCGAGGCGCGGCCAGGGGAGCGCTGCTCGCCGTTCCGTTCCATCGCCCGCCACATCCAACTGGTGGTCTGGGTCTCAGCCTGTGCCCGCTTGAGCTGATGACCGTGGGGATCGGCGGTGGCTGCAGATTTGAGCCCCGGCTCCAGCGGCTTGATGGCCAGCTGGGGCGGCGGCTGCCTCCAGGCTGGATCGTCCCCGGTGGCCGGCAGACTTGCAACTCTTGGGGCCTTGATGTCATGGCCACGCCACCCCGTCGGCTGTTTGTCGATCAGTTTTTTGTCGGCTGGGTCTATGGGCCTTGGGTTGTGGCCAGCCTGTTGGTGATCCTGGCGCTGCGGCTGTTGATGGAAGAGGATTTCGCCCTTCGCAGCAACGCCTGGGGGCTGTGCGGCAACGCGGCAATCTGCTTCTCGATCGGCTGCGTCTGCAAGCTCTCTTGGGCCATGGCCCGGGTCAATGCCGTGCGCCAGCTGGAGCAGCAGCTGCGGCGGGAGCTGGGTCTGCGCTGATGGCGATGACCCGCTCCCAGATCGCCATGGTCGTCACCCTGCCCTGGTTGGCCGCCGGGGTGGTGTTGCTGGCCATGACCCGCATTGAGGGCGAAACGCAGGAGGCGAAGCTGGGCCTGTTCGGCAGTGCCGCCATCTGCTTTTCAATCGGCTGCCTGGCGCGTACCAGCCTGGGGCTCCACGATCTGATGCAGGCTTCCCAGGCGGTGCCCCCCACGTCCCAGCCAGGGGCTGCCGAGCCACCGCCGTCACGGCCATCCGCCAGCACCGACCCGCCATGATTCGGCCTCGCTGGCGGCGCTGCGTGCCTGGGCTGGCCTGCGGGCTGCTGGTGGCCTGGCCGCCAGCTCTGGCCCAGCCGCTGATCGCTGCGCCCCAGTCACCGCGATTGCCTCCGCCGTCTGCGGCACTGTTGCGCAGTCTGCAAGGCTTCCAGCACGATCTGGAGCTGCTGGATCGCAGCCTGCTGCCGGGCTCGGCTGATCCTGAGGCTGCTTCCGAAGCGCAGGGCCCAGCTCCGGCTGAGGCGGCCGCACTCCAGAACCTGCCGGCGCCGGCCATCACCGCCCTGCCCACCACGCTGGCGGCGGTGCGCATTCAGCGGCGCCAGCGGCTCACGCTGGCTGAGGCCCTCCTGGTGGCCTTGCGCAACGATCCCGATCTGGCCGCCGCTGTGCTGGGCGTGCGCGAGCAGCAGGATCTGGCCGGTTCGGCCCGCGGGCGCTGGTGGCCGGAGCTGGGCCTCAACCTGGCGGGCGGCTATCGCCAGGAGCGTTCCTACAGCACGGTCTGGAGCGACAACGTCGGCTTCTACCCGGTGGGCTCGCCTTTCCTGGTCAAAAACCAGGGCTGGAATGTGGTGCAGACCAACGTCGGTGCCGCGGCGGCTCGGATGGAGCTGGGCTGGGAGCTGATCAGTCCTGGCCGCACGGCCGCCATCGCCGAAGCCGACGCCAGCCTGATGGCCTCGCGCCAGCGCTATGCCGATCGGCTGCGCCAGCTGCAACTGGATGTGAGCGTCGCCTACTACGGCCTGCAATTGGCCGATCAGCTGCAGCGCATCCGTCAGGCCGTGGTCGCCAGCGACACGGTGGTGCGTGATCAGGTGGCGGCCCTCAAGCAGGTGGGGCTGGTGCCCCGGCTGGATCTGCTGCGGGCCGAAGCCACCCTGCAACAGAGCCGTTATCGCCTGGCGCAGGCCGAGGCGCTGCGGCTGAGCCGCCAGCGTCAGCTCAGCAATCTGATCAACGTGCCCTTTGATGTCAGCCTGCGGGCCAGCGAGGCCGTGCGGCTCCAGCCCCCCTGGCCGCTGGAGCTGGAGCCGACGATCCTGCGCGGCTGGAGCGACAACCCCCAGCTCAAGGCTCTGCAGGCCGCCCGCGATGCCCTGCTGCGCCAGGCCGATCGCCGTGCCGCCGAGCTCCTGCCGAGTTTGCGGCTGGTGGCTGCCGCCGGTTACGGCGAGGGCGTGATCACCCAGCCCCTGATCCAGCTGGAGGGCTGTTGTGGCTCGGCCCATATCCCCCAGCTGCTCAATCAGAGCGCCGACTGGGCCGCCGGTCTGCAGCTGCACTGGCGCTTCTTTGATGGCGGTGTCACGGCTGGCGCCGTGGCTGCCAGCCGCAACGCTGCGGCCCGCACCGATCAGAACCTGGCGCGGGAGCGCAATGCGATTCGGCAGCGGCTTGAGGCCGCCTTCTACGACCATCGGGCTGCCCTCGGCCAGATCGTGGCGGCCCGCGCCTCCTACAGCGCCTCCCGCGAGGCGTTCCATGATGTGCGGGCTCGCTATCAACTGGGGCTGGCCGATTACAGCGATGTAGCCGCCACCGTCTCCACCCTCACCGGCGCGATGGAGGGAGTGGCCGAATCCACCACCCTGGCCAATGTCAGCTATGCCCAGCTGCTGCGCGAGCTGTTGCCGGTGCCGAATCAGCCCGGGTTGCCCGTGGAGCTGCCGCTGGTGTTGGGCGGCTCCTGAGCCTTGGCCTGGAGGCGCTCCCAGCGCCGGTTCCGCCAGGCCAGCGTGCGCCAGAGCAGCAGCACCAGCAGGGCCGTGAACCAGAACCACACCTCCGGAGAATTGGCATGCAGCAGCACCACCAGGAACGCCGCTGCCAGGGCCAGCCAGGGCAGCTCGTGGCGCAGGCTGCCGCTCGGCAGGGGCGTTGGTTGGGTTTTGTCCATGCTCATGGCAGGGTTCCTCGCTGTTGGAGTTGGCGATCGTCCTGGCGCTCCTGCTGGCGCAGCGTGCGGTAACTGCCGGTGAGATCGCGCAGCATCGGCAGCAGATAGCTCACCGGCGTGCGCCATTCCACGTAGCCGTGGGCCTTGAGCGTCAGCCCTTCACGGATCGGGAAGACACTGCTGCCGCGGCTGAGCGTCCAGCGATAGCCGTCCTGGCTGGATCGCCTACCGGAGCCCGAACGCTCCGGGTCTGCACTCAGCAGGTCGATCTCGGTGCGCAGCACCGGGCCGTTGCGCACCAGGGCCTCCGCCAGTTGGGGATTGCCCATGGTGGTGTTGACGTCTTCGCGGGTGGCGGGCAGCAGGCTGACCCGCCTGACCCGACCGCGGATGCCACCGAAGCGGCCCCGTTCGTTCCAGTCCGGCACCACCTCCATCGCCAGGCCGGTGCGCAGCCGGCGGGCATCGGCCGGGGCGAAGTAGGCCACGGCCTGCAGTGCTGCGCCGTTGCGGCTGCCGAGGGTGCCAAGCCGTTCCCCTGGTTTGACCGTCTGGCCGCGCACCACTTGCAGATCGAGGAGGCGTCCATCGCGATCAGCGAGCAGTGTGCCGTCATAACGCAGTCGCGCTTGCGTCACCCGCACGGCCCGCTGGGCATCGTTGATGGCGTAGCGCCGTCGCTGGGCTTCGGTGTCGATGTCCAGCTTCACCTTTTCCCAGACGTCGATCGCCTCCCGTTCGCGGATTCCTAGGTCGGCGACGCTGTTGCCCAGCTGGATCGCCCGGTCTTCGCTGGCCACCACCTCCTGGGCCAGGGGGGCCACCACCTCGCGGCGGGCCAGATGGCGGAAATCGGCCACCTTCTGGTCGTAGATGCGGCGCAGGGTTTCAAGGCGCTGGCGGTCGGCTTCCAGTTTGGCCAGAGCCGTATCGCGCAGGCGCCCGGCCGAGACCAGCCGGTCCCGGTCCCGCCGGTCGAGATCGACGTTGATGCGGATCAGTTCGGCCAGATCCTTCTGCTGACGGCGCAGCTGTTGCTCCAGGGTGGGTAGGTAGAGCCGGATCAGCGGTTGGCCCCGCTTCACCACGTCCCCTACTCGCAGCGGCAGCTCGAGAATCTGGCCCTCGGCCCGTGCATCGATCACGGTGGCGCCGCCGGGCACGATCACGACGCCGCGGCCGATCACCTCGGTGGGCACCGGCCAGAACAGAAACCAGCCGGCCGTCAGGGCCCAGGCGGTGCCCAGTGCCACCAGCACCTGCTGCTCGGGATGCCGTCGTGGCTCGTCGCTGCGCAGGTCGCCTGGATGGGGATCTCCAGGGCGCTGATCCAACGTGCGCATCTCCACTTTCAGCCCTGCTTGTGCCCAGCCTGCCCCAGGATCATGCCCAGCCCGCCAGGGAAATGCCGCTGGCGGATCCGGCCGCAGTGGCGGGCCCGCTGGGCGTAGGGCCGGCGGCCGCGGAGACCGGGGGCGTCACCCGTTCCCCTACGGCCGTCGTGGGCTCAACCCTTCAGCCGCTCGACCAGGTGGGTACCCACCCGCAGCGCATTGGCGATGGCGGTGAGCGAGGGGTTCACGGCGCCGATGGTCGGCATGAAGCTGGTATCGACGACATAGAGGTTGTCGAGTTCGTGCGCCTTGCAGTTCAGGTCCAGCACCGAGCTGGCCGGATCGCTGCCGAAGCGACAGGTGCCGGCCTGGTGGCCCACGGCGGCGATGCCCATGCTGTTGGCGATGTAGATCTGGCGTTCCACCAGGTGGTTGCGCAGATAGAGACGATCGAGCATGCCCTCCAATCGGCTCACCAGCCGTGCCGAGGCGGTGAGATTGTTGGGGGTGTAGCTCAGCTGGATCTGCCCGGAACTGGTCACCGTCACCCGGTTGTTCGGATCGGGGAGATCTTCACTGGAGATCCAGAAGTCGATCGCGTGTTCGGCGATCTTGTCCATGCTCCAGCCCGGCATCAGGAAGGTTTCGAGCGGGGCATAGCCCTTCATGATCGTGCCGCTGGTCTTGCCCGTCATCTGGATGTTGCCCATCGGGTAGTCGAAGTCGGCATCGCCGAGATACCAGTCGTTGACGCACACTGTTTTCTGGAAGACGGTGTGGTTCGGCTCGTGGGCCAGGGCCACCATCGCCTTGCTGTTGTGGAACATGTAGTGGCGGCCCACCTGGTCGGAGCCGTTGGCGAGGCCGCGGGAATGCTTGTCGTTCGCTGACATCAGCAGCAGCCGGGCGCTGTTGGCGGCGCCACAGCTCACCACCACCACATCGCCGCTGACGGTCATCGGTTCGCCGTCGCGCTCCAGCTCCACGGCTTTGACGGTGCGGCCGGAGTCGTCGGTGACCAGCCGTTTCACCTGGGCCCGGGTCAATAGCGACACGGTTGGCGACGCCAGGGCCGGCCGTATCCCCAGCACCTCCGCATCCGACTTAGCGTGCACCAGGCAGGGGAAACCATCGCAGCAGTTGCACTTGCGGCAGCGGCTGAAGGCCAGGTTGGCCTCATCGAGCAGCACACCGCTGGGGGCGTGGAAGGGATGGAGCCCAGCCGAGCGCAGGTCGTCGACCAGCTTCTGCATGCGCGGCTCATGGGCCACCGGCGGATGGGGATAGGGGCCGCTGCAGGGCGGCTCGGTGGGATCCTCTCCCCGCTGGCCGTGCACGTGATACATCTCCTCGGCCTGCTGATACCAGGGCTCGAAGTCGGAATAACGCAGGGGCCAGGCCGGCGAGCTGCCGTCGAAGTGGGCGAGTTCCTCGAAGTCCTGCTGGCGCAGGCGAAAGTGGGCGGCGCCGTACATCTTGGTGGCGCCACCGACGAAGTAGTGGCTACCGGGCTGGAAGGCCTTGCCGTGCTTGTCGAGCCAGGAATCCTTCGACACGTAGCGGTTCTGCTGGAACACCGCGTCGGCATCCCAGTTCTGGGGTTCCTGGGGCAGCCAGTCGCCCCGCTCCAGCACCAGCACCTTCAGACCTGTGGCAGCCAGATGGCGGGCCAGGGTGCCGCCACCGGCCCCACTGCCGATGATCACCACGTCGAAGTGAGCGCCGTTGGCCACCTGCAGCTGGGCCGCTTCAGGCAGGGATGAGCTGTGGAAGCTCGGACCGGCGATCGCAGCGGAGACGGCAGCGGTGCTGGGGGATGGGGAGCTCATGGTGGTGGGGGAAGCGGGTAGGCGCTGGGCGGAGAGCAACGAAGAAGGCGTCTGAGCGGCATCCCGACGGTGGGCCTGAAGGGAATCGGATGCCGTTACCGGGAGGGATCAGCCGTCGGGGTAGCGGGAGAGCTGATTGAGCATCTTGCAGACCATGGCGCTCCAGCCCGTCTGATGGGAGGCGCCGACGCCGCTGCCGTTGTCGCCGTGGAAGTACTCGTTGAACAGAATCAGATCGCGCCAGTGGGGATCGTTCTGGAATGTCTCCACATCACCGTTGAAGGGGCGGCGCCCTTGATCGTCGCGGCGGAAGATGCCCACCAGCCGCTTCTCCAGCTCCAGGGAGGCCTGCCAGAGCGTGATCCAGTTGCCGGAACGGCTGGGGAACTCCACCTTGAAGCTGTCGCCGTAGAAATGGGCGAACTTCTGCAGCGATTCGATCAACAGGAAGTTCATCGGCATCCACACCGGGCCGCGCCAGTTGGAGTTACCACCGAACATGGCCACCGGGCTGTCGGCGGGGCTGTAGGTGAGGGTCTGGCTCTGGCTGCCTTCGGTGTAGGTGTAGGGGTGTTTTTCGTAGACCTTGGAGAGGGAGCGGATGCCGTAAGGAGAGAGAAACTCCTCCTCGTCAAAGAGCCGTTCGCAGATGCGTTGCAAGCGCTCTCTGGGCACGAGCGTGAACAGCACCCGGTCGTTGTTCCAGATCCCTAGGTTGTGCACCATCCAGGAGGGGGTGGTGCGCTCGTGGGTGAACCAGGCCAGGGTGTTGGTCACGTCGAGCATCGGTAGCCGTTGCACGGTGTCGATGTCGAAGCTCTGCACCGCCAGCAGCGGCACCAGACCCGAGAGCGAACGGGTGCGCAGGTAGTCGACACTGCCGTCCGGTCGTTTGATCACGTCGTAATAGAAGCCGTCCTCCTCATCCCAGTTGACGTAATCGCGGCCGGCGGGCTTGTTGAGGCCGATCGCCAGCTGCACGAAATCGACGACGAAGCGCTCGCAGATGTCAGCGTATTCCGGCTCCTCACGGCTCAGTTCCACGGAGATCTGCAGCAGGTTGAGACTGAGCGAGGCCATCCAGGCGGTGCCGTCGCACTGCTCGATGATGCTGCCGTCGGCCAAAGGGAAGCGCCGATCGAACACGGCGATGTTGTCGAGGCCCAGGAAGCCCCCCTCGAAGACGTTGTCACCGGAGCGGTCGTTGCGGTTGGCCCACCAGCCGTATTCCAGGATCAGCTTGCGCAGGGCCGCGCGTAGAAAGCCCAGGTCGGGGGCGTCGCTCTGCTTGCGATCGATCTGATAGATGCGCATCGCCGCCCAGGCTCCGATCGGTGGATTGGGATCGGAGAGGGCCCACTCGTAGGCCGGCGTCTGGGCGTTGGGGGCGGTGTAGTGGGGTTTGCGCAGCAGCATGCACTGCTCCTTGGC
>CALPNT020000028.1 GCA_943325005.2 Bifidobacterium breve | reverse complement strand
GTTAAGGCTTGCTCCATGGATTGGTGAAACCACCAATGGGCTTCACCTCGTCAAACAGGCAGAAGAATTGTCAACATCGTGGCATTGATCGGCTCGACTGACCAGCCGGGAGTGGTCGGTTTTCCGAGCATGCTGACGATCAGGCGGCAGGACGAGCCTGGCTGTGCTGCTGGCGGTGCACATGGATGTTGGTGGGGGGGGCCTCCATGCCATCCAACCGTTGGCGAATCGCCTGCAGTTCCTCGAGGATCGAACTCAGCAGCTCCTGCGTGGCCGTGGAAGGGGAGTTGAGCACCTCAACGGTCACCTCCTTGATGCGCAGCACATCACGGGCAAAGCGGGCCACCTCGTTGGGGTGAAACAGCAGGGGCTCCTTCTGATCACTGCGGTACTCGGGATTGAGTTTGCGGGGGTTGAAGGGAGGATTGAGATTGCGGGGATCGGTGTTGGTGTAGCGGTAGACCGAAGCCCGGGAGCGGTTCAGGGATTTCTGCACATCGTCGATGCTGATCAGGGCATCACCGCTCTCGGCGCTGCCGCCGGAGAGCAGACCCGCCAGGATCTCAGCTGGGCCGGCGTTGTCCTTGGCTTCCATCTGGCCGACCGGTGTGGAGAGCGTCGGGGCAGCTGGAGGAAGCATGAGACAGTGGTTAGACAGGTTGGATCAGGCCGGGACGCTAGCAGAGGTGTCTGGGTCGGGAGGTTTGCCCAGGACACCTGTCAGGCCTGCTTCAGGACACGGTGATAGCGTCCGCCACTGTGTTTGCCGGTGCCTCCATGCGCGTCTCCCGCCTGATGCTGGTGACGCTTCGCGATGACCCCGCGGAGGCTGAAATCCCCTCCCACAAGTTGTTGCTGCGGGCTGGCTACATCCGCCGCCTCTCCTCGGGCATCTATGCCTATCTGCCGCTGCTCTGGCGCGTACTGCAGAAAATTTCGGCCATCGTGCGCCAGGAAATGGATGCCACCGGTGCCCTGGAAACGCTGCTGCCCCAACTCCAGCCCGCCGAGCTGTGGGAACGCAGCGGCCGCTGGGCCGGCTACACGGCGGGAGAGGGAATCATGTTCCACCTCACCGACCGCCAGGGCAGGGAGCTCGGTCTCGGACCCACCCATGAAGAGGTGATCACCACCCTGGCGGCCGATCTGCTGCGCTCCTATCGCCAGCTGCCGGTGAACATCTACCAGATCCAGACCAAGTTCCGCGATGAGATCCGGCCGCGCTTCGGCCTGATGCGAGGCCGGGAATTCATCATGAAGGATGCCTATTCCTTCCACGGCGACGAGGATTCGCTCAAGCAGACCTACGCGGCGATGGATCTGGCCTATCGACGCATCTTCGAGCGCTGCGGCCTGCGGACCGTGGCAGTGGAGGCCGACAGCGGCGCCATCGGCGGCTCCGCCAGCCAGGAGTTCATGGTCACCGCCGAAGCCGGTGAAGATCTGATCCTCGCCAGCGCCGACGGCCGCTACGCCGCCAACCAGGAGCGGGCCGTTTCCTTGCCGCCCGAAGCCTTGCCCTTGCCGGCGGGGCCCCGGGCCGGAGGTGTCGGCGAACCCCTCAGCACCCCCGGCCAGACCACGATCGAGCAGCTGTGCGGAGCCCATGGCTTCGAGCCCAGTCAGCTGGTCAAGGTGCTGCTGCTGCTGGCCCGGTTCGCCGACGGCCAGGTCCAGCCGCTGCTGATCAGCCTGCGCGGTGATCAGCAGCTCAATGAGGTGAAACTGGCCAATACGGTGGCCGCCCGGCTGACGCCGGCCCATGGCGCCCTGCTGGCGATCGATCCACTCACCCCCGAGCTGGTGCGCAGCGAGCAGCTGAGCCTCGATCTGCGTGGGATCCCCTTCGGTTACCTCGGCCCGGACCTGGACGATGCCGTCCTGGCCAAGGCCCCTGAGGAGATGGGGCTCGATCGGAGCGAGAGCCCGGTGGGTGCCCCTGGAGATGGCGGGGCGTCCAGTTCTGCAGAAGCACGGCTGGTCCGGTCCTTCCTGCGTCTGGCCGATGCCACCGCCGTCGACCTGGTGGCCTTTGTCTGCGGAGCCAATGCGGTGGACGGCCATCGCGTTGGTGCCAGCTGGACAGGCCTGGGACTGCGGCCCGAGCCGCTGGATCTGCGCGCCGCCCAGAGCGGCGATCGCTGCCTTCATGATCCCGACCAGTGCCTGCAGGCGGCCCGCGGAATTGAGGTGGGACACATCTTCCAGCTCGGCCGCAAGTATTCCGAAGCCCTCGGAGCCCGCTTCACCAATGAGAGCGGCGTCGACGAGGCCCTCTGGATGGGCTGCTACGGCATCGGTGTCTCGCGGCTGGCCCAGGCCGCCGTGGAGCAGCACCACGACCGCGATGGCATCTGCTGGCCCGTGGCGATCGCCCCCTTCGAGGTGATCGTGGTGATCGCCAACACCCAGGAGCAGGCCCAGGTGGAGCTGGCGGAAGGCCTCTACAACGAGCTGAGCGCCGCCGGGGTCGAGGTGCTGCTTGATGACCGCTCCGAGCGGGCGGGGGTGAAGTTCAAGGATGCCGATCTGATCGGCATCCCCTGGCGCGTGGTGGTGGGCCGCGGCGCCGCCACCGGTCAGGTGGAGTTGGTGCGGCGTGCCGGCAGCGAGAAGTGCGAGCTGCCGGCCAACGCCGTGCGGGCCAGATTGGAAACGGAACTAAGCCGTGGTCGCGCCGGTGAACCGGCCGTTCGCTGAAGCCAGCGAACCTGGGCCCACCAGACTGCGACCTGGCTAACGGGCCCATGACCCACCCCTAGGATCCAGGCCTCTCCTTTCGATCCGCCATGGTCGCTTTCCTGCACCGGAGCCTTGTCCGTCCTTTGCTGTCGGTCTGCCTGGCTCTGGCCCTGATGCTCAGCCTCACCGCCTGCAGCGGCGCCAGCAACCTGAGCGGCAACTACGTCGATGACACCGTGAGCGTGGCAACCAGCCTGCTGAGCACCATCGCCATTGCCCACGATGATCCCAGTCGGCAGGAGGCCGAAACCCAGGCCAACAGCCTGATCAAGGACTATGTGGCCCGTTACCGGCCCCGTCGTGATGTCCATGGTCTCGGCTCATTCACGACGATGCAGACGGCCCTCAACTCCCTGGCGGCTTACTACAGCGCCTATGCCAACCGCCCCCTGCCTGAGGCCTTGCGGGCCCGGCTGGAGAAAGAACTCAAGATGGCTGAGAGCGGCGCCGTGCGGGGCGCCTGATCCAGGGATCGGTGCCATTCTTTTGACGAAACGCCCCTCGATCTGAGAGGCTCTCACGTTGTGCTCTGAAGCGGCTCCGGGCCGCTGTGTCCTTGGCCAACGTCGTCGTCATCGGTGCGCAATGGGGTGACGAGGGGAAAGGCAAGATCACTGATCTTTTAAGCCGTTCCGCTGACGTCGTCGTCCGTTATCAGGGGGGAGTCAATGCCGGGCACACGATCGTCGTCGACGATCGTGTGCTGAAGCTGCATCTGATTCCCTCAGGCATCCTCTATGCGGACACCACCTGCCTGATCGGCTCCGGCACCGTGGTGGATCCCAAGGTGATGCTTGGAGAGCTGGACATGCTTCTGGGCTACGGCATCGACGTGGCGGGCCTGAAGCTGGCCTCCACGGCCCATGTGACCATGCCTTACCACCGCCTGCTCGATCTGGCGATGGAGCAGCGCCGCGGCGATCGCCGCATCGGCACCACCGGCCGTGGCATCGGGCCCACCTACGCGGACAAATCGGAACGCAATGGCATCCGGGTGCTGGATCTGCTCGATGCCTCCCGACTGCGTGATCGCCTCAGTGGCCCCCTGGCCGAGAAGAACGAGCTGCTGCAAAAGGTCTATGGCCTCGAGCCGCTTGACGCCGACGCAGTGATCGAGGAGTACGCCGGCTACGGCCAGCGGCTGGCTCCCCATGTGGTGGATTGCACCCGCACCATTCATGAGGCGGCCCGAGCCCGCAAGAACATCTTGTTCGAGGGGGCTCAGGGCACCCTCCTCGACCTCGACCATGGCACCTATCCGTTCGTCACCTCCTCCAACCCGGTCTCGGGCGGGGCCTGCATCGGCGCCGGTGTCGGCCCCACCCTGATCGACCGGGTGATCGGCGTCGCCAAGGCCTACACCACCCGGGTCGGCGAGGGACCTTTCCCCACCGAACTGGGGGGCAGCCTCAACGATCACCTCTGCGACCGGGGCGGTGAATTCGGCACCACCACGGGCCGCCGTCGCCGTTGCGGCTGGTTCGACGGCGTGATCGGCCGCTATGCGGTTCAGGTCAACGGTCTGGACTGTCTGGCGATCACCAAGCTGGATGTGCTGGACGAACTCGATGAGATCCAGGTCTGCGTCGCCTACGACCTCGATGGCGAGCGCATCGACTATTTCCCCAGCAGCTCCGAGGATTTCGCCCGTTGCCGGCCCATCTTCGTGACCCTGCCCGGCTGGCAGTGCTCCACCGCCGATTGCCGCAAGCTCGATGATCTGCCAGCCACGGCCCGCTCCTACCTGCGCTTCCTGGCGGAACTGATGGAGGTGCCAATCGCGATTGTCTCCCTCGGCGCCCAGCGGGATCAGACCATCGTGGTGGAAGATCCCATCCACGGTCCCAAGCGGGCCCTGCTCAGCGCCTGATTGGCCACGGCCGGTTCGCTGCCAACGACGCAACTCCTCAGCAACCTCGAGGCCACATCGCCGGTGGGTCCTCTCTGCCAGACCCTCGCGAAACCCTGTCGAACTCCTTCCGCTGACGCTGACCACCGTCCGCTGACGTCCCTCCACTGACGTCCAATCCCCCCGTCCCCTGCCCGCCCTTTCCTCGATGACCAGCTCCGAGTCCGCGCCCAAGAGCTTCGATGTCGTCGGCATCGGCAACGCCATCGTCGATGTGCTGGTGCAGGCCGATGAGGCCTTCCTTGAAGCCCACGGCCTCACCAAGGGCACCATGGCCCTGGTCGATGAGCAGCAGGCCGAGCGGCTCTACGCCAGCGTCGGTCCGGGCCTGGAAACCTCCGGTGGCTCAGCGGCCAACACCCTCGCCGGCATTGCCCAGCTGGGGGGCAGGGCCGGGTTCATCGGCCGGGTCCGGGATGACCAGCTGGGGGCGATCTTCAGCCATGACATCCGCTCCGTGGGCGCCCACTTCGACACACCTCCAGCCAGAAGCGGTGCCTCCACGGCCCGCTGCCTGATTCTGGTCACTGACGATGCCCAGCGCACAATGTGCACCTATCTGGGCGCCTCGGTGGCTCTCGATCCGGCCGATCTTGATCTGGAGCTGGTGCGCCAGGCCCAGGTGCTCTATCTCGAGGGCTATCTCTGGGACAGTGACGAAGCCAAGCGGGCCTTCATCGCCGCGGCCGAAGCGGCCCGCGCCAGCGGTGGTCAGGTGGCCCTGTCGCTGTCGGATGCCTTCTGTGTCGATCGCCATCGCCAGAGCTTTCAAGAGCTGGTCGATGGCCACGTCGATGTGCTGTTCGCCAATGAGCTGGAGATCACGTCCCTCTACAAAGCCGCGAGTTTCGAGGAGGCCGTCGACCAGGTGCGTGGTCGCTGCAAGGTGGCGGCCCTGACCCGCAGCGAGCAGGGATCGCTGGTGCTCAGCGGTGAGCGCACCATCGAGGTGGCGCCCGTTCACCTCGGCAAACTGGTGGACACCACCGGGGCCGGTGATCTGTACGCGGCCGGGTTCCTGTTCGGCTACACCCGGGGCGAGAGCCTGGAGCGCTGCGGCCAGCTGGGTTCCCTCTGCGCCGGCCAGGTGGTCACCCAGCTTGGCCCCAGGCCCCAGGCCTCCTTACCGGACCTCGTGGCTCACCATCTGGGCTGAGCTGGTCGTTCAGCCGGAGCGGAGCGTTCAAGCCTGCCTTCGCGGCTCAGCACCATGGCGAGCCAGGCGGCTCGCCAGCAACGGCCATCGCGGCGCTGGCCGCTCCCACCCGCTCCAGCAGGCGCTCCAGGGGCAAACAGAGCAGCGCCCCGGGCTCCCCGGGACGCTCCAGCAGCAACAGCCGCAACCCCAGATCGCCACAGATGGCGCGCCATTGGGCCTCGCCAGGACCACCGGAACGGCGGCAGAGCACCGTTTCGATTCCCCAGTGCCGGCACAGGGCACGTTCCACCTCCGCCCGCTGCTCGCCGGCCGCCAGGGGCTGCAGACAGGCCACCCGTTCCGCTGGCAAACCCGCCGCCATCGCCTGTTGCAGCGCCAGGGGGCGGGGCAGGATCCGGGCATGGTGCAGGGCCCCCGGCGTATGGCCGATGGCGTCGGCCAGGCGCCGGGCCCCGATCGCCAGCAGCCAGCGCTCACCACGCTGCGCCTGGCCGCGGAGATCGGCCAGCTCGGCCAGGCTCGATCCGCCGTCGCCGCTGAGCTCGAGGCGCTGCAATCGCAGCAACGGCACCCGGGCCTCGTCACAGCCCTGCACCAGGGCCGCGGTGATCTGGCTGGCAAACGGATGGCTCGCATCGATCACCCAGCGGTAGGGCTGCTGACTCGCCCTGGCGCGTTCCAGCTCCTGCCTGACGCCGGCTAGGGGCGTGGCTGCGGGGCTGCTCGAACCGATCGCCCCCACCAGCAGCTCCAGGCCTGGCTGCGGGGCATAGGCCCTGGCGGCGGCCCGGCTCACCACACACACACGCACCTGCCAGCCCGCCTGCAGCAGGGCCGTCGCCAGCCGGGGCCCCTCGCCGGTGCCGGCGATCAGCCACAGCCGGGGTGCCTGTGCTCGGGCCGGGCCTGCGCCTTGGTGAAACGAGGGCACGTGCATCAGGATGGTTGGTGCCGTCGGCTGGGTGGGGCTTGAATCACTGTCTGCTTGAAGTCGAGGTGCTGGAAGCGCCTCAGGTTCGCTACACCCAGGACAATCAGACCCCGGTAGCGGAAATGACCGTGAGCCTCGAAGGCTTGCGACCCGATGATCCGGCGGGCCAGCTGAAGGTGGTGGGTTGGGGCAATCTGGCCCAGGACCTCCAGAACCGGGTGCAGGTCGGCCAGCGCCTGGTGCTGGAGGGACGGATGCGGATGAACACCGTCACCCGCCAGGACGGCGTGAAGGAAAAACGGGCGGAACTGACCCTCTCACGCCTCCATCCCCTTGCGGCATCGGGATCCCAGCCCTCTGGATCATTCGCCGGCGCCTCTTCAGCACCAGCAGGAGATCGGGCCCCGAGGGACACGGCCCCGAGGGAGACCGCCCCAAGGAGCACGGCCCCTCCCTACCCCGCTGGCCGGCCGGCAGCCCCCAGCCCCCAGCGACGCCAGGCCACTGGCCCCGGCTCTGGAGCTGGCACTGCCGCTGGGGCACCGACGCCGGCACCAGCCGTCTGGAACAGCGCCCCGCTGGTCCCCCCCGAGGAGTTCGCCGACGACGACGACATTCCGTTTTGAGCGGCTGTCGATCGGCTCAGCTGCCGAGCAGCCTCTCGCTGGCCTGCTCGAGCAGCTGGCCCAGTTCCCGCTCCAGCGCTGCTAGATCGAGGCGCCATTCGGCCCACTGACCACTGTCGATCTGACGGAGCAGCCAGAGCCTGTCCTGACGCAGCTGTTCGATCAAGGTGGCAAGGTCCGGCGCTGTCGCGACGCCCGTGGAGTCGGCGGCGATCGGCGATTCGGCTGGATCGGGACGATCCGTTGCCTCGGGAAACGGTTGGGATGGCTCGGAACGCATCGTTGGGGGCCAGAACGGCGCTGGGGATGAAAGGCGTGGAGGATTGAGAGGTCGTCGCTGAGGCCGGTGGCGGGGCGAGCGGCTGATTCAGGGAGCTCCTGGCTGGGGAGTCCGAGCTGGGCAGCCCGCACCTGGGAGCTTCGCCGAGTCTGGCCGCTGACGCGCCCTCGACCCCAGCATTTTGGGGCCAACGCGGCTTACCAGCCTGAGCACAGGTTGCCGTCCAGCGATCGCTGTTCATGGCGCCATCAACCTGCCGCTGCTGCGGGGCACGGCCTCAGCTCCGCCACTGCTCCGCCACTGCTTGGCTGACGGCTTGGCTGACCGCCGCAAGCTGGATCCAGATGGCTGGCGACAGATGGGTGGCGGCAGCGGTGGAATTGGCCCAGCGGCTCCCATCGCGGCCCCTGTTGCTGGAAGATGGACCGATGCAAGCCCTGACTTCCCCCGGCAGTCTCGTCACGGTGGCCGGAGCCGTGCTCACGGTGATCGGTTCGATCGCCTATCTCGGCGACAACGCCAATCTCAGCCTGCCGACCATCTTCTACGGGATTCCCATCCTGCTGGGCGGCCTGGCCCTCAAATCCTCCGAGCTGCCACCGGCGAACCGACTCAGCCGCCCCCAGACCTTCAGAAGTCTGCGCGAGTTGCCTGAGAGCGAGCCCCTGCGCAAGCTCCTGGCCGATGTGACCCGCTGGCGCTATGGCCAGAAGGCGCACCTGGAGTCATCCCTCGAGGCCCTCAAGCTCTGGGACGAGGACGAACCTCCCCAGCTGGAGTCAGTCGAGGAATGCGACTGTGAGGGCGCCTACGGCCTGCGCTTGACTTTTGCCTGTCGGGGGGTGGCTTTTGCCCGTTGGCAGGAGCGTCAGGATCGCCTTGGACGCTTCTTCGGTCCGGAGCTGAGGGCCGAACTGACCCAGCTCTCTGCCGGCAAGTTCAGGCTGGACCTGCTCCCAGCCGCCAGCCCCACCGACGCTTGACCCCCTTGAGTTCCGATCTCCACGTCAGCCCTGAAGACAGCCTGCGCGTTTCCGTCCTCAGCGAGGCGCTGCCCTACATCCAGCGCTTCAGCGGCCGCACGATCGTCGTCAAGTACGGCGGTGCCGCCATGGTGCGCGAGGACCTCCGGGATGCAGTCTTCCGCGATCTGGCCTTGCTGGCCTGCGTCGGAGTGCAGACGGTGGTGGTGCACGGTGGTGGACCCGAGATCAATCACTGGCTCTCCCGCGTCGGCATTGAGGCCCGCTTTCGCGATGGGCTGCGCATCACCGATGAAGCCACGATGGAAGTGGTTGAGATGGTGCTGGTCGGCAAGGTCAACAAGCAGATCGTCAATGGCCTCAATCAGGTCGGCGGTCGGGCCGTTGGGCTCTGCGGCAGTGACGGCAGCCTGTTGCAGGCCCGCACCCACGGCGACGGCAGCCTGGGGCTGGTGGGGGATGTGGCGCTGGTCAATCCCTCGGTGATCACGCCGCTGCTCGATGCCGGCTATATCCCGGTGATTTCCAGCGTCGCCCCAGACCTCCACGGCAAGGCCCACAACATCAATGCCGACACCGTGGCCGGCGAACTGGCGGCGGCGCTCGGAGCCGAGAAACTAATCCTGCTCACCGACACCTGCGGCATCCTGCGGGATCGCGAGGATCCCGATTCCCTGGTGCAGCAGCTCACCCTGACCCAGGCGCGCGAGCTGATCCACTCCGGCGTTGTCAACGGCGGCATGATCCCCAAGACCGAGTGCTGCATCCGGGCCCTGGCCCAGGGCGTCGCCGCCGCCCACATCGTCGATGGCCGCGTTCCCCATGCCCTGCTGCTGGAGGTGTTCACCAAGGCCGGCATCGGCACGATGGTGGTGGGCAACAAGGGCCAGCTCGATTGCTGATGGCGTCACGGTGCTGCCATGGCTGATCGCGCCCTTGATCCGGCGATCAGCCTCGCGCTCCAGGCAGCGCGCCAAGCGATCGATCGCGGCGAGTACGGCCAGTGCCTGCGACTGCTGGAGCCTCTGGCCGCAGCGCATGGCCCCGCCTCGACGATTGGAGCGGGCGTGCGCCTGCTCATGGCCACAGCACTGATGGGCCAGGGCCAGACCGAAGGCGCCGCTGACTGTTGTCGCAGCCTCAAGACCTGTGTCGATGCCACCTTGCGCGCCCAAGCCAAGGATCTGCTCACGGTGCTGGAGGCCCCGGCCCTGCAGCGTCCGCGCGATTGGTCACTGACCCTGCCGGATCTGGGCCAACAGGGAGCGCTGCTGGAGGGCAGCGGTGCCGGCGCTGGCCTCGCCGCTGCCCGCCGTCGCCAGGGCCCGCCGCCGGAGCCGCCGCCCCCAGTGGGCCCGACCTCGGCGCCGATCGGCTTTGCCGCCATCGTGGCCGTGCTGCTGGCGGCGCTGTTGCTGCTGCCCTTGTTGGGCGGCTGCATGGACGTGCGCAGTGAATTGCGCTTCGAGGGCCCAGGCCGGCTGCAGCTGAGCCATCGCCTGCGCAGCGACTCCGGCCAACTGACCCCCTGGCAGCGGCGTTTCGCCGAGGCACTCCACACCGGCCCGGCAGCTTTCCGCGGCCAACAGCAGGGGGAGGTGCAGGTGCTCTCCACGGCGGTTCTGCCCGCTGAGCAGGCCCTCACGGCTCTGCAACGCAGCCTCAAGGCCGCCGCCGAACTGGCGGGGGTGTCCCTACCGGCGGCGGATCTGCGGCTGCAGGAACGCAACTGGTTGGTGGGCGTACGCCAGCGGCTCTTCCTGGTGGTGGACCTGACGCCGCTGCCGCCCCTGCCTGGCGTTGAACTCAGCCTGCGGCTGGTGCCCGTCTCAGCGGCGGCGGTGATCGCCGCCGGACCTCAGCCGGTGCGCTCCTTAGCCCGGCCGGCAGGGGGGGAGCCCCAACTGCTCTGGTCGCTGCAAAGCGGGCAGCGCAATGTCTTGCAGTTGCAGTGCTGGCGTTGGAGCCGGCTCGGGCTGGGCGGCCTGGCTATCGCTCTGGCCCTGGTGCTGGTGTCGCTGTTGCAGCGAATCCGGTTGCGCCTCGGGTTCGGCCTGCCCGAACTGCCCGCCTGAAGGCCGCGGATCTCAGAGCTGCAGCGGATCCGGATCGATCGCCAGGCTGACGTTCTGGGGCAGGATCCGCCTCAGCTCCGCCTCCGGCGGCAGGGGGAGTGCCGTCGCCGCCGGTCCGTGCAGCAACACCTGCCAACGACTGCGCCCCGCCACCTTGGCCACCGGGGCCGGGGCCGGGCCGATCACCATCCAGCCCTCACGCTCCACCTGGGCGCGCACCCGTTCCACCAGGCTGGTGGCCGCCGTGGCGGTGGCACTGGCCGAGGGCCCGGCCAAGCGCAGCAGGCAGGCGCGGCTGAAGGGCACCAGGCCAGCCTGGCGACGCAACTGCAGCTCCTCCTCCAGGAAACGTTCGTAGCGCCCATCCACCAGATGGCGGATCACCGGATGCTCGGGGCTGTAGGTCTGCACCAGCACCTCCCCCGGCAATTCACCCCGGCCGGCCCGGCCGGCCAGCTGCAGCAACAACTGCAGGCAGTGCTCCGAAGAGCGCAGATCGGGGCGATGCAGCAAGCCGTCGGCGGCGAGCACGGCCGCCAGCGTCACCCGCGGCAGATCCATGCCCTTGGCCAGCATCTGGGTGCCCACCAGCACATCGGCCTCGCCGGCGGCGAAGCGCTCCAGCAGGCGCCTGTGGCCATCGCGGCCGCGGGTGGTGTCCTGGTCAAAGCGCAGCAACCTCAGGCCCTCCAGTTCGGCGGCCAGTTGCTCCATCACCCGCTGGGTGCCGGCACCGAAAGGCTTGAAGGCGGTGGAGCCGCACTTGCCGCAGCGCTGAGCGATCTCCTGGCGGTGATCACACCAATGGCAGCGCAGCCATTCCGTGGCGGCAGCGCCACGGTGGCTGCTGCGATGCACCGTCAGAGCCACGTCACAGTTGGGGCACTGCACCGCTTCACCACAGCTGCGGCAACTGAGGAAGGAGCGATAGCCCCGCCGCGGCACCAGCACCACCGCCTGCTCGCCACGGGCCTGAAGCTGTTCCAGCCGGCCCATCAGCGGACGACTGATCAGGCGCCGGTGTCCTTCAGCGAACTCCAGGCGCATGTCCACCAAACGCACGGGCGGCAGGGGGCGCTGGCCGATGCGCTCCGGCAGCCGCAACAGCCGGATTCCGCCCTCCACCTCCGGCTGACGACAGCGCAGCCAGGTTTCGAGCGAGGGGGTGGCACTGCCCAGCACCAGCCGAGCGCCATCGAGGCTGGCTCTGCGTTGGGCGACGTCCCGGGCGTGGTAGCAGGGCATCGGGCTCTCCTGCTTGTACGACGTGTCGTGTTCCTCATCGAGCACGATCAGGCCGAGGGGAGCCAGGGGCAGGAAGATCGCCGAACGGGTGCCGATCGCCACCATCGGTTCGGCGGCGGCCGCCGCATCCAGGCAACGGCGCCAGGCCGTCACCCGCTCCGCATCCCCCATGCCGCTGTGATACTCCAGCACCTGGGGACCGAACCGGGCCCGGCAGCGATCCAGCAGCTGGGGAATCAGGCCGATCTCCGGGACCAGCAGCAACACGCTGCGCCCCTGCCGCAACTGGCGGGCCGCCGCCTGCAGGTAGACCTCCGTCTTGCCGGCGCCGGTCACCCCCCAGAGCAGCAGGGTGCTTCCTGCCGCAGCCGTATCAATGGCCTCCACCGCCGCAGCCTGGGCGGCATTGGCGATCCGCGGCTCCTCCAACACGATGGGCGGGGCAGGGGGCTGTCCGAGGGGTGGAGTCCGGGTCGCTGGGCTGCCGCGAACCTGCTCACGACGCACCAGACCCTTGGCTTCAAGGGCCGTGATCAGACCCCGACCAAACCCATCGACGGCCAGCAGATCCCGGAGCAGGCGCCGACCGCCCAGGCGGTCGAGATGGTCCAGCAGGGCCCGCTGGCGGCAGCTCAGTTCAGCCTGGAGATCAGGCGCTGGCAGCTGAGACTCGACCCGACTGATCTGGCAGAGCAGCCTGCCGCCGGGACCCCGGGGGCGCTGGCCCAACCAGCCCGGGGGCAGGGCACTTTTGAGCGTGCGGAAGCGGCTGGTGTGGCAGGCCGTGGCCACCGCCAGCAGCAAAGCCTGCCAGCTGCCATTCACGGCGGCACTCTGCAGCACAGTTTCCACAGCCCGCATGCGCTTGTCTGCCAGGCCCTCCGGCAGCGTCTGCAGGCAGGCCAGCACCAAGCCTGCATGGCGACGACCCTGCAGTGGCACCTGCACCAGATCGCCGACGCCCACGGTCAGGCCGTCGGGGTTGGCGTAGGTGAAGACCTGGCCCTCCCGGCCGGCTTCCAACCAGATTTCCAGCCAGGGATGCGGGGCTGAGGGAACGATCTTGCAAAACGCTGGACGCAGTCTTGCAAAGGTCTCAGCCGATTCCTAGAATATTGAAGTTGGGCATGCCGAACAGGCTGCCGTCGGAACCCGGCAGAGTTCCGTCCAGAGGGAAGACCCTTCGAGTGCCCCGGGAGTCCTGCTCCCATTCCGGCATCAGGTCTGCGACCACCCCTGACAGCACTGCTCCGGCTCCGGTCGCCCCAACCCGAATCTCCCGCCTCTCGGGGGGTCTTCCCCAGATGGCTTGATGCTCCAGTGCCCCGGCCGCCCTTCATACCGTTTCACCGCTTGATCGCTTCGATCAGGCGCTTGTTCCACCGTTCATCCTCCCTGGTCTTTCAGCGAGCAGTGTTTGCTGCTCCTGTTTCGAGTTTCGTTGCAACGAACCCTCGTGACCACCTGATCCCTGTTTTTGTCGCGTACCCGCTATGAGTTCCGTTGCCGCCAAGGTCAAGGCCGCCAGTGCCCCCGTCTCTGCAAGCCCCGCGAGCAAGAGCGGACTGGCTGCCAAGACCCCACCTGCGGTCAAGACAGTGGTGCCCGAAATCTTGATGACGGTGACGGCTGACGGTGAGGTGTTGCCCGCTCCCAAACCCAAGACCCGCAAGAGCGCAACAGCCGAACCCGCCACCAAGCCTGCGAAAGCAGCCAAAGCCACCAAAACCACCAAAGCCCGCAAACCCGCGGCAGCCAAGGGTGCGGCCAAAGCTGGCGAGGTTGTGGTTCTGAAGGCTGACGCCAACGGTGTGCTGGTTGGCGCCGGGGCGGATGGGGAGAGTGATGACCTTGAGCTGGGCATCGGCGACGTTGCCGAGAAGAAAGATGTCAAGTCCGCCAAGGCCCTGGCCAGCATCAAGGTGGGACCGAAGGGGGTGTACACCGAGGATTCGATCCGGGTGTACCTGCAGGAAATCGGCCGCATCCGCCTGCTGAGGCCTGATGAGGAGATTGAGCTGGCCCGCAAGATTGCCGACCTGCTGGAGCTGGAGGAGAAAGCCTCCGAATTTGAGGCCGACAAAGGGCATTTTCCCGATTCCAAGGAATGGGCAGCGATCTTCGATATGCCGCTGATCAAGTTCCGGCGGCGTCTGATGCTGGGCCGGCGGGCCAAGGAAAAGATGGTGCAGTCGAACTTGCGCCTGGTGGTGTCGATCGCCAAGAAATACATGAACCGAGGTCTTTCCTTCCAGGATCTAATTCAGGAGGGAAGCCTTGGCCTGATTCGAGCGGCGGAGAAATTCGACCACGAGAAAGGTTACAAGTTCTCCACCTATGCAACCTGGTGGATTCGTCAGGCGATCACCCGCGCTATTGCCGATCAGAGCCGCACGATTCGCCTGCCGGTTCACCTCTACGAAACGATCTCCCGCATCAAGAAAACCACCAAGACCCTCTCCCAGGAATTCGGCCGCAAACCAACGGAAGAGGAGATCGCCGAGAGCATGGAGATGACGATTGAGAAGCTTCGCTTCATCGCCAAATCGGCCCAGTTGCCGATTTCTCTTGAAACCCCGATTGGTAAAGAAGAAGATTCTCGCCTTGGTGATTTCATTGAAGCCGACATCGAAAATCCAGAGCAGGACGTCGCCAAAAATCTGCTGCGGGAAGATCTTGAAGGTGTTCTGGCCACCCTCAGCCCACGGGAGCGTGATGTGCTGCGCCTACGCTATGGCCTCGACGACGGCCGGATGAAAACCCTGGAGGAAATCGGTCAGATCTTTGATGTCACCCGTGAGCGGATTCGCCAGATTGAGGCCAAGGCTCTGCGCAAGTTGCGCCACCCCAATCGCAACGGAGTCCTGAAGGAATACATCAAGTAAGGCCATTGCTTGCGATCACTTTGTTGCCAATGGCGAAATTTCCCGGGGCCAGGAACCAGGATCGATCGGCACCATTGATCCAGCGCAAGATCACCAGGAGAACGTGATCAGCGGCCAGACCCAGCCGCTACAGCCGTCACCCGCCGCTCATCCTTGGTGGACATGGGACTAGGGCGCGTCCAGCGGCTGCGTTGGTGTGATCTCAGCGGCTGTGGGCATCACACTTCTGGCTCCACGGCCTGGGTCCCGTTCTGGTAGCGCCGTTGTAGTGGCGCCGTTCGGCCGGCTCCTAAGTTGCCCGTTCCTGTTGCGGGCAGCGTCCCCATGGCCACTGACCGCATGGCCACTGACTCTCTGGCCACTGATCGCACGGCCACAAACCACTGGGCGGAGTCCTGTCAACGCCAGTCACGTCGACGGCCCTGGCTGGTTGGCCTGGCGCTCGCCCTGCTCTGCTGGCTCACTTTTTTTCATGGTCTCGGCGTCCTCGGGCTCACGGACAAGACCGAAGCCCTGTTTGTGGAGGTGGGCCATCAGATGGTGTTGCGCCAGGACTGGGTGACCCCCTGGTGGAACGGCGAGCGCTTTTTCGACTACCCCGTCTGGGGCTACTGGATGGTGGCCCTATCGTTCCAGGTGTTCGGTGTCTCCGAGTGGGCCGCCCGCCTGCCGGTGGCTCTGGCGGCTTCGGCGGTGGTGATCGCCTCCTTCGCCCTGGTGGTGAGCTGGGCGCCCCCTGAGGAGGAACGTGCGGCTCGCTGGGGTCGGGGCCTGCTCGCCGCCTCGATCCTGGCCACCACCCCAGGCTGGGTCGGCTGGGGCCGCACCTCCACCACCGACATGTTTCTGGCCAGTGCCATCACCCTGGCGCTCTATGGCTTTCTGCTCGCCCATCGCCATGACGACCACCCCGTCCTGAACCCTCTGGGGAGGGTCCTGTTCGCCCTGTTCTCTGGCGTGGCGGTACTGGCCAAGGGCCCGGTGGGGCTGCTGCTGCCAGGGCTGGTGATCGTGGTCTTCCTCACCCTGACGGCACAGTGGCGTCGCTGGCTGCGGCCGCTGCAACTCCTGGCCATGCTCGCCCTGTTCCTCGGTGTGGCCATGCCCTGGTACGCGGCAGCCGCCCAGGTCAACGGGGTGGCCTTCCTGGGCGGATTCCTTGGATTCAGCAATCTGCAGCGGTTCACCAGCGTCCTGTATGACCATCCAGGCCCGCCCTGGTTCTATCTGCCCTGCCTGCTGCTGCTGCTGCTGCCCTGGTCGCTGTTTCTGCCGGCGGCCATCATCTCGCTGCGCTTCTGGCGTCTGAGCTCCTGGCGGCGGGCCGCTACCGATCCAGCCCTGGAGCTGCCTCTGTTTCTACTGCTGTGGCTGGGGCTGATGACAGCCTTCTTCTCCGCCGCCGCCACCAAGCTGCCGGGCTACATCCTGCCGGTGGTGCCAGCCGGCAGCCTGCTGGTGGCCCTGGCCTGGAGACCGTTTCCGGCTGCCGCACCCACCCCTTTCGGTTGGCTACGGCTGGCTAGCTGGATCAATCTGGGCCTGTTGGCACTGTTGGCGGTGGCTGCAGGCATCGCCCCCCGCTGGGCCGCCACCGATCCGGCCCATCCCGAGCTGGCCACGGCGCTGAATCACTCCGGCTTGCCGCTGTTATTGGCCGCCGTCCTCGCCGCCAGTGCCCTGGCCCTGCTCGTGCTGCTTCGGCGGCAAGGAGGGGAGGGGCACCTGTGGCTGCCGAATCTGCTGGGCTTCCTGGCCATTCTGGCGCTGGTGGTGCCACCCCTGGCGCCGCTGCTGGATCGGGAGCGCCAACTGCCCCTGCGGCAGTTGGCGCGTCAGGCCCGGCTCCAGGCCCGCGCCGATGAACCCCTGTGGGTGGTGGGTGCCAAGCGGTACAGCATCCTTTTTTATGGTGGCGAAACAGCCGTGTTTCTTTCTGGGAAGGGCAGCCTGCACGATCGCCTCAAGGACGATCCCACCAGCCTCGGCCTCGGGCCCGCCACCAGCTCCGTGCGGCTGATCGGCGATGTGAGCGATCTGCAGGATCTCGGCTTCGCCGCTGGGACCGTGCAACGTCTGCAGCGTCGCGGTGAGCAGCAACTCTGGCGCGTGGCTCGTGGGGATCTTCACCCGTGATTCGCTTCACCTTCCACCGCCGCGACTGGGTCGTGCTCGGCGCCTGCGGCGCCCTGCTGGCCGTTCTGGCCGTGCTGATCGATCCGCGGCTTCCCCCCACCTTTGATGAGGCCGTGCTGAATTGGCTGGGGGAGCAGCTGCGTGGGCCGATCGGCGATGGGCTGCTGATGGTTTACCGGCTCAGCGGTAAACATGTCACCTCTTTCCTGGTGCTGGCGGCTCTGATCTTCGTGCTGCTACGGCGCTGGTGGCGGGATCTGCGCCTGCTGGTGATGGCCACCGGCGGCATTCTGGTGATCGTCGATCTGGCTCTCAAACCCCTGTTTGACCGTGCCCGACCCCCGGAAAAGTTGCTCGATGTGGATGGCCGCAGCTTCCCGAGTGGCCATGCCGCCGGCGCCGTTGCTTTTTATGGCGCCATGGTCGTGATCGTGGCGTCCCACCATCCCCAGCTGCGCCGCCCCCTGGCGATCGGCGCCGGGCTGTGGGTGCTGCTGGTCTGGCTGAGCACCCTCTATGCCCGGGCCCACTGGCCCACCGATCTGCTGGCCGGTGGCGGGGTGGGGCTGGCCTGGTTGGTGGTCTGCATTGCAACCTGGCGTCAGCCCCCTTCCCTGCCCCCTTCCCCATGACCTCCGGCTTCCCCACCCTTTCCAGCCTGCGGGGCCTGCGCACGGCACCGGTCCTTGAGGCTGCCGAGCGCGCCCTGCTGCGCCAAGAGCTGCAAACGGCCATGGGCCACTGTGCATGGTTCACCATCGGCGTGATGGCACCGAGTGCCGCTGCTGCCCTGGATGTGCTGCGGCAGTACGAAGCAGCCCTCGGCTGGCCGGCGCTGGATCCCCAGGACCCGGCGGCGGCGGAGCAGCAGGCCACCACGGCTGTTTTCCTCAAGGGCAACCAGCGCAACGGCCGCTTCCTGATCCGCTGCGAAGCGGGGCTGGGCGAAGGGGTGTTGATCACTGGTCATCAGAGCGCCGATCCCCAGCAGGAGGACACCTGGGGCCCCCTGCCGCTGGATCTGTTCGTTGCCCCCTGAGGGGCCGGCGCGTTCACCCCAAGCAGGGCTTCTTTCCGAGGCCGCCGGTGCCCTGGCCAGCCGCAAGCTGGCCTGCGTTCGCGGCCTAGGCTGCCCTGCTGAAGCCCGGCGGCTCCTCTTGCTGGAGTCGTACGTCGTTCCTCCTGCCGCACCATCAGCCGATGTCCAGCCCAGCCTCCGGTTCTGCGATCGCGTCGTCGCTGCGCATCGCCTCCCGCCGCAGCCAGCTGGCCCTGGTTCAGACCCATTGGGTGCGCGATGAACTGGCCAAGGCCCATCCAGGCCTGGAGATCAGCATCGAAGCGATGGCCACCCAAGGCGACAAGATCCTTGATGTGGCCCTGGCCAAAATCGGCGACAAGGGCCTGTTCACCAAGGAACTCGAAGCCCAGATGTTGCTGGATCGAGCCGATATCGCCGTCCACAGCCTCAAGGATCTGCCCACCAACCTGCCCGAGGGGCTGATGCTGGGCTGCATCACGGAACGGGAGGATCCCGCCGATGCCCTGGTGGTCCACGAGAAGCATCGCCACCAAACCCTGGCCAGCCTTCCCGAGGGCAGTGTGGTGGGCACCAGTTCGCTGCGGCGCCTGGCTCAGTTGCGTCACCACTATCCCCAGCTGATCTTCAAGGATGTGCGGGGCAACGTGATCACGCGGCTGGAGAAGCTCGATGCCGGCGAGTACGACTGCCTGATCCTGGCGGCGGCCGGCCTCGGGCGGCTGGGTCTGGGCGATCGCATCCATGAGCTGATCGATGCCTCGATCTCGCTCCATGCCGTGGGACAAGGCGCCCTCGGCATCGAGTGCCGTCTCGGGGATCAGGCGGTGCTGGAGCAGATCAAGGTGCTGGAGCATCAACCCACCGCCCGGCGCTGCCTGGCCGAGCGAGCCTTTCTGCGGCAGCTGGAGGGGGGATGCCAGGTGCCGATCGGCGTCAATACCGTGTTTGAGGGCGACGACCTCGTGCTCACCGGCATGGTGGCCAGCCTTGATGGCCTGCGCTTGATCCGCGATCAGAGCCGTGGCCCCCAGGACGATCCCGAAGCGATTGGCCTGGCCCTGGCCCACTCCCTACGAGCTCAGGGTGCCGGCGAGATCCTGGAGGAAATCTTTGCAACCGTCCGGCCCGAAGCCTGACACGGCCCGGACGGCTGAGCCGGCCAGCGCCGAGGTCCGCTCCCTGCCGTTCCAGTGGAACCTGCTGGCCTGGGCCGCCCTGGTGGGCACCCTCACCGGCCTGGCGGTGGTGGGCTTTCACGAACTGCTGGGCTTCATCAATAATTTTCTCTACGGCCCATTCGTCGAGTGGCTGCTGGAGGTGGGCCGGGCCTCGTCCACGGCGACTGTTGCTGAGTTGGCCGCCATCGATCTGCCGCCCCTGGTCGACGAGGGAGGCACACCGCTCAAAGCCCTGCTCCAGCTTGGCCTGGGTGGGATCGGTCTACTGACAACACCGCCGCCGGCTCCGGCCGAACCGGCGACCATCGCCCTGCCAGCCAGCCTCGACTGGCTGGAGCTCTGGCCGGTGGTGGTGGTACCCACCCTGGGCGGATTGGCCGTGGGTCTGCTGCGCTGGCTGGGGGGCACGATCGGGCCGGGGCTGGCCAGCCTGATGGCGATGGCCGATGGCTCCCTGGCAGCGGCGCCGCGGCTGCCCCTGTTGCGACTTGTGGCCGCCTCCCTCAGTCTCGGCAGTGGCGCTTCGCTGGGCCCCGAGGGTCCAAGCGTGGAAAGCGGTGCCAATCTCGGCCTCTGGGTGAGCTTGAAGGCCCGGCTTTCACCTCAGTCCCAGAAGGCTCTGGTCGCGGCTGGGGTGGCGGCCGGTCTGGCGGCGGGCTTCAAGGCACCGATCGCTGGGGTGTTCTTTGCCTTCGAAGGCAGTTTCAGTGCGATTCCCGGTCGCCCCAGCCTGCGGGCCGTGCTGGTGGCGGCGGTGGCCTCCTCGCTGGTGACCCAGCTGTGCCTGGGCGACGAACCGATCCTGCGATTGCCGGCCTATGAGGTGCGATCGCTGCTGGAGTTACCGCTCTATCTGGGGCTGGGAGTGCTGGCCAGTCTGATGTCCTGGTTGCTGGTCAGCCTGATGGCAGCTGGGCGAGGACCGCGGATGCAGGCGCTGATCGATCGCCTGCCCCCCGGCCTGGCAACGGCGATCGGCGGTGCCACGGTCGGGGCGATGGCCCTGGCCTTCCCGCAGGTGCTGGGGGTGGGCTACGACACGATCGAAGCCCTACTCGGCAGCGATGGAGGCATCCCGCTGCTGACCTTGCTTGCCCTGATCGGAGTCAAGCTGCTGGCCACCGCGGTGAGCAATGCCAGTGGATTTGTCGGTGGTGGCTTCGCTCCCTCGCTGTTTC
Organism: Bifidobacterium breve; assembly: GCA_943325005.2. Taxonomy (GTDB): domain Bacteria; phylum Cyanobacteriota; class Cyanobacteriia; order PCC-6307; family Cyanobiaceae; genus Cyanobium. The sequence goes on along the minus strand of CALPNT020000028.1, from coordinate 2,006 downwards.
TCGGCGCCGTGCTCGGCAGTTGCTACGGCCAGCTGCTGGGCGAAGGCTGGCTCCAGCTCCCAGTGGCCGAACCACCCGCCTACGCCATGGTGGGCATGGCGGCGGTGCTGGCCGGCAGTGCCAGGGCACCGCTGACCGCCCTGCTGCTGTTGTTCGAGCTCACCCGCGACATCCGTATCGTGTTGCCGCTGATGGCGGCAGCTGGCCTGAGTGCGGCCCTGGTAGAGCGTTGGCAAGGCTTCCGCGATCCGGGCCTGCTGGGCCCCGATCCGCTCGAGGAGGAACGGCGGCAGCGATTGGCAGACTTGCCTGTCGCCGAGGCCCTGGAACCCTTCAGCCCGCTTGTACTGATGGCCGAGCTGCCGGCGGCCGAGGCCCTGGCCCAGCTGATCGCAGTCCATGGCCACTGCCTGGTGATTCAGGAGCAGGGCCTGGCGGTGGGCCTCGTGACCTTGCCCGATCTGCAACGCGCCCTCTCCGGGGCGTTGGCCAGGGCTGGAGAGGGGCCGGCCATCAGCCTGCTGGATTGCCGCCGCACGGATTTGGTCTGGTTACCCCTCGACGCGAGCCTCGTTCAGCTTGAGGATCAACTCACCCCAGCTGGACTGCGCCAGATTCCAATCTTTGAACTGCCAGGCAAATCAGTGGGCTACTTGCCCCAGGATTTACCCTCCGGGGGACTGCCGATCAGCGCCCTGCGAGGTCTGGCCAGTCGCGATGGCATGGCCAGAGCTTTGGCCGCTCGGTTGGGGGTTCAGCCTTCGAAGCGGGAATGGACCAGCGATTCAGCCACTGGATCGGCCTGAGACAGCAGATTGAGAATGCGCTGCAGATCCAGATCAGAAAGTTCGCCATCACGGCCCCACTTGAGCGCCGTGCTGTTGAGCTGATCGGTGGTGTGAGTGGAAGGGTGGAACATGGAGTTGACGGCGTTACCGGCTTGCCGCCTGGAGCAGATCAAACGACCTTAGGTGTTTGTACCCAGACAACACCAGGGGTTCGGGGGTGATCTGCAGAATCTCTTCGGGAGTTGCGGCAAGCAGCGTCCGGTGGGGGCCACGAGGGCAGCAGCAGCTCCTCGACCCAGCCAGGACTCAGTTCTTCACCACCACCAGCGTGCCCACCTCCACCTGGTCGAACAAGGCGTGGACGTGGGGATTGAGCATGCGCACACAGCCGTGCGAAACCGCTGCCCTGGTGTTCACCGCCCAGGCCCAGGCCGGTGGGGTGCCGTGGATGCCGTACTGGTCTCGGGCGGTGGTGTGAAAGCCGATCCAGCGATCTCCCAGCGGTCCATTCGGACCGACGGTGGGGTTGTTCTTGCCGCTCTTGGTGCTCTGGTACTGAGGATTGATCACCTTGTTGCGGATCTTGAAACTGCCAGTGGGGGTGGGGGTGGCAGGGTCGCCGATGGCCACAGGCCAGCTGCCCAGCATGTTGTCGCCTTCGTAGAGGCTGATCGTGCGGCGGCCCAGCTCCAGCAGAATCCGGCGGGTGCTGCTGATCGCTGATGTGGTGATGGGCGCCGGCAAGCTCGTGGGTGTGAGCCCGGCGGCGGCGGTGCTGGCCCTGATCCCGGACGGCCCGGGGGTGACCAGAACCGGTGGCGGTTCAATGGCCAGAGCTGCCCCCCCTGCCAAGCCACTGAAGGCTCCGCAGCTCAGGGTCAAGACCACGAACAGCGCCGCTCGGCGCCGGTGGGTGGACGAGACGGGGATGGGGGCAGACATGGCGGCGACAGGGGAAAAATGCAGCTTGTTCAGGGGAGGCGGCCTCAGTTGACCAGCTTGGCCTCCATGGTGTCGAGGTAGCGCTGTTCGCAGTCTTTGACGATGCGTACGGCTTCGCTGCCATCAAAGAATCCATTCACCTTGCAGGTGCCGGGCTTCTTCAGATCCTTGTAATGCTCCCAATAATACTGGGTTTCCTTGAGCCAATGGGCACCCAGTTGCTCATAGCTACTGATGTGATCCATACGCTTGTCGTCGGCAAGCACGGCAATCACC
>CALPNT020000027.1 GCA_943325005.2 Bifidobacterium breve | reverse complement strand
GCCTCCACCAGCTGGGGCTTGGAGGTGACCTCCATCTTCAGCTGGGCCGCCGCCTCATCGACCAGATCGATCGCCGAATCCGGCAGGCAGCGATCGACGATGTAGCGGGCCGCCAGCCGGGCCGCCGCCGTCAGGGCGCCGTCGGTGATCGTGACGCCGTGGTGCAACTCGTAGCGCTCCTTCAGGCCCCGCAGGATCTGCACGCAGGTGTCCTGATCGGGCTCGCGGATCTGCACCTGCTGGAAGCGGCGCTCCAGGGCTGGATCCTTCTCGATGCTGCGGCGGTAGTCCTCGGGTGTGGTGGCGCCGATGCAGCGCAGATCACCCCGGGCCAGGGCCGGCTTGAGAATACTGGCGGCATCGGGACCGGAGCGCTCCCCCGCCACCACGTTGTGCAGTTCATCGATGAACAGCACCACCCCACCGCGCTGGCCGGGAGCCTCGCCGCCGCTGGCATCGGCCTGGCGCACCTCCTCCAGCACCCCCCGCAGCCGTTCCTCGAACTGACCGCGAAACTTGGCGCCGGCGATCAGGGCGCCGAGATCCAGCGCCACCAACCGCAGACCCCGCAGGGCATCCGGCACCTCGCCGGCAACGATGCGCTGGGCCAGGGATTCGGCCACGGCGGTCTTGCCGACGCCGGGCTCACCGATCAGCACCGGATTGTTCTTGCTGCGGCGCGACAGCACCTGGATCAGGCGGCGGATCTCGGTGTCGCGGCCGACCACCGGATCGAGGCTGCCGGCGCGGGCGGCGGCGGTGAGATCGCGGCCGAAGCGCTCCAGCGCCGAACGTTCGCCCTCCCCGTCATCCTCGCGCTCCAGCCGCAGCCCCGGCTCGCTGGCCGGCCCAGCGGCCCGCGGCCGTGCCGCCGGGGGCAACGCTGGCGCGGTGGACCGCTGAGGCGCCCCCGCCCCGGTGGCACCAGAGAGCCCTGGCCTTGAACCCCCCGCTGCGGCCGAGGCCAACCGGGGAGTGGCCGCCGCCACGCCGCCAGCTGCCGCCGCCACCGGTGCGGGACGCCACTGGCGCAGCAGCAGATCTTCGCTGAGGCCTTCCTCGGCCAGCAACCGCGCCGCAATGCGGCGATCGTCGAGCAGCGCCAGCAACAGGTGCGGCACATCCAGCAAACGGGAGCCCCAGGCGGCGCGGCGACGATCGGCGGCCTCCAGCAGATCCTCGAGCGCATCGCCGATGTAGAGGGTGGCGCCCTGTCCTTCGGACTGCTCGGCGCAGAAGCCCTCCAGCCGATCCAGCAGCCGATCGCCATCGAGCGGCAGCGGCTCGATCCAGCTGGCGTAGCGAGCGTCGCGCAGCAGGGTGAGCAGCAGATGCTCCACATCCATCGAGCCATGGCGCCAGCGCCGGGCCAGGTCCTGGCTGGCGAGCAGCAGCTCCCAGGCCGGATTGCTGAAGCGATCCGGATCGGTGGTGAGACTGACCGTGGGGCTGGGGGTCACGCTGAAACGCTCGGGGGGCATGGACTCAGGCCGCTGGCGAAACCGGAGCTGGGGAGGAGACCGAAGCCGTGGGAAGGGCGGAATCGGCTGGGGAGGCCCGTTCGATCAGCTCGATGCGATAGCCATCGGGATCTTCCACGAAGGCAATCATCGAGGAGCCCCCCTTGACCGGACCGGGTTCCCGCACCACCTTGCCGCCCTTGGCGCGGATCGTCTCGCAGGTGGCGGTGATGTCCTCACAGCTGACGGCCAGATGGCCGAAGGCCGTACCCAGCTCGTAGTGATCGGTGTCCCAATTGTGGGTGAGCTCCAGGACCGCCGTGTCGCGCTCATCGCCATAGCCGACGAAGGCCAGGGTGTAGCGGTACTGGGTGTTGTCACTACGGCGCAGCAGCCGCATCCCCAGCAGCTCGGTGTAAAAGGCAATCGAGCGTTCCAGATCGCCGACGCGCAGCATGGTGTGCAGGAATCTCATCGTCATCGCGGGCTCAGGTTGGCGGAGGGGAACCGGAGCGGCAAAGAGCCGGCCCCACCAGGGGATCGCCCGCCATTCTGACCAGCCGCAACGGCAGCGCGACCACCAGCGCCCCTGCAAGCCGCCGTGGTGATCGGACGCACTGGGCTCGAGCGCCTGTCCCGGGCCTCGTCCTCTACCTGAACTGGGGAAGCTGGCCGTGATCAGCCGCTGCTGGCCTCAACGGCCTGCCGATCAGCGTTGGGTTTGCAACGACAGAGCCAGAGGGTGCTGACGGGCACAACAACAAGGACCGGGGCGACCCATAGGATCCCCCGAGCTGACACCTGTTATTTCCGTGCTCGATTCCCTCGACCTCGTGATCGATTCGATCGTCGCCCGAGAGGTGCTCGATTCCCGCGGAACCCCCACCGTGGAAGCGGAAGTGTGGCTCGAAGGCGGCGCCAGCGGTCGGGCGATCGTGCCCAGCGGCGCCAGCACCGGTGCCCATGAAGCCCACGAACTGCGCGATGGCGGCAAGCGCTATTTCGGCAAGGGGGTGAGCAAGGCGGTCGAGAACATCGAAGAGCGCATCGCGCCGGCTCTCTGCGGCCTCAGCTCCCTGGACCAGGCGTCCGTGGACGCGGCCATGAACGAACTGGACGGCAGTGACAACAAATCAGCCCTGGGGGCCAACGCCATCCTGGCCGTGAGCCTGGCCAATGCCCACGCTGCCGCCAAGGCCCTCGGCCTGCCCCTCTACCGCTATCTGGGCGGCCCGATGGCCAGCCTGCTGCCGGTGCCGCTGATGAATGTGATCAACGGTGGCGCCCATGCCTCGAACAGCCTGGATTTCCAGGAATTCATGATCGTGCCGCACGGTGCCGACAGTTTCCGCGAGGCGCTGCGCATGGGTGCGGAGGTGTTCCACACCCTCAAGGCGCTGCTGCAGGAGCGGGGCATGTCCACCGCCGTGGGCGACGAGGGTGGCTTCGCCCCCGACCTGGGCAATGACCAGGCCGGCGACATCCTGGTGCAGGCGATCGAAAAGGCTGGCTACCGCCCCGGCGACCAGATCTCCCTGGCCCTGGATGTGGCCAGCACCGAGTTCTACAAGGAGGGGCGCTACGCCTTCGGCGGCGGCAGCTACAGCAGCGCCGAGATGGTGGATCAACTGGCGGCCCTGGTGAGCCGCTACCCGATCGTCTCGATCGAGGACGGCCTGGCCGAGGACGACTGGGAGGGCTGGGACCTGCTGACCCAGAAGCTCGGCTCCAGCGTGCAGCTGGTGGGCGACGACCTGTTCGTCACCAACACCGCCCGCCTGCAGCAGGGCATCGAGCGAGGGGTGGCCAACTCGATCCTGATCAAGGTGAATCAGATCGGCTCACTCACCGAAACCCTGCAGGCGATCGACCTGGCCGGCCGCGCCGGCTACACCAGCGTGATCAGCCATCGCTCCGGCGAAACCGAGGACACCACCATCGCCGACCTGGCCGTAGCCACCAGGGCCGGCCAGATCAAGACCGGCTCCCTCAGCCGCAGCGATCGGGTGGCCAAGTACAACCAGCTGCTGCGCATCGAAGATGAACTGGGCAGCCAGGCCATCTATGCCGGCGTCGAAGATCGGGGACCGCGCGGCAAGGGCTGAAGCCAGGGCCAGCTCGGCTCTGCCACAGGCCCGGGGCCTGCCGAGCCCCATGGCGCCTCCAACCCCGGGAGTTGGCGGCAGACCCGTTTCCCGGCTGCCGGCCTCAAAGCTGGAGCCCATCGGACTGGCAACGTGAACCTGGACGGACGGAGCCTCAGGCTGAACGAGTTCCCAAACCTGAGGGAATCCGCAACGCCCGCGATCGCCGCAGCCTGGCTGCCCGTCGTTGGCGACGCTGCTCTCTCGATGGCAGCGTCAACCGCGACGGTTCCATCCGCCTTCACTCACCCTTGACCCCAGGCAGCTGATCGAGCCGACCATCGCGCTTGAGCCGGCCCTGCAACTTCAGCCAACCCCATCCCACCGGCAGCCCTAGCAGCAGGGGTACAGCGGTGAGTGCGGGGCGGCTGCTGGCCGCCAGCAGCGAGGCCGCCACCGCCAGGCCCCCAAGCAGGAAAGCCTGGCCCGCCGTTTGCTGGGCCAGGGCCAGGCGTCGCAACAGGCGATCGGTTTCACCGGCCCGGATCTGCACCTGCAGATCCCCCTGTTCGATGCGGGCGAGGCTCTCGTCAAGGCGGCGGGGGATGCCCAGGGCCCGGCTGCCCACCTGGGCCGCCTGACGCGAGATTTCATTGAACAGATCGTTGGGGCCGTTACCGCTGGCAGTCATCAGGGGCAGCAGGTAGGGACGAGCAATCGCCATCAGGCTAAAGCCCGGATCGAGACTGCGGCCCACCCCCTCGAAGGTGGAGAGGGCCCGCATCACGAAGATCAGCTCCGGCGGCAGGCGAAAGGGCTGGCCGTAGACGAGGTCGTAGAGATCGGAGGAGAGCTTGCCCAGCACATTGGCGCTGAACGGCGGCGTGAGGGCCTCATTGAGCATCAGCCGCACCAGCCGACGCACCGGGCCGGTATCAATGCCGGTGGCGATCACACCGGCCTGCTGCAGCTCCTCCACCAGCGCGGCGGCGTCCCGGCTGGCGGCCGCCCGCACCATGCGGCCGATGCGACTGCGCAGCCGCTCGGAAATCTGCCCCATCATGCCGAAGTCGTAGTAGATGAGGGCGCCATCGGCGGCCACGGCGAGATTGCCGGGATGGGGATCGGCGTGGAAGAAGCCGAAGCGCACCAACTGCTGCAAGTAACTGGCCGCGCCCTTTTCGGCCACCGCCGAGGGATTGATTCCCGCCGCCAGCAGCGCCGCCCGATCGGTGATCTTGATGCCCGGGACGTAGTCGAGGCACAGCACCCGCCGGGAGCTGAGCTCCCAGATCACGGCCGGAATGCGGATGCCGCTGTCGTCGAGAAACTGCTGGCGGAAGCGGGCGGCATGTTCGGCTTCCAGGCGGAAATCCAGCTCCCGCAGCAACACCCGCCGGCACTCCTTGGCGATGCCCACCCAGTCGCGGCCCTGACCCCAGCGGGGATGGCGCTGAATCGCCGCCGCCACCTGTTGCAGCACCTCCAGATCGAGGCGGAAGAGGCGCTCGAGGCCGGGGCGCTGCACCTTGAACACCACCTGGCGACCGCTGCGCAGGCTGGCGCGATGCACCTGGGCCAGGCTGGCCGAACCCAGGGCCAGTTCTTCGAGATCGATGATCTCAGCGCAACGATCGCCGAGCTCCTGCTCCAGGATCGCCTGCACCACGGCGAAGGGGAAGGCCGGCACCTGGTCCTGCAGATGGGCCAGCTCCTCCACCACATCGGCGGGCAGCACATCCGGCCGGGCCGAGAGCAACTGACCCAGCTTGATGAAGGCCGAACCGAGGGCCAGGAACTCGGCCGTCAGCCAACGGGCGGTGCGGCGCTGTCGCTCAGCCTGCTTCTGCGGGCTGAAACCGCCGGCATAACTCCAGCGGCGGCCATCCCACCACAGACCGACCATCAGCCGCAGGGCCAGCCGCCAGATCCGCAGCGATCGGCCGAGACGCACCAGCCAGGAGGACGCAGCCATCAAGGGGTGGGACGCTCCAGCCGGCGCGCCAGTTCGGCCACCTGGGCTCGCAGGGCATCGATCTGCTCCTGGGGGTCGGTGCTGGCGGCGCGCCCTGGGGAGGGGCTCCAGGACACGGGCGACGACGACGATGCCGTGGTGGCCTCGCCACGTTCGAGCCGTTCGGCTTCCAGCTCCACCTCCTCCCAGAACAACTGCCACTCCTGCTGCAGCCGGGCCGGAGCATCCTGGGCCAGCACCGCCAGACCGGCGGCAGTGTCCGCCAGTCCACTGCCCACCCGGGCGGCCAGTCGGCCGAGGGCGGCCTGGAGCAGGGACTGGGGCGCACTCATCGGCTGGCCTGATTCATGCACCGAACTGTGCCAGATCTAGGGAGTGGTCGGCGAGCCGGCGGCAGGGACCTCCGCCCTCGGCGCAGCCGGGGCCGGCGCGGAGGGGGCCGGTGGCGGGGCCGTCAGGGGAAACGTGGCCTGTGGCGTTGCCGTCTGGGGCGCCGGGACGGCCGGCAGTGACGGCTGGGCGGCCTCAGGCGTGAGCGGCGGGACGGACTCCTGGCTGTCCGCCGGCGGAGCGTCGAGCTGCCGGAGATCAGCCTCGTTCTGTTGCTGCTGGGCCTGCTCGCGGGCCGCCATCTCCGCCTGGCGCTTGCCAAGCTCAGCCGCTTCGCGCTGCTGCTGGCGCTGCAGTTCAAGCAGATCAAGGTCGCCGCGGATCTGCTCCTGGCGATCGCCGAACTGCTTGCGGAGGCTGTCGAGCTCGGTGCCCGGGAACGACTGGACGCCGAAGCGCTGCATGTCCTGCCAGATACCGACCACCGACAGATCGAGCAGCCTCATGGTGAGGCCATAGCCGAGGCCGAAGCAGAGGCCCAGACCCAGCGCTCGGCGCCAACTCCAGGGCTTGCGGCCTGGTGCCCTGCGCCTGCCCTCGGCGGAGCGCGTGCTGACAGAGGGGGACTGGGACATCGGGGCGGACAGCGAAGTTGTGGGCGTTTCGTATCACCATTCTCTCCCCTGGGAGGCAGCGACTCGCCTGGAGGGATCAAGGACGCAAACCGTCGGATCAGGACAGAGCAGCCCTGGCCATCACCCATAAAAGAAGAGGGACTGGACATCCAGGCAATGGACAGGGTTTATGAACGGGAAAACGCCTATCCCGAACCCCCTGGCAACCGTTCCTCCAACCGTTCGGCTTATGAACGCAACCCATAGAACGAAAGGTATATTAAGAACAGTTCACCACTACAAGAAATGAGTTCATTGGACCCCGAGACAATCCAAAAGTTTCTTCAATTGCTTTCTACTCTTCCATTTCCTCAGTCAGCACTTGATACTATTGAGCAATTAAGTGCCTTTAAGCAAGGCAAAGGATGGGGGGTAGGTACCATGAGCGAAGAGATAGATTGTTGCATTTCAGTACTAAAGAGTTCGCCCAGCATTATAATTGACATAGGTGCCAACAAAGGATTATATACGGAAGAACTCCTGAGAAGATATCCAGAATCAAATTACTTTCTGTTTGAACCATCTACCTTTAATCTGCACATCCTTCATCAGAAATTTGACAGATGCAAAAATGTTAGCATTTTTCAAGACGCCGTTTCAAACTCTACCGGAAATGCAAAATTATTCTCTAACGAAGAAGGTTCGGGACTTGCATCTCTGACAAAGAGAAAACTTGATCACTTTGGAATAGATATGAATCTTGAACAAAGCATTAGCACTATACGCCTTGATGAATTCTTAAACAGTAATCTTCCCTCTCAATTGATTGACTATGTGAAGATTGATATTGAGGGACACGAATTTGACGCATTAAATAGCACGGGGAAAAGAATCAAGGATATTAAGTTAATCCAGTTTGAATTTGGCGGCACCAATATTGACACAAGAACTTTTTTCCAGGATTTCTGGTATTTCTTTAAAGGCAATAATTTTAGAATATATCGCATCACGCCCACAGGTTGCTGCCTGGTTCCCGCCTATCGTGAATTAGACGAATTCTTTTCAACAACAAATTACATTGCCGTCAACAACTCCCTCGTCCCTTGAGCACTCGCCCATCAATACGAAAGCACCCGAATCTTCGGCGTGCAATCAGTGACACACCTGTGACACACAAAAAAATAAAACCCAAGAACGCTTGTGCCACAGGGACTCTCGGTTACGTCGTGTAATCGGCGTTAATGCGAACGTACTGATCCGACAGATCGCAGCCCCAGGCCAGGCCACGGCCGGGGCCAGCGCCCACCTGCAGGCGGATGGCCACGGTGTCGCCGCTGACGGGATCGGCACTGAGATAGGTGCCGGCGGCGCGATCTTTCATGTACTGCGAAGCCGCCGGGCGATCGAAGGCCAGGGGCTGGCCGGCCGCCATCAACTGGTGCTCACCCAGCCAGAGGGCCACCGCTTCGAGCGCGAAAGGCACCCCGGCCCGACCAGCCGCGGCCACGATGCGGCCCCAGTTGGGATCGCGGCCATGGATGGCGCACTTCACCAGCGAGGAACCGCAGACGGTGCGGGCGATGGCGCGGGCGGCGGCATCATCAACCGCCCCCTCCACCCGCACTTCAAGCAGACAGGTGGCCCCTTCGCCATCGCGGGCGATCGCCCGGGCCAGATGCTGCGACACCGCCGCCAGGCCGGCCTCCAGAGCCGGCCAGTGCTCGGGGCTCAGGGGCTCGCCGGCTGCAAACGCCAGGAAACAGTCGTTGGTGCTGGTGTCGCCGTCCACCGTGATCGCATTGAACGAGCAGTCCACCAGCCGCCGCACCATCGCTTGCCACACCTCGGCCGGTAGGCCGGCATCGCAACTGAGGTAGCCGAGCATCGTCGCCATGTCCGGGTGGATCATCCCCGAACCCTTGGCCATGCCGCCGATCCGCACCTTGCGGCCGCCCAGATCAGCCTCGAGGGCGATCTGCTTGACCACCAGATCAGTGGTGAGAATCGCCCGGGCCGCCGCCTCGCCGCCCTCACTCGCCAGGGCCGCCAGCAGCGGATCCAGGCCCGCGATCAGGATCTCGATCGGAATCGGCACACCGATCACGCCGGTGGAGCAGATCAGCACCTCCTCCACATCCAGTCCCAGCCGTTGGGCCAGCTCCGCCGTGGCCTTGAGGCTGTCGATCAGGCCGCGCTCACCGGTGCAGGCATTGGCCTGGCCGGAGTTGGTGAGCACGGCCCGGACCTGGCCGCCGCGGGCCGCCAACCGCTCGGCGCAGAGATCGACGCAGGCGGCCCGCACCCGGTTGAGCGTGAAGCTGCCGGCGCAGACCGCCCCTGCGGGTGCCAGCAGCAGGGAGAGATCCGGATTGCCACTGGCTTTGAGACCGGCGGTGATGCCGGCAGCCTGGAAGCCGGCCGGGGCGGTGATGCCACCGGCGATGGGATGCCAATCAGACACAGGGGGGAAAGCGCTCAAGAGCGGCACGAAGCTGCCCTCATCCTGCCGAGAAGGGGTCCGGCTCCTGGACTGAACTGGGCACCCGACGATGCTGACGCCGATCGGTGCTGCTCACCAGCACCGATCGGGGCAACCGCAGTTCCACCGCCAGCCCTCCCAGCGAAGACGGCCCCAGATGCAGCACACCGCCATGGCGACGGCAGAAGTGCTGGGCGATCGAGAGCCCCAGGCCCCGATGCTGGCTTTCCTGGCGATCATCCGCCCGCGGCAGATGCACCATCGACAACAGCTCAGCCGAGCGCATGCCATGGCCGTGATCCTCCACCAGGATCAACAGGCCCTGACGCGCCAGCTGGGCCGAGATCTGCACCGGCGGCTGGCCGTATTCCAGGGCGTTGTCGATCAGATTGTTGAGCGTGCGCTGCAGGGAGCCCCGATCCAGCCGCACGATCAGCCGGGGGGTTCGCACCTCGACGCGACCATGGCCGTAGGTATCGGCGATGCGATGGCAGAGATCATCCAGCGCCAGCACCACCGCCCGGTTCTCCAGCGGTTCGTCATCGGAGAGCGCCGCCAGCTGATCGCTGAGGTTGCGCAGGGCCTCGATGTCCCCATGCAGACCCTGAATCATGCTGGCCTCCACGTCGCTGTCCAGTCGCAGCTGCTCCACCCGCAGGATCAGCCGCGTCAGCGGTCCGCGCAGATCATGCACCAGCCCCCGCAGCAGGGACTCGCGCGCCACCGCATGGCTGTTGAGTTGCTCCAGCAGGCGGTTGATGCGCAAGCTGAGCAGCCGCAACGGCGCGAATCCCTCCTCAGGCACCAGATCGATGCGGGGCGCCGCCTGCTGGGGCAAGCCACGCACCAGATGGGCCAGGGGCAGTTCCACCCAGCGGCGCAGGTAGGCCAGCAGCCCCAGCAGCAGGCCCAGCACCACCACCAGGCCGCTCCACACCATCAGCCAGGCCACCCCGGCGACAGGCCGCTCCAGCAGCCACCACTGCAAGGGCCACAGCAGCAGCGCACTCACCAACGTGCCCAGCAGGGCATGACGCAGCAACCGCCAGCGATCACCCGTGCTCAGCTGCAGGGGGCGCTCCTGCCGGCGCCGGATCAGCGACAAGGTGAGGCTTCCAGGTGGAGGCGATAGCCCAGACCCCGCACCGTTTCGATGCGCACCGTTCCCTCCGAGATCGATTCCAGCAGGCGCCGCAGCCGCGACAGGCGCACATCCAGGCTGCGGCTGGTGTTGGCATCCACCAGGCTGCCGCTGGCCAGCAGCAGGTGATCACGGCTGAGCACCTGATCGGGGGCCTGGCAGAAGGCCAGCAACAGGGCCACCGCACCGCGGCTGACCGGATACTGGAGGCCATCAGCGCCGGTGAGCCGACACTGGGCGGGCTCGAACTGCAGCCGTCCCATCGCGAAGGCTCCCTCCAACCGCTGGGCCTGCCGCCGTCTGGGGTGCTGCAGCAACAACTTCTCGATGCGCAGCTGCAGTTCCCGGGGCAGGAAGGGCTTGGCGAGGTAGTCGTCGGCACCCACCTCCAGGCCGCAGATGCGATCGGCAGGTGCGCCCAGCGCTGAGAGCATCAGCACCGGAAAGCGCCAGCCCGCCTGACGCAGATTGGCCAGCACATGGGTGCCGGACTTATCCGGCAGCATCTGATCGAGCACCAGCAGGTCGGGGGCCCCGCCATCAAGGGCACCCAGCAGATCATCGGGACGGTGAAAACTGCGGGGCCGCCAGCCCCTGGAGTTCAGGATCGGCTCCAGCAGACGGCAGAGCGCCGTGTCGTCGTCGAGCAGCCAGATCTGGCAACCGAGCAGACCATCGTGGTCCGCAGGCCCGGCAGCAGCGGATTGGTCGGAAGGCGACATGGGCTGTCGCTTGTCAAAGACCAATCCTCGCCTTTGGTGCCGACGCCTGTCCAATTTTGCCGCCGCCGGTGCAGCCCCTGGCCGGCCCCTTAGCCTGAATCAAGACCTGCGACCGTGCTGCTGGGCCGAATAGCATGCCGAAGGATCATCTGTGGCAGGCGATCCGTCGCGCAGGCCTCGACATCGTCGAATGGCCCGATGACGGCTGCCTCGCCCAGGCGGACACGCTGGTCTGGCGTTTCGAGCGCCACGACTTCGGGCCGGGCCGCCATCTGCTGGCGACCCGCCATCTGCCGATTCTCACCAGCCTGCTGGTCCTGCTGGGGCGGGCCCTGCGCCAGCGATGGCGTTGAAGGGGGTGGCGACCCAGGGGCTGGCGTTGCAGCAGCGCCGCATCGGCCTCACCGGCGGCATCGCCAGCGGCAAGAGCAGCGTGGGGCACCTTCTGGCCAGCCGGTTCGGCCTGCCCGTGCTCGATGCCGACCTCTACGCCCGGGAAGCCCTGGCCCCTGGCACGCAGGCCAGCGCAGCCGTGCTGGCCCGCTATGGCGCGGCGGTGCTGGCCAATCCCGACGCTGAGCCGGAGGCAACGCCGACCGCCACCGCCATCGCCATCGATCGGGCCGCCCTGGGGCGCCTCGTGTTTTCAGATGCCGCCGAACGGCAATGGCTGGAGAAGCTGATCCACCCAGCGGTGCGCCGACGTTTTGAGCTGGAGCTGGCGCGGCTGAAGACAGCGCCGGTGGTGGTGTTGATGATCCCGTTGCTGTTCGAGGCCGGCCTCGAGGGGCTCTGCAGCGAGGTGTGGCTGGTGGACTGCGACCCGGAGCAGCAGCTGAACCGGCTGATCGGGCGCGATCGGCTCAGCGAGACCGACGCCCGTGCTCGGATCAGCGCCCAGTGGCCGCTGGCGTGCAAGCGGGCGCTGGCCGATGTAGTGATCGCCAACAACGGCAGCCGCGACAACCTGCCGGCCGAAGTGCAGCGGGCCCTGCTGACCAGGTCCGGCTGACGACGGATCCCGTGCAGCGAGCGGGCCAACCGCAATCGCTCAGCCCTTCAGCTTCGCCACCAGGATCTGATTGGCCAGCTTCGGATCGGCGCGGCCGCCGGTGCGCTTCATCAGCTGCCCGACGAAGAAGCCCTGCAGCTTGGTCTTGCCGCCGCGGAAGGCCGCCACCTCCTCGGGATGGGCCGCCAGCAACTCCTCAACGATCGCCGTGATCGCGGCCGGATCACTGATCATGCCGAGGCCCTTGGCGTCCACGATCGCCTGGGCCGAGCCGCCCTGCTCCAGCAGTTCGGGCAGAATCTCCTTGGCGATCTTGCCGCTGATCGTGCCGTTTTCGATCAGGCCCACCAGCTCGGCCAGCTGGGCCGGCCGCAACGGCAACGTGCCGTAGGCCAGGCGCTTGGCATTCACATAGGCGGCGATGTCGCCGGTGATCCAGTTGGCCAAGGCCTTGGCCTCGCCGCCGGCGGCGACGGCCGCCTCGAAGTATTCGGCCATCGGCCGCTCATCGGTGAGCACGCGGGCGTCATAAATGGAGAGCCCGAACGCTTCGGCATAGCGATGGCGTTTGGCGGCCGGCAGCTCCGGCAGTTCAGCCCGCCAGGCTTCCCGCTGCGGAGCGCTCACTTCGATCGGGCCCAGATCAGGATCGGGGAAGTAGCGATAGTCGCTAGCGCCCTCCTTGCTGCGCATGCTCTTGGTGAGCTGCTTGCTTTCATCCCAGAGGCGGGTTTCCTGCACCACCGGCTCACCGGCTTCATAGGCCTTGATCTGGCGAGCGATTTCGTAGTCGATCGCCTTCTGAATCGCCGAGAAGGAGTTCATGTTCTTGATCTCCACCTTGGTGCCGAAGGGGGCCTCGGGCCCACGCCGCACCGAGATGTTCACATCACAGCGCAGCGAACCTTCCTGCATGTTGCCGTCGCTGACGCCGAGATAACGCATGATCCGACGGATCTCGGAGGCGTATTCGGCAGCTTCCCGGCCGGTGCGCAGATCAGGCTTGGAAACAATCTCAGCCAGGGCCACCCCGGCACGGTTGTAATCCACCAGCGAATGGCTGGAGCCATCGAGCCGATCGCTGCCGGCATGCACCAACTTGCCGGCATCCTCCTCCATGTGAAGACGCTCGATACCGATGGTTTTGAGGTAGGTGTCCTTACCTTTTTCGGCCACCTCCACTTCGATCCAACCGTTCTCAGCGATCGGCTCGTCGTACTGGGAGATCTGGTAGTTCTTGGGCAGATCGGGATAGAAGTACTGCTTCCGATCAAACTTGCTGTGTTCAGCCACCTGGAGGTTCAGCGCCATGGCCGCCTTGACGGCGTACTCGAGCACCTTCTGATTCAGCACCGGCAGCGTGCCGGGCAGACCGCACACCACCGGATCAATATGAGAATTGGGATCGTCGCCGAAGGCCGTGGAGGCGCAGCTGAAGATCTTGCTGTCGGTGCCCAGTTGCACATGGGTCTCGAGGCCGATCACCGGCTCCCAGGCGGCCTGCGCTGCCGTACCTCCCACCATGCTGTTCTCGCCCGTCGGGATGATGGGTGATCTTAGTCGCTGAGATTCAGCGGCCGGAATGGCCGCGTCGACCGCTGGATCCGCTGTTGCTGCTGCAACGTCTTGAACCGTTCTGATATCCGGTGCTGTCCCAGGAGCCGCTGGGGTTCACGCCTGCACACCGACGGCTCGGGCAGGCCCTCCGGTACATGATTGGGCCACTGCGCCTCGGAGGGCTGTGAGGCCCCATCATCCACCGGTCCTGATCCTCGGCGGCGGCCTGATGGGCCTGGCCGTGGCGCATCAACTGGCCCGTCGCGGGGCCTCGGTGCTGGTGCTCAGCCGCCGCCGCAGCGAGGCCGCCGGCTTCGTGGCCGCCGGCATGCTCGCCCCCCACGCCGAGGGCCTCGGCGGCGCCCTGCTGAGGCTGGGCCAGGCCTCCCTGCGGCGGATTCCAGACTGGGTGGCCGAAATCGAAGCCGACAGCGACCTGGGCTGTGGCCTGCGGCCCTGCGGCATCGTCGTGCCCTTCACCAACGCCTCCGAACGGGATGGTTACGCCACCGCCGCCTGGGGGACGGCCCTGGATCGCAGCGGCCTGGAACGGGAGATTCCGGGTATCGGGCCGCGCTGGCGGACGGGCCTGCTGTTTGAACAGGACGGCCAGATCGACAATCGCCGCCGGCTGATGCGAGCGCTGGAGCGGGCCTGCGTGCAGCGGGGCGTGCGCTTTGAAGAGGGCAGCGAGGTGCTGGAGCTGATCACCAGCCACGGGGAAACCTCAGCAGCGCCTGCCCCCGTCTCGGCAGCCCGAAGCGCCGCCCCTGCACGGGCCGCCCACCCAGCCCGGCTGGAGGCCGTCCGGCTGCGCCGCGCCGACGGCAGCGAGCTGGAGCTGCCCTGCCGGACGGCGGTGCTGGCCGGTGGCGCCTGGAGCGCCCGCTTGCTGCCCCAGCTACCGGTCGTGCCGGTGAAGGGCCAGATGCTGTCGTTGCAGGGGCCGATCGGCGCCCTGCCGCGGGTGGTGTTCGGCCCCGGCACTTACCTGGTGCCGCGCGAGGACGGCCTGCTGGTGGTGGGGGCCACCAGTGAACCGGAAGCTGGTTTCGCCGAGGGCCTCACCCCCTGCGGCCAACGCCAACTGGAGCAGGGCATCGCCGCGCTGCTGCCGGCGGCGAGCCACTGGCCGCCGATGGAGCGCTGGTGGGGCTTCCGCCCCTGCACCCCAGACGAAGGGCCCTTGCTGGGGCCCGGGCCGATCGCTGGCCTCTGGCTGGCCACCGGCCATCACCGCAACGGCGTGCTGCTGGCCGCCCTCAGCGCCGACCTGGTGGCCCGGGGGATCAGCGGCGAGCCGAGCCCGGGGGATGGGGAGCAGCTGGAGGCGTTCCGCTGGGATCGCTTCTGAACCCAAGGGCCGCCGGCGGCCCCGGCTTAGCGGCCCCGGCTGACCGGCCCTGGCTTGGCGCCGCCGGCGCTCAACCCTCGACGCGCCAGGTCTGATCGGCCGGCGTCCAGTCGCTGAGCTCGGCGGGCGTGAACCAGAGACCGATCTCGAATTCGGCGGTTTCGGGGGCGTCGGAGCCGTGAATCACATTGCGGCCGATGTTCACCGCCAGATCACCGCGAATCGTGCCGGGCTCGGCCTCGAGGGGCTTGGTGGCGCCGATCAGCTTGCGGGCGCTGGCGATCACGCCCTCGCCTTCCCACACCATCGCCACCACCGGACCGCTGGTGATGAACTCCACCAGGCCGGCGAAGAAGGGACGCTCGCGGTGCACGCCGTAGTGGCTTTCAGCCAGCTCGCGGCTGGGGGTGAGCTGCTTGAGACCCACCAGCTTGAAGCCCTTGCGCTCGAAGCGGCCGAGGATCTCGCCCACCAGACCCCGCTGCACGCCGTCGGGCTTGATGGCGATGAAGGAGCGTTCGACGGCCATGGATTCGGGGCAAGGGATTGGAAGGCCATCGTCCGCGCTGGGGTGGCCGCTTGGCAAGCAGGGGGTACACCCGATCGTTCAGCGATCGACAGCGGCAGGATCCGCAGCGGCAACAACGGAACCGCCCAGCCCAAACACCGCCACCGGCTCCGGCCAGCCCTTGAGCGCGTGCCGCCCCAGGTCCACCACCGGGAACGCCGGCGGCAGCAGGGCCCGCAGCTCCCCACTGATCAGAATCGACTGGTCGGGGAATTGACGAGTGAGTGACTCCAGCCGGCAGGCCAGATTCACCGCTGCGCCCACCACCGTGAACTCCAGCCGCTCGCTGCTGCCGAGATTGCCGGCGATCACCTCGCCGAGATGGAGGCCGATGCCCTGGCGCAGGGGCTCGATCCCCTGGGCCAGCAGTTCGCCGTTGAGCGCCTCCAGACGGCGCTGCATCGCCAGGGCGGCGCGCACGGCGGCCAACGCCTCCTCGCCATCACCACGGCTGCGCGGCACACCGAATTCGGCCATCAGGGCATCGCCGATGAACTTGTCCACCAGTCCCTGCTCCTCGATCACCGCCGAGGCGATCGCTTCGAAATAGCGGTTCAGCAGGCTGAACAAGGGGGCAGGCTCGAGCCTGGCGCTGAGAGCGGTGAAGCCCACCAGATCGGTGAACAGCACCACGCAGCGGCAGCGGCTGCCGCCCACCTGGGTCCAGATCGGACCGGGCTGGCGCAGGATGTCGCGCAGCAGGGCGGGAGAGATGCGACGGGCCAGCAGCTGATGCAGGTAGGCCCGCTCCCGCTGTTCGCGCCACCCCTGCCCGCCACTGCGCCCCAGGCCAGCGAGCAGCGGTGCCAGCAACAGCGCCGCGGTCGGTGGGCGCAGCCGGGCCAGACCCCAGGCCCCTGCCGCCAGCAACAGGGCCAAGGCCAGCAAGGCGGCGCTGATCGCCAGGGTCTGGCGGGATGTCCTGCCGCACCGCAAGGCCCACCAGCCCAGCAGACCCCAGGCCAGCAGCAGGGCCACCTGGCCTGAAGCGGCCAGGGGCAGCCGCCCTGTGCCCCCGAGCACGCTGGCCAGGGCAGCAGCCTGCACCTCCGTGCCGCTCTGGGGGCCGAAGGGCGTTTCCTGCTGATCGCCCAGCTCACTGGCGGTGACACCGATCAGCACCGTGCGGCCCCGCCATCGGGAGGCGGGTTGCTCCAGCAACTGCCAGGCGGGCACCCGCTCGAAATGACCCGCCGGGCCCCGATGGTCGAGGCCGAGGGCTGGTTCCGGCGGCGCGGTGCCAGCAGCGGCAAAGGCCAAGGGCACCAGCGGCGGCCCATCGAAACCGGCGAGGTTCGCCGCCAACCACTGACGACCCGGGATGGCCTCGCTCACCCCCTGGGGGCTCAGTAGCACCATGGTGAGGCCCTGGCGGGGCAGGCCAGCAGACCAACCGGGATGGGGCTGGGGACGGCCGAGCTGGACCCGCTCGAAGCCATCACGTGCCGCCACCGTGTACGAGGTGGCCAGCACCAGACGATCACGCCAGGGCGCCAGGCGGCGCACGAAGGCGGCGTCATCGGCGGTTCCGTAGCGACTGGGCTGGTCGTGGACGAGGTTGAACACCACCCGGGCGGCGCCTCGCTCCAGCACCAGGGCCGCCAGCTCGGCCTGCAGGGCCCGCGGCCAGGGCCAGGGGCCCATGGAGCGCCACAACGGCGAAGCCCGGCGCTGCCGTTCATCCAGCAGCTCATCGAGGCTCAGAGACTCATCGTCAATCGCCAGGATCAGGGGATCAGGCGGCGCCGGCTGCAGCCCCCGCCACTGGAAGGCCAGGCTTTCCAGCTGGCTGTCCAGGCCGGCCAGGAGCCGCCCCGGCGGCGCGCTGGCCAGAGGCGGCAGGGCCGCCAACAGCGGCAGCAACAGCCCCAACCCCCACAGGCCTGCTCCCAGCCGACCAGCCCAGGTCACGGGGTCTGGTCGTCCAGCGCAAGCTCACGGCGGATGATCGGCAGGGTTTCCATCGGCGCCGCAAAATCATTCAGCAGGATGCTGGTGCTGGAGCGGGCCCGGGCCTCATCGCGGCTGAGGCGGCGCTTCGGCTGCCAGGCGGCCTCACGGAACAGCAGCTCCTCGCCGCTTTGAAGCACAACCTGCTGCCCGCTGGCGATGTTGACCCGCACCTGGCCCTCCCAGCTGAACAGCCTCACTTGCGTCGGCGTGGCTTCAATGAACACCGTGGTGCCCTCGATGGAGGCGGTGGCCACGCGGGTGTGAATCCGCAGGCGGCCCTGACCTTTGCTGCCGGGATTCACCCAGGCGATGATCTGCCCACGCTGCAGATCGAGCTCGCGGCTGCCGATGCGCAGCAAGGCATCACCGCCGAGCCGGAAACTGCGACCATCCGCCAGCCGCACCTGCAGGCGCCCCGGCTTCTGGGTGCGCAACAAGGTGGCCGGCCGCAGCACCTGGCCGACGCTGGCCGCGCGCTCCATCGCCCCCGGCGGCGTCACGAAGGCGGGCCGCGACGGCACCGCCACCACCTCCGGCAGCGGGCCAGCCGCCAGGGCCGCAGCGCCGACAGCGAGACCCAGAGCAGCAAGCAACAGACCAACCCAGGAGCACCGAAGCAGCTGCGGAGGCGAGGATGGCAAAGCGAACAGCGCAGGCAGGACGCCTTCAGGTTGGAGGAAGCCGGCGCCGGCGTCAGCCCAGGCCGGACAAACCGGCAGCGGCATCAGGGGGAAGCGCACCTTCGCCCAGGGCGATCACAGCCAGCGATCCCCGGACGGACGGCATGGATGGGCCTCGGCACCGGCTCTCGGCAGGCGATCTCCACAGCCACTCGCCTCAGCGCTGTCCACCGGCAGCGACGCGTTCAGCGATGCGGCTTGCGGCGGCGAGGGGAAACAGAGCGCGGCCGCCTGGCCATCGACCTGCACCCAGCCCATGCCCGCCTGGAGCAGGGCAGCCACCGTTTGATCGACAGCCCCGGCCTGGGGCCACGGCGCCGCCTGACCAGCCAGCCAGAAACCTCGGGCCATGGTCCGGGTGGCCAGACCAACCGGGAGGTCCTCCTGGCCAGGGCGGTGCAGGAAGCCAGGCTGGGGCGGCACCAGCCCCTTCAGGCCGCCAGGCAACGGCTGCAGGCGAAAGCCATCGAGCAACAGCACAAAAACCTGCTCCCTCAACACCAGCTCAACGCTGAACGGTCGTTCGCCACTGAGGCGACGGATTTCGGCACCCAGGCTGAGCAATATCGCCTCGGGGCTGTCGTCGAGGCGGCAACAATGCTCCCTGGAGCGCTGTGGCGGGGGATAGCTGGCGATGGGCCGCTGTCTTGGTGTCATGGGTCGATTCCTTCCGAGCCAGGCCCAGCCCGAAGTGCCGGCCAAAGAGAGCGAAAGAGCCTCATTTCAGCCCAGAAATTGCATCGCCGAGCCAGCCCTGGGTCCAACCCTCCCCAATTGGGGGGTGCGAGATCCGGCAAAGTTCCCACCCGCCTGCCGGCAAAGGCGCCCGTAGTGGAGTGCAGGCAGGGGCTGTCCCACGAACGGATGGCGGTCTGCTCTTTCCCGGCCGCTCATGATCCGCCAAGGCCCAAGGCGGTCACCCAGGCTCCTGCGCTCCCTGCTGACGCCACAGCCCTGGACCATCCACCCCGCTCAGCTCCCGGGCGGCCCGCCCCTCAATCGCCAGCCCGCTCCTCCTGCTCACCGGCCAGGGCTCGGACGGCGCCGCGACGCTCAAGGCGTGACCGCAGCCGGCACGCCAGCAGGTTGGAGCGAGCCGAAGCGAAAGCGCCAGCCCAGTCGTAATCCCCAGCTACTCAGCGCACTGCGCTCAAGGCTGCCATTGCTGCGACCCGGGGCCCCCTGAAACACCACCTCGCTGAACAGATCACTGCGAGGGGAGGCCCGGAAGCTGAGGCCGGCCTTGGCCTGGTAGACCAGCGTGCCGTTGTTGCCACCACCAAAGGATTGGCTCACCCCCCGCAAGCTGATGGTGGTGGCACTGGCCTTGACCACTGAATAACCAAGGCCGCCGCCCACATAGGGCACCAGGCGAGCCTTCACCGGCAGATCCAGATAGAGGCTGGCGAAGACGCTGTTGCTGCTCACCACCGGATCAGCCACGGCCGCCGCCAGTGGGAACGGGCCCACAGTCCATTGCGACGAGGTGATCGTGGCCTGGCGATGCACGTAGCTGAGCTCCGTCCGCCAGCGTCCGAAGTCGTAGCCCAGGCCCACATCGGCGCTGAAACCCGGATCGACCAGCACCGTGCCTTCGATCGGCAGCAGCGGCCCCAGCTGATTGTCGTCGTAGTGGATCGGCTGGGGCCAACTGGCACCGGCACCCAGACTGATATACGGGCCTTTCGGATCGGCCGGGCCGGGGAGCGGCGGCAGCGGCTCGGCGCCTGCGGCCTGGAGCCCAGGCAGCAGCCCCAACAGCAGACCGGCCAGCACCAGAGCCCCAGCGGCGGGACTGAACCCGGCGCTGGCTGCCGGCGACCGGACGTGAGCAGGGGGCAGCCCGGAGCCAGCAGCAACGAAGGAGGGCAACACGAGCCTGCACAAGCCGATAATTCTGCATCATTATGCAGCATTATGCAGCATTATGCAGCATAATGAGCACTTCGAGAAATCGGCCATTGCGCTCAGCCTTGGCCTGCACATGCGAGTTATTGCGAAGGGTCTCGTGCCACTCAACGATGGAGATTCAGGCTTTTTCGAGGTGCCCTTAAGAAATCTGCTGGCCCACGCCACCCTTGCTCAGATGCATACAGCGCCTTGCCGAAAAGTCCACGTCTCGATGCCTTACTTAGGCGACTTTTGAGGCGAATTCCGAAAAACCCATGAGCAAACCCGACGGGCGTTCTGCCCAGCCCTTGCCGAAAGCCCATGAACACTGGCTGCCGGCTGACGATGGGGCGCCTACGGAACCATGGCCGCAACCGACTGTTCTGCAGCCTCTGAGGAGTTTGCTACCCCACACCACCACGGATCAGGCGTAGGCAGCGGCTGGATGGTCAGAGCCGCGTTTGCGGCGAAACCAGCAGCTGGCGAAGGACCGCCGACCTTGCCCTTGAGGTGGCCGAGTGTGCGCTGGGATCCTGCCAAGACGTGGCGATCGCTTCTCTGGCCTTGAAGCCACCTTGCCCCTGAAGTGCTGGACCTTGCGCTGACAGATTTCAGGCTCGCCCGGTCGCGCCGAGGCGGACCCAGCCCCAGGATTGGTTTCGGTTCTGGCGATGCGCTGCCAGCTCCTAGATTCGCCTCCATCCTTACCGCCACATCCCCAGGCCTGATGGTGCTCGCCAACCCCTCCGGCACCGCGGCCGTCCCCATCGCCAGCAGCGGTTCTTGGAGTGCCGGAGACGGCGCCGCTCTCTATGGCCTCGACCGCTGGGGGGATCCCTATTTTTCGGTCAGCCCGCGCGGCCACGTGATGGTGCAGCCCCGCGGCGAACGGGGCGGCGCCCTCGATCTGGTCGAGCTGGTGGAGCTGGTGCAGGAGCTGCAGGGCCCGTTGGCAAGCGAGGAGCGTTGACCAGGCTTCAGGCAAGCCGGGTTCCCCCAAGCCAAGGGAGCCACCATCCCCGCTCAGCAGGCGCAGCCCACAAACTCGACCAGCACCCAGCCGCGCCCAACGGGGTCATCGCGCTGTGGGCACAGAAGCGGCAGGCGCCCTCCTCCGCTCCAGCAGCGTACTGATCAGCTGCAGGCGGGTCTTGACTTGATACTTGCCGCGAATGCTTTTGCCGTACTCCTTGACAGTGTGGATGGAGATCAGCAGGTGCCCGGCGATCTCCCGGTCGGTCGCACCCTTGAGCATCAGGATCAGCACGCCCTTCTCCCGTTGCGTCAGCGCCTGCGGCGATGCAACCATCGTCTCCTGCTCGCGCAGGCGAGCCCGTGCCGTACCGGAGACATAAGGCTTGTTGTTGGCGGCCGCCAGCAGAGCTTGCATCACCTCCATCTCGGGCGAGAGGAAATCTTCCTCGCACACCACGGCCGTCGCACCACTCTCGAGGGCGCGACCGGTATCAGCATCAGCTTGGGTGAGCACCATCAGAACCCTCAGATCGATGACGGCCTGGGTGGCTCTGCGGCAGAGCGAGAAGCCATGGCCCTCCACCATCTGATCGCTGCAGATCAGCATGCCGGGGTTGTTCTGGCGGATGCGGCGGTAGGCCTCCTCCTCCGTGGAGGCAATTCC
The DNA here is from genome assembly GCA_943325005.2 of Bifidobacterium breve. GTDB lineage: Bacteria > Cyanobacteriota > Cyanobacteriia > PCC-6307 > Cyanobiaceae > Cyanobium. The sequence continues at coordinate 1,056 of CALPNT020000027.1, read as the reverse complement.
CTTGATCACAGACGGATTCGAGAAGGAGCGGATGATCGCCAGCAGCCCCAGATGGCTTTTCATGGCGATAACGAAGCTCAGCCGCATGCCGCTGGAGAGCATCCAGCTACGCATCATGCGGCGATTCGGCTCGAGTTGATCCAGGCGATCGGTGAAGTCCAAGCCGGCGGTTCAGGCACCGTGGGTGAGCAAGGGCGCCGAGGTGCACTCGACACAGGCGCTGCAGCATGCCGCGATGAACCGCAACACACTGCAACAGACCTTATGCCTGAAGCGATGCGGGGTCAATGAAGCCAAAGCTGCGAAGGCAGGGCTGCGGCGGGCCTCCTGACTTCTCGGCGGTCAAGTCATCGCTCTGCGAGGGCCCGAAAAACCACGGGGGGGCTGTGCGCCGGGCGCTCACGGCAAAGGCCATCGCCAGCAGCGGCGCCAACAGCAGCAGCCTCAGGCTTTCTTTGATCAGCATCTCGATGGGAACCCGCCGGCCGGCCTGCTTGCGCAGGCTGGTTTCCTGCGTCCTGATCTGGGAGAGCAGATCGGCCTTGAGGGCCGGCAGGCCCTGGCGCTGATCCGCCGGAGAGAGGGCCGGTGCCTGGATCGCAGCGAGCTGGCCCTGGAGCTCGGCGATGGTGCCGGAGCGCTCCACCGCCTGGCGGAACTGCGCCAGGCGGTCCTCCTGCACCATCCCGGCGCGATAGGCCAATGATTTGGCGGCCTCCAGACCCCGCAAGGCGGCCAATCCCTGTAGGGGAATCAACAGCAGAAAGCCCAGCATCACCGTCCTGGAGCACCGGCGCACCAGCAGGAGGCGAGCCTGATGCCGAACCGACTGGGGCTCCAGCGCCGCCGCCAGGTGCAGAAGCAGCACCGCCAGCAGGGCCAGGAAGCCATTGGTGCAGAAGGCACCGGTGAAGGTCAGCTGCCAGAAGGGATCGGCGAGCCTGAGGGGCACCAGCGGCAGCGCCACCGCCAGCACAAACAGCGCCAGCAGCACATTGGCCGTGGCTGAGGAAAGCGCCGCCAGCCGCTGACGCTCATCCTTGGACAGGGAAGCTT